>CAZTDF010000012.1:37507-41466 GCA_964612465.1 uncultured Pirellulales bacterium
GATTACAAGATATCCGGTCCGGAGCTCGAAACGATGTGCGACGTGGTCAGAACGGTGCCGGGAGTCCTGGGCGAACGGATGCTGGGCGGCGGTGACAAGGGGGCGTCCGGCGCTCTGGTCCGCGCCGAATCCGTCGAGGCGGTGAAAGCCGCAGTCGATACGGCCTATCCGCGAAGCTGTCCCGATTTCGCCGAGAAATATGCCGTCCACGTATGCAAAGTTGTTGACGGCGTTAGGGTTTACGAAGGCCTGCTGTAAGAGGGATGGTGGCGATTTATGTCAGAAGGATGCTCGTCATCGGTAAAGGGCAAATTCGAGGCAGAGGTTTGTTCCAACAGGCAGATAGGGCCCGTATTCCATAGGCTCAGGCTTCAGTTCACGCAAGATGGTGCGAGGGCTTTTGCCAATTTCGAGCCGGGACAATTTGCCCAATTCGACCTTTCAAAAACCGCCCTGCCCTCGCCGGACGCCGTGCCGCAGGAGCTTCGTGACGCCTCCGGCAGAAAGATCTTGCTGCGACGGCCTTTCAGCTTTGCCGAAGTGACTCCCGAGGAGGACATAACGTTCGCCGAGCTTCTCTATTGCGTAGTCGGGCCGGCCACGTTGCGCATGACGACTCTATCGGCTGGCGATCATATCGGCATCATCGGACCTCTGGGGCGTGGTTTCCAAATCCCGGACGGCAAGAAAACTGTCCTTCTCGTTGGCGGCGGAATGGGAACGCCACCGCTGCAGCACCTGGCGCAGAGCCTGACTGCACGCGATGAAGGGTTTGATGTTGTCTCACTCGCGGGCGCCAAAACTGCCGAGGCCTTGCCCTTCGAGGGCCGGCTGGATGAGATATCCCAACAACTCGGATTCTCTGTACCGGAATTCGCCAAATACGGAATCGAATCGCTAATCGCAACCGACAACGGATCGGCCGGTTACCACGGGCTTGTCACCGATTGCCTCACAGAATGGCTCGAAAAATCCGACATATCCTTTGACGATATTATCATTTGTGCCTGCGGACCCGAGCCAATGTTAGCAAGGGTCGCGCAAATCGCACGGGAAAAGAACATCGATTGCCAAGTCAGTATGGAGCGGAGAATGGCCTGCGGCATCGGCCTGTGCCAAAGCTGTGCCGTCGAATGCAAAGTTAGCGACTCAAATGAAACAGTTTATAAAATGTGTTGCCAGGACGGCCCCGTCTTCGACGCCAAAGAAGTTGTCTTCTAATCTCCGTCCCGTTCTTCGGAAGTTTCTGTTCTCAGTTTCCGTATACTTTCAAGCTGCAGGACAGCGGCCTTGTCTTGCGGGCGATTCATCGCTCTTTTTGTTTTAATCAAGGCATCCAAACTCAGTACCCGGATTTTCATATCTTCAACTTCAATAAGCTCACTTTCCTGTTTGGCTCGATTATAATCGCCCAGACCGTCAATGAAGCTCAGGCAGTCTAACTGGCCATTCTCCGTATCGAGATACAGATTCTTGAATTGCACGCACGTTTTATCCGTCAGCTTCAGTTTCTTTCGATTCGGTGTCATTCGGTGCACAGGATCCAAATCAGAGATGGCTTTTTGCAGTGCGAGCAGATTAGCAGGCGAAAAATCACAACAGATGTCGATGTCCTGGGTCACATAGGTACACCCGTGAGCAACGCCCGCAAATCCCCCCACTATTACAAAGTCCACCCCGTTATTAACCAGCCTCTCAAGCAGGTTGACAAAATCGTTGCTCACAGTCGTTTTGCTTTCCTGAGTTTCTTTGCCGTATTAAGTGCGATTTGGTGTCGTTTGATTCGGTCTGTCACGCTTCTTCGAAGATTGTCGGCGAGCATGGAAACATCTATCCCATAGTCGGCCGCAACCTGGATTGGGTCCATTTGCCGGGAGTTGTTCATACGTTTGGCGTTCTTGTTTGACTTTCTTGCCATAAACCGAATTATAAACGCTTGATGTGTGATATCAATAAGAAAATCCCCGGGGCAGGCCTGGGGGCTAAACGAATCACGAGTCACGAGCAACGAATCACGCCACGGCGACGGATTCGTCTTCGTATTCGCCGAAGCGTACGCTTATCTTTTTGCTCACGCCGCGGACCTGCATCGTGATGCCGAACAGCACGTCGGCGATGCTCATTGTGCGCTTGGCGTGCGTGATGATTATGAACTGAGAGTCCTTCTGGAATTCCCGCACCAGCATATTGAAACGCTCATTATTTGCTTCATCCAGCGCCGCATCAACCTCGTCGAGGAAACAGAAAGGTGACGGCTTGGCCTTGAATACCGAAAACAGCAGCGCCAGAGCCGTCATCGATTTTTCGCCGCCGCTCAGCAGCGATATACTTCTTGTTTCTTTGCCGGGCGGGCGAGCGATTACCTCTATGCCGGCATCGAGAATGTCCTCCGCATCCTCGAGTATAACATCCGCCTTGCCTCCGCCGAACAGCTTGCGGAAGATTTCCTGGAAATGTCCCCTTATTTCCTCGAACGTTTCCTGGAATTTCTCTCTGCTCTTTTTGTTCAGGCGGTTGATAAGCTGCTGGAGCTGAGCCCTGCTGCTGTTAAGGTCCTGGACCTGTGTGCTCAGGAACTCGTGCCTATTCTCGAGAGCTTCCTGCTCGTCGATAGCGTCCACGTTTACGTTTCCGAGCCGTTCGATCTTGCCCCGAAGCGTGGCTATTTCTTCTCGTATTCCCTCCCAATCAACTTGCTGGTCGGTGTAGTCCTCATAGGCCTCAGCCAGTTCGATCTGCAACTCATCCCTGACCCTCTCGACCAGGTCCTGCTGCCTTACCTCCAACTGGCTCAATTCTATCTTTAGCTCATTGGTCTTTTGCTCGGCTTGGCCTTTCTCGGCACGTTTAAGCCGAATAAGCTCCTCCGTTTGCTTTCTGACTTCGAACAATCTCTGTACTTCTTTTTGCAGCAGCCGGCTGCTCTGCTGGTTCCTCTCTTTTTCAACGAAAAGTTCCGAAACCGATGCTTCGCAGCCAAGAATGTCCCGCTGAGCAGCCGTTAACTGCTCGGCACAGCTTGCCGTTTCCTTCTCGGCGGCGCCGGCAGCCGTCCGGTTCTCCTGTAACTGGCTGTTCAAGCTGAAAATTGCCTGTTCCAATGCCTTGCTTTGTTCGGTAATTTGACCCAGGGCAATCTTCAAATCGGTCAGCTTGTCTGACAACGTCTGCTGCTGCTGTTTTTGTTCGGAGTGTCTTGTTTGAAGCTGTTCTATGTGCTCGGTTCGCTGGTTGTTCACGACCTCCAGCTCATATAATTTCTGCTTCGAGTCATATTCCTTCTGCACCGACTGGGCTATCTGCTCGGCCAACAGATCGATTTCACTGGCTATCAAGGGCTCTTCATCTTTGAGCCGCTTTACATTCTGTTCTATAACGCTGAGCTTCGAACTTACCTGCATCTGCTCGGTATTCGCTTCATAGACCGCGGTCCTCAATTCCTTGCACAAATTATCCAGGTGAATCTTCGTCTGATAATTTTTCTCAGTCTGGTTTTCAATCTCTTCTATTTCTGAGGTTATATTTGCGATAGTATCCTGTAATTGACGCAGCCTGCTTTTACGTGATATCAGGCCTGTTGCCTTGCCAAGCGGCCCGAGTTTTATCACGCCATCGGTGCTTACGAATTCGCCCTTGAGAGTGACACACTTGTAACCTTTTGCCCCGTGTCCTGCCAGTTCGGCTGCCTCTTTCAGAGAATCAACAATCAGCGTCTTGCCGAGTAATTTCCAGGCCAATGGTGCGTACTTGCCGTCGAATTTGACAAACTCGACGAGCCTGCCTTTCACACATTCGTATTTCGACAAATCGTTGCTGTCCACGAACGGCTCGGTTTTATCAAGACATATGAAATTCACTCTGCCGTCAAGAGCCTGGATTTGTTCGCTGTCGGCCAGCATTCTGCTCGTATTGTTTATCACTAATGAGTCGGTCTGGCCTTCGAGGACGGCTTCGACGGC
>CAZTDF010000013.1:0-11215 GCA_964612465.1 uncultured Pirellulales bacterium
AAAGCGTCATCACGGCCTGGTCTGACATATAGTTGAGACGATCCCATTCCCAGCCACGAAGATCAACTGGGCACGAGTCTAACAACTCTCTAAGACGGCTTATGTCACAATCGCGATATGCGACATCGGCCAAGGCAATGCGATTGCAATACAGAGAACGTCGATATTCTTCGGCTCGTTCTTCAGCAAGTTTGCGTTGCTCATCAGCGAGCTTTTCTGCATTCTCAGCACGTACCAGAGCCTGTTCAACTTCTGCCCGCAAAGCGACCTCTTTGTCGCGTGCTAGCTCAGCTTCTACACGAGCAGCGGCCTCTTGCTCCCTAGCTTGCTCTGCTCTACAACCCATTAGTATACTCACCACCAGACCCAAGACTATCACCACAAAAAAGAGTGCTGCTGTTGCCACAGAACCGGCATGTTTTCGTACAAACTTTCTGGTCCGGTATACCGCCGACTCAGGCCCGGCAATTAAAGGGGTGCCAGTAAGGTAGTTCTGAATATCGTCGGCCAGCTCGGAGGCCGACCGGTATCTTCTCGTTCGATCTTTTCGCATTGCTTTCATGGGTATCCACTCCAGTTCTCTATGAAGACGTCTGGTTAATGTGATGATCTGCGTTCTACGGCTTTCGGCAATTGTTCTGGCCTTGCCGCCTAAGCTCGTCAGTCGGGCGCTTGGTGTTCTTGGCTGTTCTTCGCATATTACCTGTTGAATATGGTCAATCCCACCTTCGCGAAGCCTCTCGGCATCAAACGGTGGCACCCCGGCAAGTAACTCATAAAGCATAACGCCTAATGAATAAATGTCCGAGCGGGTATCGACATCCTGGTAGGCCATCTCGGCCTGTTCGGGGCTCATATACTCGGGTGTGCCAAGTAGTTGGCCGTGTTCAGTGTACGCCGTTTTCCCGCTTAGCGGCTGTGTGATGGCCTTGGCTATCCCGAAGTCAATAATCTTTGGAACGGCTCTTTGCCCACGAACGGATACCAAAATATTCGATGGTTTGATGTCCCGATGTATAATTCCCTTTTGATGTGCGTGATGAACACCCTCACAGATTTGTTGGAAGAGTCCGAGTCTTTGTTCAACGCTAAGTTTTTGCTCATCACAGTATTTAGTTACGGTCTTGCCCTCTACGTATTCCATCACGAAGTAAGGTCTTCCTGTTTCCGTTGTTCCGGCGTCGAATACATGGGCAATGTTTGGATGCTCCAGCAGAGCTAAAGTCTGGCGCTCGGCCTCGAATCGGGCAACAACCTGTTTCGTGTCCATGCCGAGCTTGACTATCTTGAGTGCAACTTTTCGTTTGACCGGCTCTTTCTGCTCGGCCAGATAGACCAGGCCCATGCCGCCTTCGCCGATTAGCGACAAAAGCTCATACCGGCCGATTTTCGTGCCGGGACCTTCGATCTGTGTAAGCCCATCCAATGTAACGTTCGGCTCAGGGTCAGGGATTTCGAGAAAACTGCCGGCCTGTTCGTGGGCTTTGAGTAATCCCTCGATTTTTGAATGAAGTTCAGCGTCTTTGCCACAAACTTCATCAAGGTAGGCGGCTCGTTCTTCAGCCGTTTGCTTTTCGATTGCCTCTGAGAAAATCGCTTTGATGTCTTTTTGTTCTTTGCCCATTTCAATGCTCCTTTAATCTTTCTATATAGCAATGCGACATCCGCGGCGAAAATGCGACACAAAAAATTACAAGATATGAAAATAATCTGATTTTTATGGTCTGAGATGGTTTCTTAGTTCGTGGACGGTTTTTCTGCTTTAGTGATTTCCTGGTACAGCCAGGCACGGGCGTAGGCCCAGTATCTATCAGCGGTCCGGCGGGAAACGCCTAAAACTGCTGCTGCCTGCTCAAGTGTAAGGCCGGCAAAGTACCGTAATTTAACCAGATTGGCAACAACACGGTCTTCTTCGGTTAATTTTGTGAGCGCTTCATCAAGCGCTAACAGATCGGTTGAAGGGCC
The DNA here is from genome assembly GCA_964612465.1 of uncultured Pirellulales bacterium. Classification (GTDB taxonomy): domain Bacteria; phylum Planctomycetota; class Phycisphaerae; order Sedimentisphaerales; family Anaerobacaceae; genus JAFGPJ01. The sequence goes on from CAZTDF010000013.1 coordinate 1,966, forward strand.
TTCGATAGCTATTTCCGAATCGTTCAAATCGACTCTGTGGCGGTCTGAGCCGTGTTTGTAGCGTTGTTTTCGTCGGGCGTTCTCGATGAGAATGCGGCGCATCGCTTCGGCAGCGGCGGAGAAAAAATGTGTCCGGCCGCTCCAGTTCTGCGCTTCAGCGCCGAGAAGCCGGATATAGGCCTCATGAACCAAAGCAGTCGCCTCAAGCGTCTGGCCGGGCCGTTCATGCGACATCTTCTGAGCGGCTAAGCGACGCAATTCCTCATAGACCAGAGGAAGCAATTCATCCGCTGCCCTGGCATCTCCCTGCTCGATTGCGTTTAAAATTCGCGTAACGTCACTCATAGGCTGTTTTTACCTTTACTGACTCGCTTTGAATCCTTCTTTTATCCGCCGGCCGGGATTTGCCGCTTTTGATTCCGATTCGTAAGCCCCGACATCGAAGGGCGGCGTCCTTGCGGTATGATTGAAATCCTGCTTAGCAGCGAAATCCGAATCAGCGTGATCTATCAGCACCGAGCCGGGCCCGGGCCAATAGTCATGTTCGGCGGGCGCTGCAAAGGCTGCGTCAAACGTCCCGCCGTCGCAAAACGCCGAGCCGTCCAGTGTCGCACCGACAATACGGCCGGCAACATAGTTGGCACTGAACGTGCCGCCGCCGATTCCGGATGCGTCTATGGCCCTCGAACCGGGACAGTAGACGGCGTTATTGGCGAAAATCATCCGTTCGGCCTTTTCCCAGCGAAACACCACACCCCTTGGGTGATTGACGATTGTATTGTTGACGATCTTAACGTTCCGAACGTGTGGGACTGCAGCGTGCGGGGCCGCTGTGATGCCGGTTGCCGAGCAGTTGAAAATTATGTTATTTCTGATAATAGCGTCGGAAACCACCTGGATGCCCTCGCCCGCGTTCCAGATAACGTTGCCCTCGACGATGTTTATGCCTTTGCCGCCGCCGTACACGAAAATGCCGGGGTACTTCGTGCCGATATTCGTGTCGTGGATGACGTTGTCGCGGACGATGTTCCCGTACGAGCCGAATTTTATTTCGATACCGTCGTTACCGCCGATACTGGTGCCGCGAGTGTGGTGAATGTAGTTGCCCTCGACAAGAGAGTTGGTAGTGACACACGAGCCGTCATGGCCGCCGATGTACATTCCTTCCCCTTCGGTCGAGCCGCGGCTGCTCAAGCCGGTATGGTGGATGTGATTCCTTCGAATGACAAAAGCATCGCAATCGCCGCTGTTCATTGTCAGGGCGTTGTTTTGGGTGTGACTGATTTGGCAATCTTCGAATGTGACGTGGCGGCCCCGGATAAAACGCACGCCCGAGCTGCCGCCCTTAAAATAGATTCCCCGGATAGTGAGATATTCGCAATCGGCAAACTCGATATTATTGTATCTGGTTGCGGCGTTTTCCGGGTGTGTGAACAGCGGTTGTTGCCCTTCGGCGGCACGAATTGTTATGGGTGTCTCGGCGGTGCCTTTGGCGGTGACGGCGCGGCGGGCGGTTTGTGAATATGTCCCGCCGAACAGGATAAGCTCGTCGCCCGGCTTGAGAGAATTGGCGATGGTTTCGAATTCTTCCTGTGAGCCGGCGATTGCCGGATGGATTTTATACGTGACGCCAAAGCTGACGCCGCATATCAGCAGTAAGAGTAAACACGCAACTACACTTTTTGTTCGGCTTATACGATTCATGTGGTTCAGTACCTTATCCTGACAACAAGAGAACGGGTAAAATCAGGTAAGGTAATTCTATTGCCTTCGGTTTTGCCCGGCACCCATTTATTTTTCCATGGATCATAGAAATTGACGTCGGCCTTATCCAAATCCCTGCCGCTATCCGGCAATGAAATAATTGCATTGTTGACCACCTCAGGTATTTTGCCCTCGGCCAATTCCGTCTGCCACGTGTTCTGCTTGTCCCTGCACCATGCAAGCAGCGTGTGTTTTCCCTTCAGGGCATAAATACGCAAACGCGGATGGTCGATCTCGACCGGCTTGAAATTCTCCGCCGGCGGGTCGATTCCCCTGGTCGCCTCGGCAAACCGGCCGAATTGAAACCACAGGTTCATCGGCGCGACATATTGGTCCCAGTGCCAGTTCTGGCCCGTGCCGGCGGCGCCGGCGAAGAATGGAGCGAAGATAATATCATGAAGTATGATGCCCGCCCGGTCTTTCTTATACAGCTTGAACGGCCCGGAGTGACTCGGCTCGACGGCGCCGCTCTCGGCGAGGAGAATCGGCTTGTCCTGTGTAAAGGCCTGCATCTCTTTGACAGCATCGACGGCGAGAATGTCCACCGGCCCCTTGCAGATATCCAGCGAAGCGCCAAGGTCCAGGTAACGATGCACGTTCGCGAAATCGTTGTCTTTCATCAGGCAGAGCCTGCGGTATCTGTCCCTCTTACTGTCGTGGTCGAAACTGCCCAGGCTCTGCGTCACCATGTTCTTCGGAAAACGCTTTTTAAGCTCGGCCAGCATTTCCTCGGTCCATTCCATGTAGCCTTTGCCGCTGACCGTGTCCATCTCGTTCCATAGCTCCCAGGCGAAGATTGCCGGCTCGTCGCCATACCTGTCGGCGTACCAGTCGAGCTTTTTCTTAAATTGCTCGCGGCTGCGCTCGCCCTGGAAGAAATCATCCACATCCTTTGCCGGTCCGCCCTGTGAAACGTGATGGATAGGTTTTGCCGCCCATCGCTGGCGCTGCCTGAAAAAATGCCGGAAGTGCTCGATTGTCATCTTCACGCGAATGTTATATCGGCGTGCCATATCCAGCACGGCGTCGATTCGTTTTGCCTTTTGATCATCGTACTGGCCGCTCTTGTCGTGCTCGACGTCGAAGAAATTATGACTGAGCCAGATTCGGATGTAGTTGCCGCCGTTGTCCGAAAGACTTTTAATCCATTGCTCCATGCATGCCAGGGATTCTTCTTCGGTCTTACCATACGGCGCAATCATATTCAACCCGATTGGAATATACGGGCTGCCGTCTGAAAGCTCGAAGTAACGCCTGTCCCGCGGACTTACACGCACGAAGGATTCGCCGGCATCTTTTTTCCAGGTCCGCAGGTATTCGATGCTGTACGTGGACGGAAGGTCACTGTCTTCGGGAAGGCCGAACCACTTGGGCATGGTCTCGCTGTCGAAGTTCAAGGTCAGCGGCTGGTGCCAGTGCGTATTGTCCACCCACCTGACGAGCACGCCGTCGAAATACCATTGAATTTTGTCCTCGTCCCACTCGAGCCCGTAAGTGTGATAGGCGTCGGCCAGGTTTTCAGGTGCGATCCATACTTCGCCCTTCGACCAATGTTTTTTCTCGGTGGGAGTTCGGAACACGTGGACGTTCATGTTGTACTTCTTCTCGAAGCCCGGAGACCCGCCGCCAATCTCGAAGACATCGATCTCCGTCCACAGTTCCGGCGTGCTGTCATAGAACCAGAACGAGCTTGAGCCGGCGGATTTCATCGGCCTGCACCTGACCTCGAAATATCCGTACCTGACAGTCGTTTTGCTTTTGACCGCCGCGGATGTGTATGTGTGGTAGCCTTTGTCACGGGACATTTCAGGAACTTCCTGCTTTCTCATGGCCAGATGCAGCTTGCCGTCACTAAGCGTCACATTGCCGGGATAAAAATACGCCGGCTGCCTGCCCAGCCATCCCGGATTCCTGGGATGCCATTTGTTCGAATCGAGCACAGCAGCCTCGAATTCATCGCTCATTATTTCATACTTTTTCCATTTGCCTTTATTAGCCTGGTCGGACAATGGATAAGCATCAGTAACTCGCTGAGGTATGGCTCCCAACTTGCCGGTTCTTACCCAGCTTTGAGCGGGTTTGCTCTGTCCGGCAGGAGAATCTGCTGCTGCAAAGCCAATCAATAACAGGCACACACAGATTCTTTGAACGTTCTTTTTATTCATATTGAAATCCTAATCCAGTAGGTTTACAAACTCCAGCCTTCCCGGTATTGGGTGCGGATGTATTTATTAGCTTCCGGCAGGTTTGTCACCTTCATATTTTCAGCGTCCCATTCGATTCTTGCGTCCACTCGCCTGGCCACGTTGCCCAGCAGGCAGACTTCGGTCAGGAGTCCCGAATACTCGAAATCGGCGCCGGCCCGTCTGCCGCTCTTGCAAGCCCGGACCCAATCCTGCTCGTGCGAGCCTTCCACCCTGGGGATGGTCTTCTCCGGCGTTTTGTACGCCTTCATCCTGCTCTCGGGTATCAGTCGCGGCCCTTCGCCATAAACGCCGGCAACGAGCTTGCCTTCGCTGCCTTTGAAGAGTGAGCCGCCCTCGGTATGGCCCATGCGCCTGCCGTCCTCGAGCTCCGCCGGCCTCGGCGGACGAAGGCCGTCATACCACGTCAGCTTTACCGGCGGCAAATCGCCGCGGGCGGGAAATTGATACGTTACAATGGACGCGACCGGATGCGTATCCGGATTCAGATCAAGCGAGGTGGCTTCCACGCTTGTCGGGTGTCCCAGTTTCAACGCCCAGAAGACCGGGTCCAATGTGTGAGCCCCGCGGTCGCCCATCATCCCGCAGCCGAAATCCCACCAGCATCGCCACACGCCCGGATGGTACGCCGGATGATAGGGCCGCTCGGGCGCAGGGCCCAGCCAGAGGTCCCAGTCCAGAGTCGCCGGCACTGGCGGCGCTTCCTTCGGACGCCGGGACCATTTGCTGGACCACCACGCATGGCCGAAGGGATAGTAAGACAAGCTGCACCAGGCGTCGACCTCGGTGACTTGGCCGATGGCGCCGTCCCAAATCCACTCGCAAATAAGGCGTCCCCCTTCTGCCGAATGTCCCTGAATTCCCATCTGGGTAGTGACGCCCATTTCCTTGGCCAATTTGGCCAGCATGCGTGATTCGTAGACATCGTGCGTCAGCGGTTTCTGGCAGTAAACGTGCTTTCGTCGCCGCATCGCTTCGACGGCGATAACCGCGTGCGTATGGTCCGGCGTGGCAATCATAACAGCGTCGATATCGCTCTGCTTGTCCAGCATCTTGCGATAATCGGTATAGACCTTCGCCTTCGGATACCTCTTGAACGTCTCGGCTGCGTACTCATGGTCCACGTCGCACAGGGCCACGATGTTCTCGCTTTCGAGCTGCCTCATATTGCTCTTGCCCATTCCGCCAACACCGATACCGGCGATATTGAGCTTCTCGCTGGGCGCGATATTTCCCGCTCCTCCAAGTACGTGACTCGGTACGATAGTGGCCGCTGCGGTCATCGCCGTCCCGGCAAGAAAACGCCTCCTGTTTATGAACTTTGCCGACATAAGATTCTCTCCTGACAATTGACTTGTCCCTAAGGGATTCAAGGTTTACACTTCATGCCCCTTCTCGATTCGGCCGGGCTTTCCTGGTTCCTGATATTACCATATCCATTATGGAATTGGAACCGTTTTCTGAATATAAAGCGAGTCACGAGTAGCGAGATATGGATATAATGGATTTGAATTACTGAATCAGATATTATGTGAAATATAAGATTGGTAACAGGCTTTTTCGAAAGTTGACTGGTAATCCATAATGAGCGAAGGAGAGATCGGACATGGGTACATACCGCAGCACGAGACGGCAGTTCATTAAGACAATCGGCGCAGGGGCGGCGGCCCTGGCTCTGCCGGCGGCGTATTGTGTCGAGACAAATCCATTGCTCGTAGTGAATCCTGAGCAGCGATTTGATTTGTCGCCCTATTTGTACATGCAATTTATGGAGCCTTTAGGAACGACGGACGGCTCGGTCGCCGCGGCGTGGGATTTCAAGAACGACCGCTGGCGGCAGGATGTCATCGAGGTCACGAAAGAGCTGTCGCCGGCTTTGATTCGCTGGGGTGGATGTTTCAGTTCGTATTACCGCTGGGCCGAGGCGGTCGGGCCGCGCGACCGGCGAAAACCGATGCTGAACCTGCTCTGGGGCGGAATTGAGTCCAACCAGGTCGGCACGCACGAGTTTGTGGATTTCTGCCGGCAGGTAGGCGCCGATCCGCTTATGAGCGTGAACTTCGAATCGGACGGCAGAAAAAACTGGCAGCGCAGCCCCAAGGGTGACATCCGCTCGGCGGGCCCGGAAGAAGCGGCCGACTGGGTGGAATATTGTAATGCCCCCGACAGTAAAGAAAGGCTCAAGCACGGCGTAGAAAAACCGTACAACATCCATCTGTGGCAGTTAGGCAATGAAACCTCTTACGACCGCAACGGCTACGACTGCGAAACCGCGGCGAAACGTACCATCGCTTTTGCCAAGGCCATGCGAAGCCGCGACCCCGGCATCGAGTTAATCGGCTGGGGCGACAGCGGCTGGGCCCGACGGATGCTCGATATCGCCGGCGAACATTTGCAGTACCTCGCTTTTCACCATATGTTCAATCCGGATAGAGGTTTACCCGATTCGCCTCTGCGGGGGACTGAATATCGCAAGGACCCGGCACGGACCTGGCGGCACCTGATGAATGCCGCGAAGGTGCACGAAGAGAAGATTAAATGGATGAAAGAGCAGGTGGCGGATTACCCGATTCCGCTGGCTATGACCGAATGCCACTTTGCCCTGCCGGGGCGGAACCGGTGCGAGGTGCTGTCCACATGGGCGGCGGGTGTTGCGAACGCACGCATGTTGAATGTCCACGAAAGGCACGGCGATAAGCTCAAGATCGCCACGTTGGCCGATTTCTGCGGTACGCGCTGGCAGGTCAACGCCATCATGATTCCCGTGCCGGGCGGAAAATCATATATGATGCCAGTTGCTATGGTTATGAGTCTGTACCGGCATCATACGGGCGACAAGGCTGTTGATGTGAGCACGGCGTCCGGGGACCTTGATGTTACGGCCAGCCGAAGTAGCGAGAGGATATTTCTGCACGTTATCAATACCAATAGAAACCGGTCGGCCTCGGCAGGCCTCAGGGTGGACGGCATGAAAATCGTCTCCGGCCGGATTTTCGAATTGGCGGCTGACCCGGAATTCGAGGTTATCCAAACCCAATCCGACGTGATTGTACCGAGGCAGAAAAATCTGCCGGAGAATTGCCGCTGGAATTTCCCACCGGCTTCCGTGTCGGCTGTGGAGTTGGATGTTGAACAAGCGTAAAATGAGATACCAGAGGAATAGAGAATTAGAAAAACAGCTAACTTCAAGCTGAACTATGATGTGTCCATCCCGTGAACTGGATCTTATACTATTAGCCTGCACTGAAGCGGCATATCGTGGTTATTAGTACTGATATTTGATATTATCTTGCCATGTCCGGTAATTTCGACCACAATATCTATCAGAGCGGCAGAATGTTTTTGACTCGATTCAGCCACAAGCCGCATGGTGCAAAACCGAACATGGTAAGTACCTTCCTGCGGACCGGCGTTGCCACTTTTGCAATACCCGTCTACGCCACCGACAGGGACGGAGTCTGCCGCAGGGACGTGCCTTGCCCCGGCAGACAATACATCAAAGTAATCATATGTACAGATAAGGACCTTCGAAAAGCGAAATAGAGAACAAATGGAGGCAATACAATGAAAACACGGACAAGTATCGTAATGGTGGCAGTAATCGGAGTATTGATATTCCTATTTGGATGTAGTTCTGCGTTGGAATCTGAAGCCGACGCAGTAAGGTCGTCGCAAAACTTAACTTCCGCCGGACATCGGTTAGTGAACTTCAACTCCGGTTGGAAATTCGCTAAGGGCGATCAGCCGGATGCTAATGCGGCGGAATTTGACGATTCAGTATGGCAGGCGGTGCGTCTGCCGCATGATTGGGCAATTTCAGGACCGTTCAACCCGAAAGAAAACGGCTATGCCGGAAAGCTGCCCTGGAAGGGCGTGGGCTGGTATCGAAAGACCTTCACGCTCGATAAGGCTGACAGCGGGCGGCGGGTGTATTTTGATTTCGACGGCGTGATGGCGTTTCCGAAGGTCTATGTAAACGGGCAGCTTGCAGGACAGTGGGATTACGGCTATATGTCCTTCCGAGTGGATGCTACGCCGTACGTGAAGTATGACGGTACGAATGTGATTGCCGTTCAGGTTGATACTCGCAATCATGGCACAAGATGGTATCCCGGGGCGGGCATCTATCGCAAGGTGATGATGACGGTCCGCCAGCCGGTGCACGTCGCGCACTGGGGCACGTTTATCACAAGCCCCGATGTGAGCGATTCCTCGGCGACGGTCCGTGTGCAAACTACCATTGACAACCACCTCGACGCCGAATCGGAAGTCACGGTGGAGGTCTTGCTGCTTGATCCTGACGGCCGGGTGGCGGCTAAGGGCATAAAGAAAGAAGCTTTACCCGCCGCCGGCTCACGCGAGCTGGACCAGTTGCTGATGGTTACCAATCCCCGCCGATGGGATATCACGGACCCGAAGTTGTATACCGCCAGGACAATCGTTCGCATGGGCAAAAAAATCGTGGATGCGGACGCAACCACCTTCGGCATCCGCACGTTCCGGTTCACGGCCGACGACGGTTTTTATCTTAACGGCCGGCGTGTGCAGCTTTACGGCGTGAATTTGCACCACGATCACGGGCCTCTCGGGGCGGCGTTTTACACCCGTGCCATGGAGCGGCAGTTGGAAATCATGCGCCAGATGGGAGTAAATACCATCCGCACCAGTCACAATCCGCCGTCGCCGGAGTTGCTGGATTTGTGCGACCGGATGGGATTCGTCGTTTGGGACGAGGCTTTTGACAAATGGGACGATAAGGCCGACCGCATAAAAGGCCGGCCGCCATTGGAAACGTACGGCGAGAAACAGATTCGCAACCTGGTGATGCGCGATCGCAATCATCCCAGCGTCGTAATCTGGTCGATAGGCAACGAAATCGGCAACCAGCCTTATGACAGGGAGGGCAAGTCGCCCGAGCGGGTGAAGTACATGGGAGATTTTGTGCGAAAATACGATACGACTCGCCCCGTGGGTTTGTCCTGCCATATCCCCGGTACGGCCGATGAGCCGATTCTCGATTCGCTTGACCTTACCGGTTGGAATTATGCCCGCCGGTATGCCAACTACAGGCAGCACTACCCCGACAAGCCAATCATTTACAGCGAGTCGGCCTCGACCCTGAGTACTCGCGGGTTCTACGAGCTGCCGCTTCCAAATGGAAAGACCGAGTTTTCTAAGCAGCTCCAGGTGGATTCTTACGACCTGAATTCCGCGGCATGGTCGGACATTCCGGATGTGGAATTCAAGCTGATGGAGGACGACGATTTTGTAGCCGGTGAATT
>CAZTDF010000013.1:11315-24342 GCA_964612465.1 uncultured Pirellulales bacterium
ACTTCGCACAGGGCAAATCCGCTACGGCCAGCTCCATCGAATCCGGCAATGGCCATGTCGCCGTCAATGCGACTGATGCCGACAGGTCCACACGTTGGTGCGCGGCGGACGCCGGAGCCGAACAATGGTGGCAGGTCGACCTGGGCGAGATTCAATCGGTACGCTATCTGGCTGTCGAATTTGAGAAAGAAGCAAAGAACTACGGCTATGAAATAAAAACCTCGACCGATGCGTCAACATGGCAGAGCATTGTAACCAAAAGCACAAGCAGGTTTCCCCGGTGGGGCGGCCCGACTCGTATATTCCATGAGGCGGATGCCCGGGCAAGATATGTGCGGATTGAATTTACTGAGCTGGGTAGAGGAACCTGGGCCAGCATTCGAGAATTTGGCGTTTATCCGGAAAAAGTCGAATCGGATTATTATGCCGTAACCTACAAGTATCGCCTGCGTTGGAACGATGTGGTTTATGAGCCGGGCGAGTTAAAAGCCGTCGCTTATAAGGATAGCAAGAAAATCGGCCAGGCGATAATGCGTACGGCTGGTAAACCGGCAAAGATCCGCCTTACGCCGGATCGAAAAAAACTGGCCGCTACGGGTGAAGACCTTTGCTATATTCTTGTCGAGGCTTTTGATGCCGAAGGGACGCTTTGCCCGCTGGCGGAGAATTCTGTTCGTTTCAAAGTCGAGGGCCCGGCCGAAATCGCAGGAGTCGGCAACGGAAATCCCCTTTCACTCGAACCGTTCCAATCGGACAGCCGGAAGCTGTTTTACGGCAAAGCAATGCTGATTCTCAGAACGGTAGACGAGCAGGCAGGAAGAGTGCGTATAACGGCTGAAAGTGAAGATCTTACCCCCACGGAAGTTACTGTGCGGTGCCGGTAGTCTTAACTATTACTTCTTGTATACGGCAAGAAGGCTGATATGATTATACAACTTGAACAGATTTGCAGACAACGAGAATTGGTATTATGAAAGAAAGGAGAAGACAGATGCGAAGTTCAGTTTTTGTTATGGCATTAGTTTGTATCGTGGCGCTGAGTTTTTGTGGTGTAACCGGCGCAGCAGAGAAGCCCGCCCAGATCAGAGTTCTGCTGATTACAGGCGACGATGTCGATGTTCATCCCTGGCGGGAAATGTCCGAGACCACGCGGGAAATACTAGTCAAGACGGAGAAGTTCGACGTCAAGGTGTGCGAGGATCCGTATATACTCGAATCGGAAACCGCGCTGAAGGCGTACGATGTCATCGTATTTACGATTTTCAGCCGGCGTGTATCCATGCTTCCGAGCCAGGCCCAGGAAAACCTGCTTAACTTTGTCAAGGGCGGAAAGGGTTTCTTCGTCCAGCACCTCGCCAGTGCTTCATTCGGCAAGTGGGAGGAATTCGGCAAGCTCTGCGGGCGCAAATGGGTAATGGGTACCTCGGGTCACGGCCCGCGATCTGTCTTTAAAGCCGAGATAGCCGATAAGGAACATCCGATTACCGTTGGTCTGGGAGACTTCGATGTTGACGATGAGCTGTATGCCAAACTCCAAGGCACCGGCGATATCAATGTGCTGGTAACTGCCGACTCCGATTGGAGCAAGAAAACCGAGCCTCTGGTTTTCACCTTGAACTACGGCAAGGGCCGGACCGTTCACAACGCCTTCGGTCACGACCGCAAGGCCCTGATGACTCCAAACGTGCAGAAGATAATCGCTCGCGGTGTGGAGTGGGCGGCCACCGGAAAAGTTAAGTAATAAATATCATGCTTTTTTACACATAAACTGCCAGGCGAACCTCAAACGATTCGTAAGGCACATGATGCAGGAGGTCTCCACTACTGGTGAAGACCTTTGCTGCATCTTAAGGAAAGGAATTTCTTATGAGCCACAGAAAAGTTCACTGCCTGATTGTCTTACTGGTTGTTTCGGTGAACCTGAGCTTTGCCAGACAGCGGCAGCGGGATGAATGGGTATCACTATTCGACGGCAAGACCCTGAACGGATGGTCCATACACAGCGGTTTTGCCAAATACCAGGTTGAGGACGACGCGATTGTCGGTACGACTGTAAAGGGCAGCCCCAATTCGTTCCTCTGCACAGACCGTGAGTACGGCGATTTCATTCTGGAATTCGAGGTCCTCCTTGACCCGAAGCTGAATTCGGGAGTGCAGATACGCAGCAAGGTAGCCGAAGCGGAGAAAGCATTCGTATTCAGCGGACGTGACGGCAAGCCTCAACAACGTGTTGCGCCGCCGGATCGTGTCTATGGTTACCAGGTGGAAATCGCCACCGAGAAGTCGGGTTCTTCCGGCAGCATTTACGACGAGGCCCGCCGGGCTTTCATGCTTGCTTCCACAAGGTCCGATCCGGACGCCGCCAAGGCTTTCAAGGACGGGCAGTGGAACAAGTTCCGTATCGAGTGCAAAGGCGACAATATAAAAACATGGATCAATGATGTCCCCTGTATCGACCTGAGAGACGGTATGACACTCCGGGGGATCATCGGCCTGCAGGTCCACGCCGTGGGAAACGATGACTCTGCCTACCAGGTGCGCTGGCGCAATATCCGCATCAAGGCAGCGGATGATGGCGTTGAGGCCCCCGTGATTTCCAGCCGCCAGAGAGTGCTGCAGTGCACGCCGAACTGGAGAGGTCCGCGGGCCGAAGACGGCCGGCCTTATGTCCCCGATGACATTCTGGAGAGAATGAAAAACGTATCGGTTACGCAGGCCTGGAGTATTGTCCGCGGCGCCGGTTACCGCAGCTGTTACGAAAACGCCGCCGGCTGGTTCGTCTTGTATCCCAATGAGGCTATAGTTGGCCGGGTGCTCACCGCACAATACATGCCCTCCCACCCGGATTATAATCGATTAATCATGCAACAGGGACGCGCCGAAGGCAGAATCGGAAGCTCCAATTCATGGCCGATAGACATGCTGAAGAAAGGTGACGTATACGTCGCGGACTGCTTCGGCAAGGTCCTCGACGGGACCCTTATCGGCGACAATCTCGGCAACGCCATCTATGCCAACTCGGGCAAAGGCGTCATCTTCGACGGCGGTATTCGTGACCTGGAAGGCCTCGAGGCAATCAAAGGATTCAACTTATGGTGCAAGGGTGCCGATCCGAGCTTCCTGCGTGAAGTAATGATGACCGCGATAAACGTGCCGATTCGTATAGGCAAAACCGTGGCGTGCCCCGGCGACATCGTGCTGGCCAAGAGAGAGGGCATCGTTTTTATCCCGGCCCACCTGGCAGAGAGAGTCGTTACCGAGTCCGAGGCTATCATGCTGCGTGACATATTCGGGCACCTGCGACTGAACGAAGGCAAGTACACGCCGGGAGAAATCGACGGCAGATGGTCGTCCGAGATTCAGGATGATTTCCGCCGCTGGCTGAAAAAGAACATCAACAAACTGCCTGTGCCGAAAGAAGTAATTGAAGATATGTTGAATCCAAAAACAAGGAACTGGTAAATGACTATGAAGAAAGAATCCAAAAATCAACAGAAGCAAACGGCGTGTTCCAGACGTTCTCTGCTCAAAAGCGCCGGTGCGGGCTTTGCGGGCCTGAGCCTGGCAGGTATGATCGGAGCCCCTGTCGAAGAGCAGGTGGTTTTTGCCGCCCAGAATGTGAATCGAAGCTCCAGCCCCTCGGAACTGAGAATTACCGACCTGCGTATAGCCGTAGTTGACAGGGCGCCTTTCCGCTGTCCTTTGATTCGTATTGACACGAATCAGGATATCTCCGGCTATGGAGAAGTTCGCGACGGCGCCAGCGAGCGTTATGCGCTGATGCTCAAGAGCAGGCTTCTGCGTCAGAATCCCTGCAACGTCGAGCGGATATTCAAACGAATCAAACAGTTCGGGCATCACGGCCGGCAGGGGGGCGGCGTGTCAGGTGTGGAGATGGCATTGTGGGACCTGGCAGGCAAGGCGTACGGTGTCCCCGTCTATCAGATGCTCGGCGGCCGATATCGTGACAAGGTCCGTTTGTATGCCGACACGCCCGACGGTCGTATCAGCGGCCTAAAGAAAAGAATCGAGCAGGGATTCACTTTCCTGAAATATGATTGCGGTATCCGGAGTATCCGCAGGGTTGACGGGGCCCTTAGCTACCCTACGAGAAATGCTAACTGGAACGGCAAACATCCTTTCACAGGTATTCAATTGTCGGATAAAGGCGCCGCACTTATGGGCGAGCGTTTTGCCGAGGCTCGCGAACAGATTGGCTGGCAAGTCCCGATAGCGTCGGACCACTTCGGTCATATCGGTGTTAATAGCTGCATCAAACTGGGTAAGGCCCTGCAGCCCTACCAGCTCGCGTGGCTGGAGGACATGGTGCCGTGGGAATATACCGATATGCTGAAAGAGATAAAGAACGCTATCGATGTGCCGCTGCTTACGGGTGAAGATATTTTCCTGCTCGACGGATTCAAACCGCTGATCGATGAGCGTGCCGTTGATATGGTGCATCCCGACCTGGCCACAGCCGGCGGGATTCTGGAAACCAAGAAGATCGGTGACTACGCAGAGCAGCACGGTATCGCAATGGCCATGCACTTTGCCGGCACGCCGGTATCTTTCATGGCCAATGTACATTGTGCCGCGGCCACTGAGAACTTTGTTGCTCTGGAGCACCATTCGGTGGACGTCGACTGGTGGGAAGACCTCGTGACAGGAATCGACAAGCCGCTCCACGCCGATGGTTTCACCTGTGTTCCGGAAGGGCCCGGGCTGGGCATCGAGCTGAATCTCGATGTTGTAAAAGAACACCTCGGGCGAGGACAGGAACTTTTCGCCCCCACCGACGAATGGAACAGAGACCGCTCCAACGACCGCCTGTGGAGCTAAGGGATTTGTGATTTACGATTTATGATTTACGAGTGCGGCTTCGCCGAGCGGTGCTCATCAATTGTAAATCATAAATTATGAAATAGGAGAACCATGAAAACTGTAAAATCATTTCTGGGATACTTCAAGTTCGTATTCATGCTCTGCCTGGTGATAGTGGTCATCATGCTTCTCACCGGCCGGCGGGCCGGTGTAGGTCTGGCACTGATCGCAATGTTTTCCTCACTGGCTCTGTTTTTTATGAGCCATTCTAAATTGAAGAGTTTCTCTTTTACTGCATGGGTCTTTGCTTTCGTATCGGTTTCAATGGTTTATCCCATTGCCTTTATGACCTGGTATGGATTCAATTTGAAGGTTCTTATCGTTCCGCTTATACAGATAATCATGTTTGGTATGGGAACGACCCTGAGTCTGTCCGATTTCGGCAGGGTGTTAAAAATGCCCTGGGCGGTTTTTATCGGGATGATATTGCAATTTACAGTAATGCCATTGGTTGGATACACTATAGCAAAATCATTTGGATTTGACGATAAGATAGCAGCCGGAGTAGTTTTAATCGGTTCCTGTCCCGGTGGCGTGGCTTCAAATTTGATGACCTTTCTGGCCGGTGGTAATGTTGCTTTGTCGGTAACAATGACATCATGCTCGACCTTAGTCTCTCCGCTTATGACGCCGTTTTTGATGAAAACATTAGCAGGTGAGTTTATCGAGGTGAATTTTTTAGGCATGATGTTTTCTATCATCAACATGATTATCGTTCCAATAGCCGCAGGTTTGATTACAAACCGAATTCTGTACAGCAAACGCAAAGAGTTTCACAGTAGCGGAATTTTAGCTTTTGTCGGGGTTGTATGTATTTCATTAGCGGTAGTATTAATTAAATGGGGCCCGGCAACTGTTTTAACTATTGGTGAAGCTACTCTGGCAAAAGATGGTTTCATCGTTGGATTTGTGCTTATAGGTGTTGTGGCTTTTGCACAGTTAATAGTAAGAATTATGTTAAAAGGACCCGAACACTGGATGGATAAGGTTCTGCCATTAGTTTCCATGGTTGGGATTTGCTTTATTATTGCGATTATTACCGCCCGTTCAGCAGGGGATTTATTAAAAATTGGTCCATTGCTGATTTGTGCCGGTATCCTGCATAATGCAATTGGTTATGTTTTAGGCTACTGGGGAGCCCGGGCAGCACGTTTGAGTGAAACTGATTGCCGGACGGTAGCTATTGAAGTTGGTCTTCAGAACGGCGGTATGGCTTCGGGATTGGCAATGACTGTCTCTGACATCGCAGCAGATAATGCGAAAGTAGCTCTTGCACCGGCGATCTTCGGGCCATGGATGAATATTTCCGGCTCGGTTCTCGCTACATGGTGGCGAAGTAAACCGGTGAGCCGCTCAAAAGTCCCCGTGAAAGAAACTCAGGAGCCGGCCAAATAGACCAGTCGTCCGGGCTGCATCACAGGACCGGGGCGTTCCGTTGGAGGGATTAATATGACATTGAGACCTGTTTTAAGACTTATGAATGCTGCGAAGATATCTTTAAGGGTACTTCCATTTGTGCTGGGCATAAGCACAATTTTATTGTTTCGTTCCGGTTCGTGTATCGCTGAAACGGTAAGCGTTGCATCTATCAGGTGCGAAAACAGAATCGATCCTCTGGGAGTGCCGCTCGAAGATTTACGGTTCAGTTGGGAATTGACATCGCAGGAAAGAGGACAGCATCAAACGGCCAGACAAATCGTTGTTTCTTCGAAGAAGGAATTCCTCGAATCGGGACGCTACGACATCTGGAATTCCGGAACAGTTCAAAGTTCACGGAACATCCTCGTTTCCTATGAAGGGACAGAGTTGCGGCCCGCCCGAACTTATTTCTGGCGGGTAAAAGTCTGGGATAAAAACAACAAAGAGTCGCAATGGAGCCGGACGGGAAAATTTGTAACCGGTTTGTTCGGTCAAAGAGATTGGGATAATGCTGCGTGGATCGGTTACGAGGAACTGCCTGAATCGCTGTTGGTTGTCCCGGGAGTTCACGGAAGCGGCGATAATCTGGGAGACAAAGGGGTCAAAAGGCATGTAGTTCCCTTATTTCGTAAGGAGTTCGATGTTCGCAAGCAGGTTGCCGATGCCCTGCTTTTTATCAGCGGCCTCGGCCATTATGAAGCGAGTATCAACGGCACGAAAGTCGGCAGTGACTTTTTGACACCGGGCTGGACGTATTACGAGAAGACCTGTCTTTATAACACTTACGATGTCACCGAAAACCTGAACAAGGGGGGAAATTGCATCGGTGTTATTGTCGGCAATGGATTTTATAACGTCAACCGCGAAAGGTACAGAAAACTGGTGGTTGCTTTCGGGATGCCGAAATTAATCTGCAAATTGAAAATCATCTACACCGATGGTTCGACCGAAACGCTCGTTTCAGGCCCGGACTGGAAAACTTCGCCCTCGCCGGTCACATTTACGAGCATTTATGGCGGTGAAGATTATGATGCACGGTTGGAGCAGAAAGACTGGGACCGGCCAGGATTCGACGACTCTAAATGGAAAGATGCTGTCCGGGTGAGGGCGCCGAATGGGATTTTGAAGCCTGAAATTGATTATCCTTTGCAGGTCGAAGAGATTTTTGAACCGAAAGAAATCATCGAGCCCGCCGCCAATACGTATCTTTATGATTTTGGTCAGAATGCTTCGGGTATTATCGAATTGAAGGTGGAAGGAAAAAGAGGTCAGGAAATAAAATTGATTCCCGGCGAATTAATCAACGAACGAAAACTGGTAAATCAGCGAGCTTCGGGCGGCCCGTATTATTTTTCCTACACGTTAAAAGGTGACGGCGTGGAGGTTTGGAGGCCCCGTTTTACTTACTACGGATTTCGTTACGTACAGGCAGAAGGTGCTGTGCCCGGAAAGGCCGGAACGATGACTGATAAGCCGAAGATTCTCAGCCTGAAATTTCTTCATACGAGAAATTCAGCGGAACAAACCGGCCGTTTCGAATGCTCGAACGAACATTTTAACAAAATATTCAGCCTGATTAACTGGGCGATAAAGAGCAATCTGCAAAGCGTGGTTACGGATTGCCCGCACCGCGAAAAGCTTGGCTGGATGGAGCAAACGCACCTGATGGGCGGATCGATACATTATAATTTCGATTTATACAATCTGTATAAAAAACTGGTATTCGACATGATGGACGCCCAGACCGATGACGGCCTGGTGCCCGACATAGCTCCCGAATACGTGGTGTTTGAAGGGGGTTTCAGGGACTCGCCCGAATGGGGAAGTGCCGCCGTCATACTACCCTGGCTAATTTACAAATGGTACGGCGACAGCGGCGTTATGGAAAAGTCCTGGCCTATGATGAATAAATATGTGGAATACCTCGAAGGTAAATCGGACGATCATATTTTGTCGCATGGGCTTGGCGACTGGTACGACCTCGGGCCTAAATTCCCCGGAGAGGCGCAACTGACTCCCAAGCAGCTCACGGCGACGGCCATTTATTACTATGATATCGTTCTGCTCGGTAAAATGGCCGAGGTGCTGAAGTACCACGATGAGTCCGTGAAGCTTATTGAGCTGGCGAAAGAAGTCAAAGATGCGTTCAATAAAAAATTCTTTAACGTTCAGACAAAAATATATTCGACCGGCAGCCAAACAGCTATGGCTATGCCTTTGTGCGTGGGACTTCTCGAAGAACGGTATCGCAAAGAAGTTTTCGATAACCTTGTATCTTCTATCAATCAATCCGGGAAAGCGCTTACGGCCGGCGACGTAGGATTTCATTATCTCGTTGAGGCACTGGAAAACGGGGGGGCTTCGGAGCTGATATATGAAATGAATTACCGCAATGATGTGCCGGGATATGGTTTTCAACTCAAAAAAGGTGCTACGGCGTTAACCGAATCATGGGCTGCCCTTGAAGAGGTCTCGAACAATCACCTTATGCTCGGGCATATCATGGAGTGGCTGTATGGCGGGCTTGCGGGAATCAGCCAGGCTGATAATTCTCAGGCTTACGAGAAGGTTATAATAAAACCCGCCTTCGTCGGCAATATTCAATGGGCTAAAGCACATTATGATTCTCCGAACGGCAAAATTTCGTCGGAATGGCGCATCGAGAACAATAAATTGATATTGAATGTCGAGGTCCCGGTAAATTCTAAAGCCGAGGTGCATCTCCCTGCTCGCGACACGGCCGGGGATTCAGAATCTGGAAAATTGTTATCCGAAAACGACGCTGTCATAGTCGGGCGGACTGAAAACAGGATGGTCAATCTGAAAATCGGATCAGGCCGTTATCATTTCGAATTCGCAAGATGATAATTCATAACGGGGGTGAATGACTGGCATCTGAGTTAAACAATATCGAAATACCAGATTACAGGAGCAGAACCATGCAGGACAAAAGGTGCAGAAACATCACGTTGATGATGGCTGTTGCTTTGGTGGTGGCATTGTGTTTCGCTGAGATGAGCTTTGCAAGGGAGACTCAGAGAACGAGACGGTCACAGCGGGTAAAAATGGAACAGGTACAGGTTGTCAGCCCGGATGGGAACGTTAAGCTGACAGTCCTGCCCAACGCCGAGCGTCTGAGTTTCACGGTGACGCTTGGAGACAAGGTGGTAATCGACCCATCCACAATTGTTATGAATCTGGATGGTTATGATCTCTCATCCGGCGTCGTTTTCGGAAATGTGGATCGCTACAAAATCGACGAAACCTATCCCTGGCACGGCGCCCACAATACGGCGGTCAATAAGTGTAACGGTGTGAAAATCTCGCTGCAGCACGATTTGTCGTTTACCGACTACATGCTGGAAGTCCGGGTCTTTAACGACGGCGCGGTCTTCCGTCACGTCATCGGCGGCGATCAAAGCGCCTCGCGCGTGCCGGACGAGTATACTACCTTCGTCATCCCGGCCGGTTCGACCGTCTGGTACCACGACCTGGGCGGGCATTACGAGGCCGCGTATAAGAAGAAAGATATTTCCGACGTGCGGGCGGGACAATGGGCCGGGCCGCCAGTGACATTTAAACTGCCGGGCGATGCCGGTTACGGTTCGATTACCGAGGCCAACCTGGTCGATTACGCCGGCATGGCCCTGGTGGCCGACGGCAGGCGAGGACTTGTCACGGGGCTCGGACATCGCCAGCCGCTGAACTATCCGTACGAGCTGCGCTATGGGCGAGACGAAGCTAAGCGTTTAGGCATGCCGGCGCCGGTCAGCGGCACGATCACAACACCCTGGCGCGTTATAATGGTAAGTCGGGACTTAAACACGCTGGTCAACAGCACGATTGTCCCCAACCTGTGTCCGCCGGCCGACCCGAGGTACTTCCCCGACGGCATCAAGACTGCGTGGGTCAAACCCGGCCGGGCCGTATGGAGATATCTTGACGGCGGTGACCGCTCGTTCGAGGGCATGAAGGAATTTTCCCGAATGGCCGGTCAGTTGGGTTACGAATATCACATCCTCGAAGGTTTCTGGAGCAGGTGGAGTGACGAGCAGATAAAAGAAATCGTAGAATACTCGAGGCAGCAGGGCGTGCGTTTGTTGTTCTGGAAGCACAGTAACCAACTGGGCACGCCGGAGCAGCGCGAGGAGTTCTTCACAAGACTGCACAGCCTCGGAGTTGCCGGTTCCAAGATCGACTTTCTCGATCACGAAGCCAAAGAAGTAATCGACCATTACGAGGCCCTGCTCAGGAAGGCCGCCGAAAATCAGATGGTGGTCAATTTTCACGGGGCGAACAAGCCTACTGGCCGTTACCGCACCTGGCCCAATGAAGTGGTCCGCGAGGCGGTCCGAGGTATGGAAAGCAGCTCGCTGCGCGAGCGTGCCCGGCACGAAACGATTCTGCCGTTTGCCCGTTATCTTGCCGGCCATGCCGATTACACGACAATGCACTTTGGTGATCGCCGCCAGGATACAACATGGACTCACCAAATTGCGAGTTTAGCCATCTTCGCCAGCCCGCTATTGACAGTGGCGGCGCATCCGCAGGCCGTTCTCGACAATCCTGCGGTGGACGTAATCAAAAGCATTCCCGCCGTGTGGGACGAGACCATCGTTCTACCGGAATCCGCCATCGGCGAGCTGGCAATCTTCGCTCGGCGTACTGGTCGGACGTGGTTCCTTGCCGTCATGTGCGGCCCGCAGGCCAGGACGATTAAGGTTCCGCTGTCGTTCCTCGGTGAGGGACAATACAACGCATCACTGGTTTGCGATGACAAGGAAAACGACGCCGCTGTAGTTATGAAAAACAGCACCGCCCGGCGAGGCGATACGCTCACGATCGAGATGAGCAGCGGCGGCGGCTTCGTGGGACGGTTCTCGAAACAATAAGTATACGAGAAGAACAAAATGAAACACACTCTTGCCAAGAGCAGCTTTTTGCTGATTATCGTAGCTATCGGGACCTGCCCGATCAAGGGCGGTTCAATACCCGAATTGGCACGGCCAGAAGTTACTGAGGCTGGGACATCTGACCGTAAGATCGACCGCCATGCCCTGGTCGGCCGGCATAATGTCACGCTGGACAAGCCCGACCCGCTGACTCCTCTGAGCGTGGGCAACGGCCGGTTCGTTTTCACCGCCGACATCACGGGCCTGCAAACATTTTCCAAGTTTCATCAGCAAGGCATGCCCCTGTGTACTCAATCGCAGTGGGGCTGGCATACTTCGCCCAATCCGAAAGGCTATCGGATGGCGGATGCCCTTGAGGATTATGTTGTCGCGGGGCGTAAGGTGCCGTATGCTTCGGATGGAAATTTCCCCGGCGGATATTCGCCCGCCGCTGCCTGGCTGCGCGCCAATCCGCATCGCCTGCACCTGGGGACAATCGGCTTTGATCTGACCAAATCCGACGGCTCGCCCGCCGGCATCGAGGACTTGACCAATACCTCACAAACGCTTGAATTATGGAGCGGGTTGCTGAGTAGCCGGTTCGAGATTGACGGCCGGCCCGTCAAGGTCATGACCGTTTGTCATCCGGAGCGTGACTTATTGGCGGTTCGCATCGAATCGGCGCTATTGCCGGAAGGCCGGCTGCCGGTCTCGCTGGCATTTCCTTACGGCAAAGAAGATTGGAGAAACGCGGCGGACTGGGACAATCCGGACCGGCATACGACCCGGCCGCAAATCGCCGGCGGCTTGGCCGAGTTGACCCGGATACTCGATTCCGACCGGTACTACGTCCGCATCGCCTGCTCGGCCGGTGGCGGGATTCGAGCCAAATCACAGCACGAATATGAGATCCATCAACAGGACGGTCAATCGCTGGAAGTTGTGTTTTGCTTTTCGCCGACAAAGATCGACGAGCCGCTGTCCGATTTTCAAGCGGTCCGTAGGGCGGCAGCAAATCACTGGCGGCAGTTCTGGACAAGCGGAGGGGCGATTGATTTTTCCGAATGCACCGATTCCCGCGCTGCGGAACTGGAGCGCAGGGTTGTGCTCTCGCAATACCTTACGGCGATTAATTGCTCCGGCTCGATGCCACCGCAGGAGACGGGGCTGGTTCATAACAGTTGGTTCGGCAAATTCCACCTGGAGATGCATTGGTGGCACGCGGTTCATTTCGCCCTGTGGGACAGGCCGGAGTTGCTGGAGCGCAGCCTGCCGTGGTACGAGTTGATTCTCCCGGCGGCCAGAGCTACCGCCGAGCTTCAGTGCTACAAGGGTGCTCGCTGGCCGAAGATGACATCGCCCGATGGCCGGGACAGTCCGAGCACGGTTGGCGTGTTTTTGATCTGGCAGCAGTCGCACCCGATTTACTACGCCGAGCTGTGCTACAGGGCTCATCAGGATCGGGCGACCCTGGAAAAATACAGGCGGATTGTTTTTGAGACCGCCGAGTTCATGGCTTCGTATCCTATGTGGGACCAGGCCGGCCGGCGTTATGTGCTGGGGCCGGCACTGATCCCGGCGCAGGAAAGCTACGGGCGCGACCGTGCTCGCAACCTCAACCCGACCTTCGAACTGGCTTATTGGTACTGGGGACTCCAGACGGCACAGAAATGGCGGCAGCGGCTTGGACTTCAGCGTGATCCGGATTGGGACCGCGTGATAAGAAAGCTTTCCCGGCCGACTATCCGCGACGGCGTCTATACGGCAATTGAAACACCGCCCTACACAATCTATAAAGACCACCCGTCCATGGTGGCCGCACTCGGATTCGTGCC
>CAZTDF010000013.1:24442-40840 GCA_964612465.1 uncultured Pirellulales bacterium
CCTACACAATCTATAAAGACCACCCGTCCATGGTGGCCGCACTCGGATTCGTGCCTCCGACACCGCTGATAGATCCGAACATAATGAAACGGACGCTGGATCACGTGATACAGAAATGGGACTGGCCGAGCACGTGGGGCTGGGATTATCCGATGCTCGCGATGACGGCGGCGCGTTTGGGTGAGCCGGAAAAGGCAATCGATGCCCTGTTCATAGAATCTCAGAAAAACCGGTACTTGACCAATGGGCACAATTACCAGTCGGCCCGCCTGCCGTTATATTTACCCGGAAACGGCGGCTTGCTCTCGGCGGTTGCCATGATGGCGGTAGGCTGGGACGGCTGCCCAGAGAGTCCGGCGCC
This sequence comes from uncultured Pirellulales bacterium, assembly GCA_964612465.1. GTDB lineage: Bacteria > Planctomycetota > Phycisphaerae > Sedimentisphaerales > Anaerobacaceae > JAFGPJ01. The sequence goes on from CAZTDF010000013.1 coordinate 24,804, forward strand.
TGGTTTTCCGGACAATGGAAAATGGAACGTGCGATGGGAAGGGCTTAAACGAATGCCCTGAATGAGAATGAAGAAGACACGAATTGCATTAACGAGTAAGTTTATCCTGCTGGTTTTGTTGTTCGGTTGCAACGCGACATTATGCGCGGCCGAGGCACCGCTGCGGCTGGCGATTATTGGCGACTCGACGGTCTGTGAATATCCTCCAGATCATGCCTGCCGGGGCTGGGGACATTATATCCAGGACTATTTTAAGGATACGCTGCGCGTGATCAATCTTGCCAGGAGCGGGCGCAGCACCAAGACATTCATAAACGAAGGGCTCTGGGCAAAAAGCTGGAGGAAAAACCCGACGTTTTGCTGATTCAGTTCGGCCATAATGATTCGCACAACTCGGACAGACCGGAAGCTACCGATGCCGCCACGGATTTCCGGGACTATCTGCGGCGGTATATTGACGAGTCGCGGGCGATCGGCGCAACGCCCATTCTCGTGACGCCGGTGCAGCGGAGAACGTACGGCTCGAACGGTAAGCTGAACAACAGTCTGATTATTTATGCGGATGCGATGAAAGCGGTCGCAGCCGAGAAGAAAGTGGGCCTGATCGATCTGAACGCTTCGAGCGGCAGGCTCTACGAACAATTGGGTCCCGCTGCCAACGACATGGTAGCGAGCACGCCGGATGATCGCACACACTTCAATGAAAATGGCGCCCGCATGATGGCGCATCTGGTAATGCAGGAGTTGACGCAGGCCGAACCGCGCATGGCGAAGGAACTGGTGCCGGATGGCCCGGCAGCGCTCGGCAGGATCGCTGACAAGCCGCTCTTTCGCGATCCCGTGTATGACGGTGCGGCCGATCCCGTGCTCTGCTGGAACCGTGCCGAAAAGAAATGGTTTATGTTCTACACCAACCGCAGAGCAAACGTACCGAATACAAAAGGCGTCTCGTGGGTCCACGGCACAAAAATCGGCATCGCCGAGTCCTCGGACGGCGGCGCAACGTGGAAATATCGAGGCACGGCAAATATCGACTACGGCCGGGGCGAGTACAGCTATTGGGCGCCGGAGGTGATCGAGCACGGCGGCACTTATCACATGTATCTGACTTTTGTGCCGGGGATGCACACCGACTGGTCGGGTACGCGTGACATCATCCACCTGACGAGTAAGGATCTGCTGAACTGGAAATTCGAATCCGTGCTGAAGCTCTCTTCCAACAGGGTCATCGACGCCTGCGTCATGCGGCTGCCGGACGGAACGTGGTGCATGTGGTACAATAACGAGGTCGATGGGAAATCGATCTACTATGCCGACAGCCCCGATCTGTATGAGTGGAACGATAAAGGCAAGGCGATGGGCGAGCGCCCGGGCGAGGGGCCCAAAGTTTTCCACTGGAAGGGCTGCTACTGGATGGTCGTTGACGTTTGGAAAGGCCTGGGCATCTATAAATCGCAGGATTGTCTGAAGTGGACAAGACAGGAAAAGAATATGCTTGAAGAGCCCGGACAAGGCCCCGACGACCAGGTCAAAGGCGGCCATCCGGATGTAGTTGTCAGTGGCGGACGTGCATACCTGTTCTATTTTACGCATCCCGGTAGGCGGAGTTCGAACGAGAAAAGCAATGCATCTGACATGAGGCGCAGCTCGATCCAGGTCGTCGAGCTTGAATCTAATGATGGCTGGCTTAGCTGCGAGCGAGATGAGCCGACTTACATAAATCTGAAAGCTATCATCGAGGCTACAAAATGAGCGCGAGACTAAAAACAATTTTTGCCGCTGTATGTTACGCTGTGATGTTGACGGCTCTTGCGGTTGGAGCATCCTGCCGTGATACGACATCGCTTCAAGCCCGGCCGATCCCGGAGGTTCTCGAACTTGAGGGAAATTTAAGGGTGCATGACCCGGCCGTCATAAGGCAGGCCGATACGTTCTACGTGTTCTCGACCGGCGGGCGTCGGCGGGGACCGGGCATTATACCCATTCGATGCTCTAAGGACCTGTACAACTGGATTCTCTGCGGGCAAGTGTTCGACAAGCTTCCCGAGTGGGCGTTAAAAGAAATCCCCGGCGCCAGAGGTGCGTGGGCTCCGGATATTTCCTTCTACAATGGCAAGTACCACCTCTACTACTCTGTTTCCAGGTTCGGCAAGAACGATTCGGTCATCGGACTGGCCACCAATAAAACGCTCGATCCTAACGATCCTGATTACAAGTGGGTCGATAAGGGGCTCGTGGTCCGGTCGTACGAAGGCAGGGATAATTTCAACGCTATCGACGCCAATCTTGTCATTAAGGACAAACGCAATATCTGGCTATGCTGGGGGAGCTTCTGGAGCGGCATAAAAATGAGGCGCGTAGATCCCGATACGGGAAAGCTTTCGGCTTACGATACCACGCTTTACTCTCTGGCAAGCCGTCCCCGAACGGATTCTGATCCGGCGCAATCGGTGCCGGATGCCATCGAAGCTCCATTCATAATTCGTCACGGTGGCTATTGGTACTTGTTCGTATCTTTCGATTTATGCTGCCGGGGGGCGAAGAGCACGTACAAAGTTATGGTCGGTCGTTCCCGCGGCGTTACCGGCCCATACGTTGACAAGGACGGCAAGCCTATGATCGAGGGCGGCGGTACGCTGGTGATCGAAGCTGCGGGCCCGAACTGGCGAGGCCCGGGCCACCCGGCCGTGCTGCAGGAATCCGGCGGAGATTTCCTGCTGTTCCACGCTTATAACGGACAGACGGGCAGGTCCGAACTAAAAATATCGACGATGGTGTGGGAGGATGGATGGCCGCGAGTCGGAGTACTGCCCTGAATTACAGGGAAAATTTGCAAATATTCTGGTTGGAAGTAGAATAGATAATCTATTCAGGAGACAATAAATCGTGATTAGAAAAGTTATACTTTGTATTCTGTTGGTTTGCATGTTTGTCTGTAATGTTGTTGCACAGAATCAGCGTCGGCCTTCGCGGCGCTCGACACGCCCGCCGGAGAATATCGACCGGGGACTCAGGGAGCTTACCACCGAGGAGATACCGCCGAACCTGAACTTTTACACAATGGATCCGTTATATAAACCGAATGCGGTATTAGGCTGGTCTGGGGAGCGGATCGAAGAGAAGCTTAACCGCGGAATGCTGGCATCGTCAATAGAAGGCGGAAAGGTTTACCTAAGCTGGCGGCTGCTAAAGACGGATCCCGCAAACATCGCTTTTAATGTTTATCGTTCTATAAGCCGTGTCGATGCGGTTAAGCTCAATGCCGAACCGATTAAGACAACGACGGACTTCGTGGATACCAATCCGCCTTCGGACCGGCCGAACGCATGGTTTGTCAAACCGGTGCTGGACGGCATGGAGCAGGCGGCTTGTGAGCGGGCGGAGCTTCCCGCGAATCCGCCGGCGCAGCAGTACAAGTCGATCAAGCTGAAAGATGATGTTCGAGGAGTTTCGATCGTCGGCATTGGTGATCTCAATGGCGACGGTGTTTATGATTTCGTGGTCAAGCACCCCCGAGGTGGCAAGGATCCCGGCAGAGTCGGCCCAAATCGTGGCACATACAAATATGACGGCTACAATGGCAGAACCGGGCAGTTCATGTGGCGAATCGATCTTGGCTGGAATGTCGATATGGGTATCTGGTGGACGCCGATGGTTGTTCGCGACCTGGACGGCGATACTAAGGCCGAGGTATGTGTCAGGACCGCGCCGTACGCCGCCACTTCCGAGGAAATGTTTCCGAGCGGTAAAACCGGTTTTATTTTGGAGGGCCCCGAATATCTCGCCGTGTATGACGGCCAGACCGGCAAAGAAATCGACAGGGTCGATTGGATCGAACGAGGCAAGGTTCAGGATTGGGGCGACAATACGGGCAACCGGTCGAGCCGCCATATGATGGGTGTGGCCTGCCTGGACGGCAAAACTCCCGCCGTGCTGGCGGTCCGCGGCATCTACGGCATGATGAAAGTGGACGCCTGGGTATTGAAAAACAAAAAGCTTGAAAAGCTCTGGCGATGGACCAACGAGAGAGCACCTTTTATGTATCAGGGTCAGGGCCAGCATAGTATCAAAACCGCCGATATTGACGGTGACGGCTGTGATGAGATTCTTGCCGGCTCTGTTGCGATAGATAACGATGGCCGAACTATGTGGAGTACCGGCTACGGGCACGGCGACAGATTTTACCTGAGTGACATCGATCCGGACCGCCCCGGTCTGGAAGTCTGGTATATCTTTGAGGATCCGCACCCTCATAACGGCGCCAGCCTGTGGGAAGCTCGAACCGGCAATCTGATATTCGGCATTCCGGAAGCGAACCGGGACAACGAGCTCGGCCTGGCAATTGCCGGTGACATTGATCCGAACTATCCGGGTATGGAGTGTGCGGGCGGAAGGCATTTCTATACCGCCGCCGGCCAAAAACTGGACGGCCCAGTCCCGCCCCAGGATTTCCTCGTATGGTGGGATGCTGATCTCCTGCGGGAAATCTACAGTCGAAGAAGAATTTACAAGTGGAAGGGTGACGTCCTGAGCAACATCTCCGGCAGTGTGCAGCAAATAGCCGATATTCTCGGCGACTGGCGAGAAGAGATTGTTGTATATACCATCGGTGAGTTACGCATTTACAGCACAATCATCCCGGCCGCCGACCGCCGCGTCTGCCTGATGCAGGACCCGCTCTACCGTAACGATGTTACTCATCGTTCGATGGGTTATGCTCATTACCCCATGACCAGCTATTACCTTGGTGTTGGTACAGATTGAAAAGATTTGGGAAACGTATGCAAAGTATTAACAGACAGCAAGCAATTCAGTGTGAGCAAGTGAAATCATTATTTGTCTGTCAGACTTTGATGATTGGCATCCTGCTTTTTTGAGGAAAGACCAATGATTAAATTGCTTTATAAAACGATGACAGCTTTGACCGTAACAGCAATACTTTTTTTTGCCGGTTCTGTGCAGGCCCAGCGGCAAATGGAAAAACTGGGACGCGGCATGGTCGCAATAAACCAGGGCGATGGAAAGGTGTATGTCGGATGGCGTATGCTGGGGACCGACACGAACAATATCGCTTTTAATCTCTACCGAATTACAGGTGACGATCCGGTGGTAAAGCTCAACGACCAGCCCATATCACAAAGCACAAACTATGTCGATACCGGCGTCGATTTAGGTCAATCAAATTTTTACTTTGTCAATTCCGTGCTGGAAGGCCAGGAGCAGCAGGCATCCGCCGCCTACACACTGACGGCGAACGCACCTGTGCAGCCATATATCTCAATCCCATTGCGAACTCCCGATGGTTATGCCCCGAACGATGCTTCGGTTGGTGATTTGGATGGTGACGGCGAGTATGAGATTGTATTGCACCAGGCGTCCAGAGGACGTGACAATGCACGGAGCGGGATAACAGGCGAGCCGATATTCGAAGCTTACAAGCTGGACGGCACTTTTATGTGGAGGATTAATTTGGGAAAGAACATCCGCGAAGGCGCTCACTATACTCAATTTATGGTTTATGATCTGGATGGTGACGGCAGGGCCGAGTTTGCCTGCAAAACGGCCGATGGGACCGTCGACGGACAAGGCAAAGTCATTGGCGACGCTGACGCCGATTACCGCAATTCGAGGGGCTATATTCTCGAAGGGCCGGAATTTCTCACAATATTCGACGGCCTGACCGGTGCCGCACTTGTCACAACGGATTATATCCCTGCCCGCCATTCGGAGACACTCAATCCGACGCCCCAGCAGATTGAGGATATATGGGGCGACGATTACGGCAACAGGGTAGACCGTTTTCTGGCGTGCATCGCGTATCTCGACGGCGAAAGACCGAGCCTCGTGATGTGCCGCGGTTACTATACACGAACCGTGCTGGCGGCGTGGAATTTCAGAGACGGGAAACTTACGCACGTATGGACCTTTGACAGCGACGACGGCACCCCCGGCAATAGAGATTATAGAGGGCAGGGCAATCACAATCTCAGCGTCGGTGACGTTGACGGCGACGGCAAAGATGAAATTATCTACGGAGCCTGTGCGATCGATCATGACGGGACAGGGCTTTATACGACAGGTTTGGGGCACGGAGACGCAATGCATCTGTCCGATATCGATCCGGACAGGCCTGGACTGGAAGTTTGGGCCATTCATGAAAGACCCAGCCACCCGTACGGGGCCAATCTTCGTGACGCCGAAACGGGTCAGGTGATATGGGGGTTGAAATTGAGAGATCCGGGAAGAGGTCTGTCTATAGATATCGATCCGCTTCATCGAGGTTATGAGTGCTGGGCGAACAATTCGGACGGCCTGTACAACTGCAAAGGCGAAAAGATTTCCGATTCCAAACCCCGGTCGTGTAATATGGGGATATGGTGGGATGGCGATGTGGTTCGCGAAATCCTGGACGGCACCAGGATCGATAAGTGGGATTATATCAACGGCACGACAGATAGATTGCTTTCAGACGAAGATTACGATTGCGTCAGAAACAACGGCTCTAAATCCAATCCCTGTCTCCATGCCGATATTTTGGGTGACTGGAGAGAAGAAGTAATCTGGCGAACAAGCGACAACATGGAGCTGCGCATTTTTACGACGACAATACCCGCCGCCTGCCGGTTCTATACCTTGATGCACGATCCTGTATACAGGCTGAGCGTGGCCTGGCAGAATGTAGCGTATAATCAGCCGACTCAACCCGGTTTTTATTTCGGCGAAGGCATGGAACCGTCGCCCCATCCTGATATAGTATTAGTCGGTACTGATGATTAGACTTTCGATAGAAAGGAGAAGCTATTATGATTACGCGCAAGCTGGTACTTCGTGCCGCCATTTTTTTGACGGGCTTACTATCGGCTCAACTTTGTGCTGGAACTTTCGATGTTAAGAAATATGGCGCCGCCGGCGATGGAAAGACGTTGGATACGGCGGCAATCAACAAAACAATAGAAGCGGCGGCCTCTGCGGGAGGCGGAACCGTTTACTTTCCGGCGGGCACATATCTGAGCTTTTCTATACGTCTTAAAAGCAACATTGCATTATATCTCGATCACGGAGCTACGCTTTTGGCGGCCACGCCGGGCGAGCAGGGCGGGTATGACCCAGCAGAGCCGAATCCGTGGGGGGATGAGCACAAGTACCAGGATTTTGGTCACAGCCACTGGCATGACAGCCTGATCTGGGGTGAGGGACTCGAGAATATATCCATCCTCGGTCCGGGCATGATCCACGGCAAGGGCCTGGGCAAATGGGACAGGCCTCGCGACAAAGGGGCGGGCAATAAAGCGATCGCCTTGAAACTCTGCCGCAACGTTATTATCAGAGATGTTACGTTCCTGATGGGCGGCCATTTTTGCATCCTGCCGACCGGCGTGGATAACTTCACAATCGACAACGTCAAAATTGACACTAATCGCGATGGTATCAACGTCGATTGTTGCCGCAACGTACGTATCTCGAACTGTACTGTAAATTCACCCAACGACGATGCCGTCGTTCTCAAGAGTTCTTTTGCGCTGGGCTATGCCAGGGCTACGGAAAATGTGACGATAACCAACTGCCAGGTCACCGGATACGATGAGGGCACATTTCTGGACGGCACCTTTGAACGCACGCAGCAGCAGGCGCCCGACCGCGGCGGCGTCACCGGGCGAATTAAGTTCGGCACCGAATCGAACGGCGGCTTTAAAAACATCACGATCTCCAACTGCGTGTTCGAACGCTGTCGCGGGCTTGCGCTGGAGACCGTGGACGGTGGGCTGCTCGAAGACGTTACTATCTCCAATATCACCATGAGGGATATTACGAACTCTCCGTTCTTCCTGCGGCTCGGCCGGCGGATGCGCGGCCCGGAAGGTGTTGCCGTAGGCAAACTGCGCCGCATCAATATCAGCAATGTAATTGTGTATAACGCGGAACCTCGGTACGGCTCGCTCATCATGGGCATTCCGGGCCACGATATCGAGGATGTGAAGCTTAGCAATATCAGGATACTGGTCAAAGGCGGCGCTGCGAAAGAGCAGGCCGAGGCGGAGGTTCCGGAGCTTGAAGACGGCTATCCCGACCCGAGAAATTTTGGCGAGATTCCGGCCTACGGCTTTTTTATCCGTCATGTAAAAGGGATTGAAATGAATAATGTGGATGTTGGTTTTATGGCCGACGACTTCCGGCCGGCATTCATTCTCGAAGATACAAAAAATGCGGAGTTCAATAATGTCACGGCGCAGCATGTCGAGGGCGCTGCAGTTTTTGTGTTGAAAAATGTCGAGAATTTTAAAACCCATCAGTGTAAACCGGTGCCGGATACACAACTTGAAAAAGTCGAGCAGAAAAAACTTTAGCTGCTCATTTGAGCATAATTTTAATAAGAAAGGAGCTATTATGAAAACGAACTTACACGACATTACGAAACAGATTTACGGCCTGATTTTTATTTTGCTGTGGCCCTGTCTGGTGCAGGCGAACGAATGGTCTCTTGTCTGGTCGGATGAGTTCGATTATACGGGACTGCCGAACGAAGCGAAATGGAATTACGAGCAGGGATTTGTACGTAACCGGGAATTGCAGTACTATACAAGCGCTCGGAAGGAGAACGCCCGGGTCGAGAAAGGCCATCTTGTCATAGAAGCAAGGAAAGAAAACTGGCCTAATCCGGATTATAGAGCCGATGCATCGTCGAGGAGGCCTCAACGGTCGCGTAAAGCAGCAGACTATACCTCCGCCAGTCTTATCACGAGGGGTAAAGCGAGCTGGACCTACGGTCGCATTGAGGTCAAGGCGAAATTGCCGGCGGGAAAAGGTGTGTGGCCCGCCATTTGGATGCTGGGTACGAACATCAGGGAAGTTGGCTGGCCCAGATGCGGCGAGATCGATATCATGGAATACGTCGGTTACGATCCCAACACGGTTTATGCCAATGTCCATATGGCCAAATACAATCACACCAAAGGCACCGGAAAAGGTTCGAAGATTAAAGCAGACAAACCTTACGCCTCATACCATACGTACGCCGTTGAATGGACGCCCGAAAAAATGGACTTTTTCTTTGATGAGCACAATTATTTTTCTTTCAGCAACGAGCACGGAGGTGTGGACGTTTGGCCTTTTGACCAGCCGCATTATTTGATTCTCAATCTGGCAATAGGAGGTTCCTGGGGCGGTCAAAAGGGAATCGACGAAAGTATCTTCCCCCAGCAGTTCCTGATCGACTATGTGAGAGTGTACCAGAAAAAGCAGTAAAAAGTTTTGAAACCGTGTTATCGGAGAAAGAAAGTCATGAATCGCAAAAGATCTCAATTATCGTTCCTTCTGTGTCTTGGTGTGCTGCTCTGCGTCACTTCAACTCCCATATATGCCGCCGGCGATTCGCCCGTCAGGATCTGGGAGCAGGATATTGTAATTCCCACATACATGGCCGGAGCACCCGAGCCCAATCCGATGTTCTATTTCGGAAGCGCCTCCCAGGGGGCTGAGGGAAGGGTCTATCCCTATCCTCTTTATGACAAGCTTACCGGCGATAAGCAGGACAAGACCTACAAAATGGTCTACATCGAGAACGAGTATGTGAGGGTCGGCATTATGCCGGAGATAGGCGGCCGGATCTTCGAAGCCGTCGATAAAACCAACGGCTACAACTTTTTTTACCGCCAGCACGTTATCAAGCCTGCACTGATTGGCCTGATCGGTGCCTGGATTTCCGGCGGCGTCGAGTGGAACATCCCGCACCACCATCGGGCCAGCACGTTTATCCCGATACAGTATCGTCTTGAAGAGAATAAGGACGGCAGCAAGACCATCTGGGTGGGTGAGCTTGAAGTGCGTCACCGAATGAGATGGGCCGTCGGATATACGCTCAGACCGGGTAGGTCCTATCTGGAAGTTTCCCTTCAAATTCTTAATCGCACGCCGGTGGTCAATTCCCTGCTTTGTTTCGCAAACGTGGCGGTTCACGCAAACGAGAATTACCAGGTAATTTTTCCTCCCAGCACACAGCACGTTACCTATCATTCGAAGCGGCAGTTTACAACCTGGCCGATAGCGACCGGCAGATACATCGGAGCCGACTTCCGTGACGGTGTGGATGCGAGCTGGTACAAAAACCATATTTCCTCATGCTCGATGTTCGCCTGGAACTACGAGGACGATTTTTTCGCCGGCTATGACCACGGCAAAAAGGCCGGGACGATGAGCGTCGCCGACCACCATATCGTGCCGGGCAAAAAACTCTGGACCTGGGGCAACGGCCCGAACGGCCGGATGTGGGACGACATACTTACCGATGAGGATGGCCCCTATGTTGAGTTGATGGTAGGTGCCTATTCGGACAATCAGCCGGACTATAGCTGGATGCAGCCCTACGAAGTCAAGTCGTTCAAGCAATACTGGTATCCGTTCCGTGACATCGCCGGCGTGAAGAACGCCAACATCGACGCCGCCGTGAACCTCGACGTGACCGAAGGCCGAATCGCCAATGTGGGATTCTATACTACTTCGGCCCATGAGGCGGCGACTGTTGTGCTCAAGGCGGCGGATAAAGTCCTGCTCCGGGAAGTAGTGGCTATAAATCCCGGCAAGTCTTACCTAAAGCAGGTTTCAATCCCGGCAGACATGGATGAGCATAATCTCCGCGCGTCGATCTCGGTAGAAGGCAAGGAACTGGTCGCTTACTCGCCGATAAGACTGGAGTCCGAGCCGATGCCCGAATCGGTCAAAGCGCCGCTGTCACCGGAGGATATCAAGACCAACGAGGAATTGTATCTTACCGGCCTGCGGATCGAGCAGTTCCACAACCCGGCCCTCGATCCGGACCCATACTGGCTGGAGGCCCTTCGCCGTGACCCGGGCGATGTGCGGGTGAACACCGCTCTCGGCATCAACTATCTAAAGCGGGCGCGGTTCGAGGAAGCTGAAAATCTTTTCCGCAAGGCGCTTGAGCGGCTCACAGCAAAATACACAAGCCCGAAAAACGGCGAGCCTTTTTACTATCTCGGCGTGGCTTTGAAAGCGCAGGGCAGGAACGATGAGGCCTTCGACAATTTCTATAAGGCCACATGGAGCGCGGCATGGCGGGCGGCGGGATATTACTCGCTCGCCGAGATAGCCTGCTCGCGGTCTGACATGGTCGCCGCTCTCGATTTTGTGAACCGCTCGCTCGAAGCCAACTTGCTGAACATCAGGGCGATGAATCTGAAAGCCGCGGTGCTGCGCCACATGGGTAAACCGCACAATGCTCTCAGTGTATTGGTATCAGCTTCGCGAAAGGCCGATCCGCTCGATGTTCGAATTGTGGCCGAACAGTGGCTGCTGATGAGGAGTCCCATGATTGCGAAGGCTATGGCTACGGTAATGAATGAGCACCCGGCGACGGCCCAGGAAGCGGCTGCGGAATATTTCAACGCCGGCCTTTGGCAGGACGGTGCCGAGGTGCTTTCGCAATTGATTGAAAGAGCCCCGGAAAAAATAAAAATCTCGCCTATGATCTATTACTACCTCGGTTATTTCGCCCGGAAAATGGGGCAGGCACGTAAGGCTTCCGAATACTATAGCCTTGCGGTTAAAATGTCGCCTGACTATGTTTTTCCATTTCAGCATGAAGCAATAGCAATTTTGCGGGAAGCGATGAAGGCAAGGCCGAACGATGCGATGGCGCCTTACTATCTTGGAAATCTGCTGTTCGACTGGCAGCCCGCCGAGGCGGTCAAATTGTGGGAGAAGTCCGTCGCTCTCGGCGCTACGTTTCCGATAGTGTACCGTAATCTGTCAATCGCCTATTCGCATCAGGAAAAAAATATCGAGCTTGATAAGGCCATCGCGAGCATGGAAAAAGCCGTTTCGTTCGACAGAAAATATGCGATCCATTTCTTCGAGCTTGACCAGCTCTACGAGGCGGCGGGAACCGCACCGGAAAAGCGGCTGGCCATCCTCGAAAAGAATCATGCTACTGTTATCGACAGGGATGATGCTCTGTCCCGCGAAATCTCGCTTAAGGTAAACATGGGAAAATACGATGATGCTATCGAGCTGATGCAGGGGCGGAGATTCAATATCTGGGAAGGCGGCGCCCGGTTCAACGTCAATGATTGCTGGACCGACGCTCACCTGCTCCGGGGCCATAAACACTTCGACGCCGGCCAGTGCAAAGAAGCTCTTGCCGACTACCAGGCGTCGGTGGAGTTTCCCGAAAATCTTCGGGCCTCCAGAGGCAGGGGCGGCGGCCGGAATGCGGAGGTCTCTTACTGGATAGCGACGGCTTATAATGCTCTCGGCGATAAGGCCCAGGCCGAAAAGTTCTGGACGGAATCGTCATCGGTCGAACGACCCCGCCGGGGTGGCCGAGACGCCCGACGATACTACCAGGCGCTTTCGCTGCGTAAACTCGGAAAAAATGAGGCCGCGGAAGAAATTTTCCGGGACCTGATTGAATCCGGAAAAGAGGCGCTTGAGCGGACTTCATCACAGATCGACTTTTTCGCTAAGTTCGGCGAGCAGCAGTCCCAGCGATCCAGGCTGGCCTATGCGCATTATATGGCCGGACTTGGTTACCTGGGTCTCAATAAAAAGGATAAGGCTCGGCAGGAATTTAATCAGGCACTTGAGGCAAGCCCCGACAATCTTGGTGCTAAAACAATGCTTAATCAAATTTGAATAAAGTGATATTATGATGAAAAAAAGATCCTGTTTCTTGAAGACATTCGCTTTACTTTCGTTGTTATTTCTGAGCAACTTGGCTTGTTCTCGTGAGCAAACATCTTTGTGGCTCGAATGGCCGGCGATTACCAATGAAGTGAAACCGTGGACGCGCTGGTGGTGGATGGGCAGCATTGTTAATGAAGAAGACCTCACGGATCAGATGGAGCAATACCAGAAGGCGGGACTGGGGGGACTGGAAATCACACCCATTTACGGCGTCAAAGGTTGTGAGGACCTTTTCATTAATTACCTGTCCAGTGACTGGATGGAAATGCTGGTTCGTACACTTAAAGAAGCCGACAGGCTCGATATGGGCATTGACATGGCCACCGGAAACGGCTGGCCTTTTGGCGGACAATGGGTCGGGGCGGACGATGCATGCAGGAATGTGGTCCATAAAACCTTCACATTAGAAGCTGGCCAAAATCTCGATGAGCCGGTCACTTGTATCCAGCGACCTATGGTTCGGGCCATCGGGCGACGTCTAAATATCTCCGAACTAAAAGAACCCATCAGCGCTAACGAAAATCTTCAAGCTCTTGCTCTCGAACAAGTTCGATTCGAAAAGCCGCTGCCGTTGCAGGTGCTGATGGCTTATTCGGATCAAGGCCAAACTCTCAACTTGACCGGCAAAGTCAACGCTGAAGGGAAACTCGATTGGACGGCGCCGGCGGGTAATTGGAAATTGTATGCCGTCTTCCAGGGCTGGCACGGCAAGATGGTCGAGCGTGCCGGGCCGGGGGGCGAAGGAAATGTTATTGATCATTTCTCTGCCGAAGCACTGGAAAATTACCTGGGGCAATTCGATAGGGCTTACGCCGGCTACAACGTCCGCTCGTTGCGGGCTTATTTCAACGATTCCTACGAAGTCGATGACGCATCCGGCGAATCCGACTGGACTTCTGATTTCTTTGAGCATTTTGAGAAACACCGCGGCTACGACCTCCGCAACCATCTGCCGGCATTGTTCGGCGACGATTCGGCCGAGAAGGATATCCGTATCCTCTGCGATTATCGCGAAACGATTTCCGACTTGCTCCTTGAGCGGTTCACAATTCCATGGGGCATGTGGGCGGAGAGTAAGGGCGCAAAAACTCGAAACCAGGCCCACGGCTCGCCGGCAAACATTCTCGACCTGTACGCAGCCAGCGGCATCCCCGAAACCGAGGGCGCGGATATTCTAAAGTTTAAGTTCGCTTCGTCCGCAGCCCATGTTACCGGCAAGCCTCTTGCATCATCGGAGTCCGCCACCTGGCTGGATGAACATTTCTCGGCCACCCTTGCTGATGTAAAAGAGGCGTTGGATAATTTTTTCTTAGGTGGGATCAATCACGTTTGCTACCACGGCACGACATTCTCACCGGCCGGCGAGGCCTGGCCGGGATGGCTTTTCTATGCTTCGGTGCATTTCGGCCCGACCAACTCTTTCTGGAAGGATTTTTCCGCCCTGAACCGGTACGTCACACGCTGTCAGTCCTTCCTTCAGTCCGGCCGGTCTGATAATGATGTGCTGCTCTATTTCCCCATCTATGACCGCTGGTCCGAGCAAGGCAGAAGCCTGTTACAGCATTTTGCCGGCGGAGCGACCGGCACAAGCTCTCGAAACGACGGGCGGGCCATGCTCGATTCCGGCTATACGTTTGACTTTGTCTCAGATCGTCAAATAGCGAACTTAAAATTCGTCGGAGATTCGCTTAAAACCAACAACATTTCCTACGAGACCATAGTCTTGCCGGAGTGTAGATTCATTCCGCTGAAGACTTTCGAGAAGCTCATCGACTTGGCGCAAGACGGTGCTACCATAGTTGTTCATAATAGTCTGCCGGCAGATGTGCCCGGATGGGCAAATCTCGATGAGCGACAAAATGCTTTTCAAAAGCTCAGTACCATGGTCCGGTTCACAAAGGCGGCGGATTCGAATATTCAGAGTGCCAGAGTCGGACGTGGGAAATTTCTGCTGGGAGATAATCTGGATCAACTGCTCACTGAAGCGGGAGTGAAACGAGAGCCGATGGTTGACGAGAAACTCCGGTTTGTCCGCCGCAGGCATTCAAACGGTGGGTTTTACTTGCTCGTAAATACAAATAGTGAATCCTTTGATGGATGGGTCGGCTTGCAGGGCAATCCAAAATCAGTTGCGATTTTTGACCCGATGTTCGAGAAAAAAGGCCTGGCTGCAATTCAGGCCTCTGCAAATGGTGACTGTGAGATTTACCTGCAGCTTGCGCCCGGAGAATCCTGTATCCTCAAGACGTTTGAAACAGCAATAACCGGCCCTTTATATAACTATGTAAAGACAATAGGAAATCCACAGGAAATAAAGGGCACCTGGTCAGTTAGCTTTATTGAGGGCGGACCTCAATTGCCTGCTGATATTCGAGCAGAAACATTGGTTTCCTGGACGGATTTTGGCGGACAAGCTGTCAAAATATTTTCTGGTACGGCCAGATACACTATTTCCATTCGAAGGCCGGAAGGCCGGGCCGATGGGTGGCTGCTCGATCTTGGCCAGGTGTGCGAAAGCGCGCGAGTGAAGCTGAACGGCGAAGAATTGGGCACCTTGATTTGCCCGCCGTTTAAGGTAATGATTCCGGCGAATCGAATGGAGAAGGAAAATATTCTGGAGATTGAAGTATCCAATCTCATGGCCAATCGTATTGCCGATATGGATCGGCGGGGCGTTAAATGGAAAAAGTTCTACAATATTAATTTCCCGCCCCGAAGAAGAGAAAACAGAGGCCCGGACGGTCTCTTCGATGCGTCAGGCTGGCAGACGAAAGACTCGGGCCTGCTCGGGCCGGTAAAGTTAGTGCCGGTCGAGTTGATGACGTTCACAAAATAATAAGAAAAGAGCGTGGAATAGACGTTGTAGGAAAAAGTTATGAATAATCGATTTAATACTAAAAATACGACTCACTTGCTCGGACTAATGATAGTAGTTCTTGCGAGTCGAATATATGCTCAACCGTCGGTTGTTTCGATTCAGGTGGACGCTACACAGAAATGCAAACCGCTGAAGCATGTCTGGCAGTACTATGGTTATGACGAGTGCAACTATACGACGACGCCCGACTGCAAAGCACTTATGAGAACCGTGGCGCAGATTAATCCCGATCCGGTTTATCTCCGGCAGCATTTCCTGCTCAACAGCGGCGACGGCGTTGCCACTCCGAAATGGAGCTCGACGAACGTTTATACCGAAGACGCCGACGGCAATCCGGTCTATGACTGGCGAATAATGGATGGTATTATGGACGCTGTCACGGCATCGGGCTGCCGGCCGCTCGTCGAAATCGGGCTCATGCCGAAAGACCTTTCCGTAAGATCGGACCCTTACAGGCCGC
>CAZTDF010000014.1:0-3770 GCA_964612465.1 uncultured Pirellulales bacterium
TTGCCGATCAAGGTTTGTATTTTGAACAACGGCTTTATGGGAATGGTCCGGCAGTGGCAGGAGCTTTTCTATGGCCGGCGGTATTCCAAGACCTACCTGAAGAATCCTGAGTATGAAGCCCTTGCCAAGGCTCTCGGTGCGGTCGGAATGACTGTCGAGAAAAAGGCCAATGTTCCGAAAGCTATCAAGCAAATGCTGAAAGAAAAGCAGCCTTGTGTGGTTGATTTTAAAGTCGAACCCGAAGAAAATGTTTGGCCGATGGTCCCTGCGGGCAAAAGCCTGGACGAGATGAGCGGACTTGACATATTGGAAAGGTTGATCTGATATGAAACATATAATAAGTGCATTAGTTGAAAATAAGCCCGGAGTTTTGGCCCATGTCGCGGGTATGTTTGCAGCCCGGGCGTTCAATATTGATTCGTTGGTTGTCGGCCGAACCGAGGACCCTGCGATGAGTCGGATGACCATCGTCGTTATCGGTGACGACAGAGTCCTCGAACAGGTCCGAAAGCAATTGGCCAAGGTTGTTCCGGTTGTTAAGGTTCAGGATTTTGTCGGCCAGCCTGTGGTCGCGCGCGATTTGATGCTTATAGCCATTTCCGCGCCGCCGGAAAAACGCTCCGAGATTCTCTCGCTGATAGAAATGTTCAGGGGCAAAGTCGTGGACATAGGCCAGAAGTTCGTCATGGTCGAAGTCAGCGGGCCCGAGGACAAAATCGAAGCCTTTATCAATGTATGCAAGCCGTACGGCATCAAAAGCCTCGCCAGAACCGGAACCATCGCAATGCCGCGGCATTCCAGAGCTGACATGCGACCGGCACAGACTTCGAACGGACAAGCTGACGAGTAAGTGTGAATCTACCTGTACAATGATTTTCAAACATCAGGAGATACGCAAGACGTTTAGGAGCGGTTAGCAAACCGCTCCTAAATGGATTAAACGAGTAATATTGTTTGATTGAAGATACAGGCTTTACGGAATACGAAAAGAACTTGTTTTTCGGTACTGATACGGCCGACTTTAAGCATTTTTCTTTGATATAGAGGCAGTTTACAGGCAATTCACGCCACAAATCCAATTCACAACTTTTCCACAATCGGACTTTACAATGTGCAAAACCTGTTAAAAACATTTTTTTTTCGCGCGCAAAGTCAATGCTGGCAGCAACCTCCAATAAGTGGAAAAGAAATTTTACAAAACACAATTGATTTGCACCTTCATTGCTTAATAATATAGAAAACGAGCAATAAATTACGAACCAGGGATTGAATAATGCAAAGCACAATCACGGATGGAAGTCTTAGTGCGGGTCAAAAGGACGGAGCCTGCCGGAGCGAGACGGAATCCCAAATACGGGCAATCAACGAAGCTCTTGCCAATAAATTGGGACAGCAGAAATATCGCATCTGGTTCAAGAACTCAACGAAACTGACTCTCGCCGGCGGATACCTGAAAGTCGGCGTACCAAACCTTTTCATCGCGAACTGGATTGAAAATCACTTTCTCAATGAAATCAGCCAGGTTGTCCGGTCGGTTACCGGCAAGAACGTAAAAGTTACATTCACCATCGATCCGGAGCTTTCCGGCCGCAGGGCTGGTTCGAGAGCCGCTACTTCAACGACGGCGAAAAAGAGCCGGCATCAATCCCCTTTCGTAACAGACCGAGGAACCAAAAGATCCACCTCGGCTGGACAGCAAAAGAAAAGGCTAAAGCTCAACCTGGACACGTTCGTCGTCGGTTCGTCAAATGAGCTGGCCTATAACGCCGCCAGGGTCGTAGTCAACGAGCAACAAAGCCCATTCAATCCGCTTTTTGTTCACGGGGGATACGGCGTCGGCAAAACACATCTACTGCAGGGGATATGCAATTCAGTATGTGAGAACCGGCCTCAAACAAATTGGATGTATCTTTCTGCGGAGGATTTCGCCAACCAGTTTATCTTGGCCTTAAAGACAAAAAAACTTGAAACTTTCCGGCAGCGTATGCGTAAAACGGATTTGTTGGCAATAGACGATATCCATTTTCTGGCCAGTAAGCCTTCGATGCAGGAAGAATTTCTGCATACATTCAATACTATCAGTCTGGCCGGCAAGCAGGTAGTCCTTGCTTCCGATGCACATCCGAAGATGATCGGCCAACTGTCCGAAAAGCTGGTCAACCGGTTCGTCTCAGGAATGGTCGTCAAAATTAATATCCCCGACCTGGAGACTCGCTGCCAGATATGCAGACAATATGCAAATAATATTCACAGGGGCGGTTCGCAAAATGCTTATACAAAAGCAAACGCTAATAAACTTGTTCCCGAGAGTGTCATAAAATACATCGCTGAAAATATGCGTACCAACGTTCGGGAGCTGGAAGGTGCCCTGCTGAAATTAATTGCGTTTACAGCACTGAAAAATGAAAAAATCACAACTTCAATGGCTAAAGCCGTTCTGATCGAACACATGGAAAGATGCGATCCGATTGTGCACGTATCGGATATCGAATCAGCCGTAGCGACTTTTTTCGGGATCACGACGACGAGTATACACTCGTCCAGGAAAAACAGGACCGTGGCTCTGGCCCGCCATTTCAGCATGTACCTGACGAGAAAGCACACGAAGATGTCCTCATCCGAGATTGGGCGAGTAATGGGCAATAAAAATCACGCCACCGTCCTTTTAGCCTGCAAAAAAATCGAAGGGATGATACAGCAAAATGCCGAGCTTCGCTGGAACGGCCCGGAAGGCAATAAAATCTCAAAAGCCAGAACCGTGCTTGCACAGCTTGAAAAAGATATCTCACGCTAAGTTCGAATTACCACAAGAACCGTATCGAGATTCCTGGAGCCGATGCCAGGTACCGGAATAACACCCAGGGGCAAGCGCATGTCACCGCCGCATCGTCATATTGTCGATAGTGATTTTCATCACCTGCACAGCCGGTGACTCCGGCGTCTTCTCATAGGCGGCATCGATCGCCTGTTTCGCCCGCAGAAGCTGGCCCGTTCGGTAATAAACATAACCAAGGAGAAATTGCAGTTGGCTCGAACCGCTGCGTGCCAGCCATTGCTCAATATCGGCAATCCTGCCGGCGAGTTTTTTCCCGTCACCAAGCATGGCCACAAGGTCGACTCTCATCTGCAGATATTCGGGACTAATCGCCAGCGCCCTAGAGAGAAACAAAGCGCTGCTGACATATTCACCGGCGGCAAATAACGCATGTCCCCGACCCGCAAGGGCCATAGGATTGTCCGCCTGATAAACAGACGCCAGAGAGAAGCAGCTCGCTGCACGATAGTACCTGCCCGCCTTCAGATGCTCTTCGGCATCGAGCATGTGCTGATTAAACTTGGACTCCGATAGAGAATCAAGACTCTTATGCCGGCCCATAATCAGGTTTGCTTCGGCGGAAATGTCGGCTTGTGAAAGCTTATTCAGCTCATCCAACGGAGAACTTTTCCTTTGAGAATTTTCGTAGTTCGGTATCCCTGTAAACTCCAAACCGGTTTGCCTGCCGAGGCCGGTTCGATTAAGCCCCCCCCCTGCTGCCGGGGCAAGCTTTTCTCCGTTGAAGCCGAGTTCAGCTCCCCGCTGCTGGTAATAGTTCAGAGTGCCGCTCGAATTAATCCGCTCCCGGCCGGCGGTCTTGCGGGAATCAGGCACGTATTGCTGATATCCCAGAAGCGTCTGCTCGCGTTTTGCGACCGGCTCAGTACTCATATCCTTATATGCATCACGTCTCTGTATAGTCGCATCGAGTGACTTCGTCAAATCATCGAGCTGT
>CAZTDF010000014.1:3870-8221 GCA_964612465.1 uncultured Pirellulales bacterium
GGTCTTAGATTCTCGATGTTTGTCCTTTGACTCGGGTACTTAAAAGACTCGTTCTTTTCCCACTGGCGTTCCCGGAGTTCCGGGCCCGGAACCGTTATTGAGTCCGGGCCTGGCCATCCTGTGGACTGCGCTGTGTCCCTCAAGTCTTGAACCTGTTCTTTGAACAGTTCAGCAGATGACGTTTGGCCTTGCCGACGTATGCCGATTTGAGCCGGCGTAAGTTGCTCCGTATTACGCGGACTCTGTGACATACTTGTCGGGAATTTGCTTTCCAGCATTAATCGCGACTGGGCCAACGGACCATATTGAGTATTAGGTCCCTGCAAACCCGAATCAGCGGCTGTAGTACCCTGGGCAAACAACGTCTGTTCCCGCTGCATGGACTCCGAACCAAATACGCCGGTTCCCTCGGAGCGGGTGTTCTGCTGCGCACGGGCGCTGGCCATTGTACGTTCCGGCATGAAAATCTCGGACCGGCCCGGGGCCATAGTCGTGACAGTTTCGGTCGGAGAATAATAAGGCTGAGTTCCGTATTTGTTGGAATGCGTCTGCAAATCTTCCGAGCCGGCTGTATCTCTCAAAAAAGAGCTAAGCGACGATGAACCGAGACTCGAACCGAAGCTTGTAGGTGATCGGTATGGCACATCGCCGCGGAAGTGCCTGCCGCGACGCACATTGCCGGTAATTAACAAATTTCCACTCGTATCTATCGGAGCAGGAGTGTTTACCAGAGAACTGCGGAAAGTGCTCGGAGGTACTGTGCTTGGGCCGACCGGATTGCCAATCCCCGGATTTTCTACCGACCAGCTTGCCGGCCAACAAAGCACAGCCGACAATACTACTGCGATCATGAAAATCCGATACTTCATAATACCAAATACCTCACAACGACCCAATCGGGCAACCTGCAACAATCCGACGTTTCTATACGTTCGGGTATTGCTTGTACTTCGGCTGTTCCGCCCAACTGAGTTTAGTAGCTAAAGTATCCCATTTGCTTCGAAGCGGATTATTCACAATCAGAAAATCGCTATTTTCCTTCTCGACCCTCACAACATCATTAATCGTCAGGTTCAGTGAAACCTGCCCATCAATAGAGATAGTGGTCCCTTCGTTGACTCTTACGCCAAAAACCTCGATTATACTGTCGGCATTTATAACAATCGGTCTGAAGCTCAGCGAGTGAGGGCATATCGGCGTAATGACCACGGCCTCGATTTTCGGCGAGAGAATCGGTCCCCCCGCAGAAAGATTATAGGCCGTAGAACCGGTCGGTGTGGAAATTATCAAACCGTCAGTAACGCAGCCGGCCAGCGATTGACCATCCACCAATATTTTAAGTTCGATCATTCTAAAGGGCGGTCCGGCAGTGATATAAATGTCATTAATCGCAGCCGAGGAAAACTTCTCGTCCCGGTCTTTGCCCCGGCCATCTCTGAAAACCCTGCAATTCAGCATCATGCGCTTATCTATTGGGGCCGTACCCTTCTTTAAGCGAGGAAAAAAATCTTGCAACTCAGCCACGCTGAATTCCGCCAGGAAACCGAGCTTGCCGACATTCACGCCAATCACAGGCAAAGATGCTTTACTGACGTTTCTCGCCGTCGAGATAATGCTGCCGTCACCGCCGAAAACAATAGCAAAATCGCATTTCTTCAGGACATTGGCGTCTTTGGGCGGTAAAGCTGTCGTGTAGGTCTGTTTTAAGTCCTCGATGCCGTAACTCGCCACGATTTCGGCTTTACCCTTAGCAAAGCCGAGGAATTCATCGATAGCCTCGTTGACACCCTGTTTCCTCAGGTCCCTGAAAATCACCAATTTAGGTAGAGATTTCATCTCCGGCATCGCTTAGTTTTAGGCTTTAACTTTTAAGTTTTAAGATTTAAGATTTTCCTTACCGTCTTTGCTATTGTTTCGGCATTTGCGCCCGCCTCCATAAGTTGTACGTCGCGAGAATTATGTCCTATAAATCGCCTTGGCGCACCAAGCAAGCGTATAGATTCTGTCGAATAGCCCTTCTCGGCAGCCAATTCGAGCACGGCCGAGCCGAAGCCGCATGCAACAGCGTGGTCCTCCACCGTCACGATACTTTTTCCCTGCCCCAGCAGCGAAATAATCTTTTCATCGACGGGAGCGGCAAACCGACCATTGACAACATCAATCGCGATTTTTTCTTCAGCCAGCAGCGATGCGGCCTTTAATGCTTCGGTCAATACGTTGCCGTAACTGACAACCGCAACGGCTGAATTTTTCGACCTTTTGACAGTCACGCTCTTACCTAATTTGAATGGCTTGGTACATGCGGCCCTGACAAACTCCTTCGACGGGACAATATCTTTCGGATACCTGATTATCACCGGCTTATCTTCGCTGAGAGCAAATTCCAGAGCCAGCTTCATTTCGATATCATTGGCGGGAGCCGTCAGCACCATATTCGGCATCATTCGTAAAAAACCGATGTCCATCAATCCATGATGCGTCGGCCCGTCCGAGCCAACGAAGCCGGCCCTGTCGACGCAGAAAATGACCGGCAGGTTCTGTAAAGAAACTTCCTGAAATATTTGGTCGATAGTTCGCTGCAGGAAGGTCGAATAAATACAGACCACAGGCTTCAAGCCGTTCCTTGCCATGCCGGCCGCCACATCGACTGCCGCACTTTCAGCAATCCCCACGTCATAGAAGCGGTCGGTAAACTTTTTGCGGAATTCCATTAGTCCCGTGCCGTCGCACATCGCCGATGTGATAGCGACAATTTTTTCATCGTGCTGGGCCAGTTCCGTAAGATGCTGCCCGAAGGCGCTCGTAAAGCTCTGCCCGCTCGGAACGGGAGCTTTTTCCACCCTGTCTCCGTTAATTTTGAACGGACCGGTCGAATGAAATTTGCTGGGGCCCTGATCCGCCGGACGAAAACCTTTGCCCTTCTTCGTATAAACGTGCAGAATGGCCGGGTGATTCAACTCGCCCATCGCCTCGAACAATTCTATGAGTGAGCCGATATCGTGGCCGGCGACAGGGCCGAAGTACGGAATACGCAGGCTCTCGAACATCTGGCTGGCCGGCAGAACCATCCTGATACTTTTCTTAATCCTCTCAAGTGTCTCTTCAACACTTTTGCCGATAACCGGCATGTGCTCCAGAATGTTCCTGGTCGTCTTACGCAAACCATCATAGGTCTGGCTCAGCCGGACCCTGGAGAAGTATTTCGCCATAGCCCCTACCGTCGCATCGATCGCCATTGAGTTATCGTTGAGCACGATGAGCAGTTGCCTCTTGACCAGCCCGAGATTATTAAGCGCCTCGAAAGATGTGCCGTTAACGATGCTGGCATCGCCGACCATCGCCACGATTTTGCTCGGCCGTGAGGCGTCCTTTGGAGTATCGCTCTGGGCTTTTTGTGCCTGGTCCTTTTTATTCTTGCTCTTTAACTGTTCGGCAAGGGCCAATCCGATCGCGGTGGCGATCGAAGTGCCCGCGTGCCCCACGGCGAATTGGTCGTACTCGCTTTCGGCGGGATTGGGAAAACCGCTGATCCCGTCAACATGCCTCAGACGCGAGAATTTGTCTTTCCTGCCGGTGATGATCTTATGCGTATAGCACTGATGCCCGACATCCCAAACAAGCATGTCTTTCTTAAAATCGAAGACGCAGTGCAGAGCCAGCGTCAATTCCACAACGCCCAGATTGCTTGCCAGATGTCCGCCCGTCTTACTGACCGAATCGAGAATAAACTGCCGTATTTCCTCTGCCAGCTCCTTCAGTTCAGGCACCGACAGTCTCTTTACGTCCGCAGGACTATTTATCTGCTCCAGAAATTTGCTCATCAAAGACTCTCTCAAACTCTCAAAAGAAATCCTAAGCACTAAGCATTAAATTCCAAACAAATTCAAATCACTGAAATTAAAATGCTCAAAACCGTTTGAATCACTTGCTAATTTGAATTTTGATATTGTTTAGGATTTAGGATTTAGATATTAATACTTAACTATAGCAGGTTGTGAGGATAAATGGAATGGTTTTTTATTTTTACTTTCTCTCTCGTTTGTCCTATTTTGTCCATAATACGTAATATCAAATACAGGACTGCAATAATATTAAGGAGGCAAATAATGGGCCGAGTGAACAGACGTAATTTTCTAAAAATGATGGGTTTAAGCGCTGCCTCGATGGCTTTATCCGGATGTTCGATGGCCTCCAGGCAGTCTGAGCCGGAGATTTCCGGGAGCAGGCCCAATATTTTAATCGTGTTATGCGACGACCTGGGTTATGGGGATTTGAGCTGCTACGGCCATCCGCATATTAAAACGCCGAATCTGGACAAACTTGCCACCGAGGGCATGAAGCTGACCGATTG
>CAZTDF010000014.1:8321-36835 GCA_964612465.1 uncultured Pirellulales bacterium
GACCACGGTTTCGAGCACTGGTTCTCCACGCAAAACAACGCCGGCCCATCACACCACAACCCGAAGAATTTCGTCCGTAACGGCCAGCGCGTCGGCCCATTGGAGGGATACTCCTCCGAGCTAATCGTGCAGGAAGCCATAAACTGGCTGGGCACAAAGTGGGACCACTCTAAACCGTTCTGCCTTTTCGTATGGTTTCACGCCCCACATGAGCCCATTGCAACCGCATCGGAATTCATGAAAATGTACGAGGGCAAAAATGAGTCCATCTATTACGGCAACGTCACACAAATGGATCATGAGTTCGGCCGGTTGATGAAAACGCTGGATGAGATGAAGCTGCGAGATAAAACGTTCGTAATGTTCACCAGCGACAACGGCCCGGAAACGCTGAACCGTTATCGCGGCTCGAACCGCTCTTTCGGCTCGCCCGGGCCGCTGAGAGGGATGAAGCTGCACATGTACGAAGGAGGGATTCGCGTGCCGGGAATTATCCGCTGGCCCGGCAGAACCAGGCCGGGATCTGTATGTCACGAGACTGTCAACGGGACGGATATTCTGCCGAGCCTGTGCGAGATGGCCGGCGTCGAAGTGCCCACTGAAAGGCCGATTGACGGGGCCAGCTTTCTGCCGATCTTACAGGGCGATAAACTCAAACGCAAAGTACCGCTGTACTGGCGATACAATAACGCGCTGAGCAAGCCCTTCACCGTAGCGATGCGACAGGGTGACTGGAAGATTCTCGCCGACAATGAAATGACGAAGTTTGAGTTGTACAACGTGCGAAAAGATATTGCCGAGCAGCATAATCTTGCCAACAGCCGGCCCGAGCGTCTTGAAGCGATGAAGAAGACCCTGGCGAAACTCCACTCCGAAATCGACGCCGAAGGACCGGATTGGGATTAGATTTAGTTTTCGCTTTTAATGAGGATTGCGGCGTATCCGCCGTCATGATCGAAGCCTTCGGCCGAAGGCAATGTTAGCTGCTCTGAAACGCGAGTGAAGTTTTTGTTTTTCTTCAGGAAGTTTTGTACGATTTCGCTGTTCTCAGCCCTTTGAATACTGCAGGTGCTGTAGCAGATTTTCCCGCCGGTCCTGACTAAGTCTGAGGCGGATCTGAGCAGCTCGGCCTGCAGGTCGGCCAGTTCTTTAATCGCCGCCGGATTGATTCGATAACGTACCTCTATGCGTTTGGCCAGCACACCGGTATTCGAGCACGGGACATCGAGGAGAATGCAATCGAATTTAGAATTTTGAATTGAGAATTGAGAATTGAGGAATTCTTCATATGGAATAATATTGACACTGTTAATGCCGAGCCGGGCGATATTTTCTTTGACCATTTCGAGCCGACGGTTGTCGATATCGGTGGCGATAATTTTCGCCGAATCATCGGTGGCTTCGGCCAACTGTGTCGTCTTGGTACCCGGTGCGGCACAGAGATCAAGTAGTTTTAAGTTTTTAGTTTTAAGTTTTAAGTTTCTCAACAATCTGACCGGCTTCGAGGCTGTGATATCCTGGACGGTAAACTCGCCGGCCGCAAATCCGGGAAGCTGTGTCACATCGCGCGGGCTTTTGATTCGTATCATTTCGGCGTCACCGGCAATCTCAAAACCAATCTCAGCGGCGGTGAATTTTTCCGCCAGAGCATCTATCATTGTTCTGAGCGGGTTAGGCCTGATATAAACGCTCGGCCTGCGGTTCGATGCAAGACAAATCCGCAAGGCCGATTCTTCGCCGAACTCGGCAAGCCAGCCTGCGACAAGCCATTCGGGCAGCGAAAAAACCGTGCTTAGATGTTCGGCAGGATTTATCTGGCGGTCAGGCAGAAAATCAGCATCGAATTGACAGCCGGTCTCAGCGTTTGCTACAAGCGTGCGACCGGTGTCGCCTTCAGTCAACGGAGCATGGCGATTGCTTATGTGTCTTGTGATTTGACGCAGGACGGCATTTACAAAACCCGATTGTTTGGCCCCCCCCGCGGCTTTGGCGCCGCCGACCGCTTCGTTGACGATGGCATACTGCTCTGTCGAAGGGCAGTAGATCAGTTCATAGGTCCCAATGCGAATGATATCGAGCAGCCTGCCCTGAATCCTTTCGACAGGCCGGCCGGAGAACGCAGAGATTACTGTATCGATAGCAATGCGATTCCTCAGCGTCCCAAAGACAAGGTCCGTCGCCCGTTGCCTCTGGTTGGTTTCCTGCTGCACTTTGCCCAATAACGGGCCGGCATAATTCCTTCTCGGATCACAACGATTTAGTACCTCGACTGCAATAGCTCGTGCGGATTTGAATTTTTGACCGGCCATATATTACTTGTTTATCTTTAAGAACAAATCGCCGGGCCTGGTTTGCCGGCCGTTGACGAAATCTTTGAAGTCCATCAACGCCGAGCCGGCCGGCTTGATTTTCTTTATCTCCAATGCCCCGGAGCCACAGATCAAATTTAGACTTTCATCAAGTGTTCCGGCCGGCAACGCCGATTCGCGAACCGCCCCTACTTCTGCCATAGCAATAGTTACTCTTATCGATTTGTCGGATTTATGTGAAACGTAATTAGCCGATGCGCCGGGCCAGGGCCAAAAGCCGCGAATTTTTCTTGCCAGAACCTCCGCCGGCTGGTCGAAGTCCAGAAAACCATCGGATTTTTTCAACTTCGGGGCGCAAGTTGCTTTATCGTGATCCTGCTCGGTATAGACTGCCGTGCCGTCGGCGATTTGGGCGATTGTATTGAGCAGCAGAGGGGCCGCTATTTTCGCCAGCCTGTCATGCAACTGGCCGGCTGTTTCATCGGCGGCGATATCGGTCTGCGATTGAGCCAGGATTTGGCCGGCGTCCATATTTTCGGATAACGTAATAATGCTTATGCCGGTCGTGGTCTCGCCGTTAATTATCGCCCAGTTGATTGGGGCGGCACCGCGGTATTTCGGCAGCAAAGAGGAGTGGACATTGATAGAGCCTTTCGGCGGCAGCTTATTCAGCACGTCGCGGATCTTTTGGCCGAACGCAATTACCACAATCAAATCCGGCTCATAACCGGCTATCTTTTCGACGATCTCGGAAGCATTTACGTCATCTATCTCGATAAAAGGTATCGAATGCGTCTCCGCCCAGCGAGCGACCTGCGTCGGGTGAGGCTTCCTGCCCCTGCCGGCGGGATTGGGCGGCTGTGTAACGATAAATCGCAGATCATGCTCCGAGATGCTCAGAGCATCCAGGCATTCAACGCCGAATTCACCGCTGCCGAGATATACGATTTTCATTGCTCATCCTGGACAAGAGGAGTAGAGGGCCCTTATTACTCGCGATGATCTTCCAGTTTTTTAAGTTGCCTTCGATGCACGATTCTGGAGGTCTGAGCCATACGATTTACAATGGTGATTCCTTCAAGATGGTCGTGCTCATGCTGCATTGCCCTGGCGTAGAGTCCTTCGCCCTGGTCGGTGAATTCGTTGCCGTCGAGGTCGGTCGCAGTCACTTCACATTTCTTGTATCGACGTATCTTCGTATAGATACCCGGCACTGAAAGGCAGCCTTCGTCAATCCCTTCGAGTTCGCCGATCGGAGTTATTGTCGGATTCACGTATGCTTTTACATTTTCTCTGCTGCCGTCCAGAGAGATAATAAAAAGCCTCAGCGACACGCCCACCTGTGGAGCAGCCAGACCGACGCCCTTGTTTTTAAGCATGATATCGATCATCTTATCCACGAACTGACGGATATTATCATCAATTTCTTCGATCGGCTCGGCACGCCGGCCTAAAACCCCGGCCGGGTAATGTGTAATGTGACATTTATCAATATCTATCATTTTCCCTATCCCACATTAACCAGATATAAGCTACCTTTTAATTTTCGCGGCCTGCAATTGGCAATTATATTCACAGTTCCTGCTTTACGCTATATATCGTCGAATTCGTCGCCATCGAATGTATTGCCGAGATAAGAGCTTATTACAACTTCGTTTTTAATGATCTCAGCGGGCGGGCCTGCTCCTATGACTCTGCCGTGGTCGATGATGTAAGCCTTATCGACGACCTCAAGCGTCCTTTCGACATTATGGTCGGTCACGAGGATGCTCACGCCTGAAGCGACGAGCTGCCGGATTTCTTCTTGTAAATCCTGCACGGCAATAGGATCGACGCCGCTAAATGGCTCATCCAGAAGAATCAGCGAAGGATTGGTTACCATAGCCCGGGCGATTTCGAGTTTTCTACGCTCACCGCCGGAAAGGAATCTTCCCTGACTGCGGGCGACTTCCGTCAGCGAAAAACGCTCGATAAGCATATCCGCCCTCTCGTTACGCTCGGCCCTGCCGATAGACATCGTTTCCAGAATCGCAAGGAGATTATCACGAACGCTGAGCCGCTGAAAGATACTCGGCTCCTGCGACAAATATCCAATCCCCAGGCGGGCGCGTTTGTACATCGGCAGCTTCGTGATATCCCGGCCCTCAAAGAGCACCGAGCCGCTGTTCGGGGCAATCATCCCCATAATCATTCTAAAGGAGGTGGTCTTGCCGGCTCCGTTCCGGCCCAAAAGCCCGACAATAGTCTGCCGGTCAATCGTAATCGATACTTCGTTAACAACGATCCTGCCGGAATATTTCTTTACCAGCCCGCAAGTTTCAAAAAGAGTCATGTCTACCATTTTAGTATCTCATATAGAATATCGCACTTCGGTATTATAACAATACTAACCGCTAAAGCAAATAAATAACACATCTCGTGAACCTCAGAGCCCAATATGAGAAAAGCTAATAAATATTCTGGCATTTTTATGATTTTTCTGCTATTAAGTAGTTTCTCTTACGAAAAAGAGTAACTTTGATTTAGTTAAGGACGTGTATGTTTGCGATACTAAGCGATATACATTCAAATCTCGAAGCTTTAACTACGGTTCTGGCTGATATTGAGAAGAGGGGCATAAAGACGATTTATTGCCTCGGCGATGTGGTCGGCTACGGGCCAAATCCCAAGGAATGCCTCGATCTCATTATCGAGAAGACTAAGTGGTGCGTTCTGGGCAATCACGATTATGCGGTATTTTATGAGCCGACAAATTTCAATTACGGGGCAGAACAGGCGAGCTTCTGGACCCGGGAGGTTCTTGAGTCGGAAGAAGAAAAGCAGGATCGAGACAAACGCTGGAACTTTTTAGGCAAGCTGCCAATGAGGCGAACACTCAAAAGTAAAGCTGGAACAAGCCCGGCAACAATAGATTTTGTTCACGCCTCGCCAAGAAGACCGATCAACGAATATATCTTTCCTGACGATGTTTACACCAATCCGCTAAAGGTTCGGCTGCTGTTCGAGCGTGTCAAGCACATCTGCTTTGTAGGCCATACTCATATGCCCGGCGTCTTTCTTGATGAACCCGACTTCTACCTCCCGGCTGAGCTTAGTAACGTCTATCCGATTATCGATACCGAGAAGGCAATTATTAATATCGGCTCTACCGGACAGCCAAGAGATAAGGACAACCGGGCAAGCTATGTGTATGTAAAAGAGAATGAAGTGCATTTTGTACGGCTCGAATATGATTTCGAATCCACAATGAAAAAGATACTGGCAATTAAAAAATTAGATAACTTTCATGCTGAACGACTACAGAGCGGAAGATAGAAGAAATTGATTATTTACTATTGATTATTGATTATTGTAAAAAACTAAGCCTCTATTTACTCTGAGAGATAAGATATGCGATATTTGATTTTGGTTGTAGCTGGATTTTGCCTATTCTGCGGCTGGCTTGTTGTCGACTCCGGTTTTTTTGATGATTCATCGCAAACCGGACGCAGCATTATCCTCCTGCAGAATGTAGCAGCCAATCAAGAAACAGAAATACCAGAGGTGACTGTATCGAACACCGAAAATTTGGAAGCGGTCGATTCAATTACCTTCGGCGCCGATAATGCAACAGCCAGAACAATTACTTTAGGCTCTGTCGATCCCAAGAGCGGCTATAAGTATCAATTGGAGTTAAGCTCCAAAGGTGCCGCAATCAGAAAAGCTGCTTTCAGCGAGTTCGATGACCGCGATTATAAGAATCCTCAGCCATTGGTCATTATATCGCCCATCCCGGAAAGGGACGGCAGCGAAGTTCTGGCAATGGCTAATACGAACCTTGTTTTTGTCCAGCAAGAGTTACAACTGCCCCTGAACAGGCTCGATTGGAAGAGCTTCGATGCCGAAACCGCAGATGACGGCTCGCAGACCGCCCGTTTTGAGGCGATTATTAAGCGTGAAGATACGGGCCAGCCCGCTCTGAAGCTTACCAAGATATATAAAATCAGCTGGGACAGTTATCTTCTCGATTGCGATGTTACCGTTGAAAATCTGATAAATACCGAGCAGAAAGTACGCTTGAATATGGCCGGCCCAGGCGGTCTTGGCAGAGAGGCCATCAGAACCGATATGAGAAAGATCGTTGCAGCCTTTAGAGATTCGCAGGACCAAATAAGCAGCGTCAAACTCGATAAGAAGAAGCTCTCCAGGGCCAGCAGCCTCAATGAAAGACAGCTTACAAAACCGGGCGGTAATTTTCTCTGGATTGCCGCTGTTAATAAGTATTTCGCGGCAATCTTAGTGCCGCGTCCGGACGAGGGCAAAGACTATTGTGACTGGATAACCAGCAAAACAGGCCGGTTTTATAATCCTGACGGGGACGCTAAAGCCGATACCGGCGACGAGAAGTTAGGCATGGATTTAACGGCTGTTACAAGCACTCTGGCGGCAACCGGTCAGGCCGACAGTTCGAAGACATATAACTTCCAGCTCTACATAGGACCCAAGGATAAGAGTCTTTTCGATAAAAACGAGATGTATCGAAAACTCGGCTTTCTCCAGACGATAGACTTTATGGGCTGCTGCTGCCCGGCAAAGATTATCAGCCCGCTGGCGTTCGGGATACTGGCGCTGATGAAATGGATGTACGGCTTTATCCCCAATTACGGCGTAGTCATCATCATATTGGTTTTCCTGATGCGGCTCGTCATGCATCCGATTACCAAAAAGAGCCAGATATCAATGAGCAAGATGGGCACGCTCGCCCCGAAGGCCGAAGAGATAAAGAAGAAGTACGCCAACAACAAAGCCGAGATGAACAAACAGATGATGGCACTCTACCGGGAGCAGGGAGCATCGCCGATTATGGGTTTTTTGCCGATGATGGTACAGATGCCCATCTGGATCGCTCTGTGGAGCGCGGTATACGCCAGTATAGATTTGCGAGGTGCCGCGTTTCTGCCGTTTTGGATTACCGACCTTTCGGTCCCTGACGCCCTGGTTAGATTCTCAACTTTGACCGTGCCCCTGTTAGGCTGGAAGATAGAATCGCTGAACCTGCTGCCGCTTCTGATGGGCGTGGCATTTTACCTGCAACAGCAGCTTATGCCGTCCCAGGCAAATGCCTCGACGAATCCGCAAATGGCCCAGCAGCAGAAAATGATGAAGATCATGATGCCGCTGCTGTTCCCGCTGATGCTATACAAGGCCCCGTCCGGCGTAAACCTTTACATTATGGCAAGCACTTTTGCCGGCGTCATAGAGCAGTACGTAATTCGCAAGCACATCCGGGAAAAAGAACAGGCCGAGTCTCAGGGTCTGGTCGCCACGACGAGCAAGGCCGGCGGAAAAGTCAAAAAGAAGAAACCCAAGCCGTTCTTCAGAAATATGTAATGCTCCCGCAAAGACGATGCCGAAGCACCGAATGTACGAACTACATGACACCATCGTGGCTGTCAGTTCTCCGACCTCAGATCGAAGAGTTATCGTTCGTATTACCGGGCCGAAAACGGTCGAAGTATGCAGGCAAATATTCCGCCCGCCAATCGAATCGCAAAGCGGCGACGGTGGGGCAAGCCCCACCCTACTTTCAGGCTCTTTAACTATTGATGAAGAACTTATAATCGATGCACAACTGTACCTGTTCATAGCACCGCATTCTTATACCGGCGATGACGTCGCCGAGATCCACGCTTATACGAATTCTGCCGTAACCGAGGCCCTGGTGAGCAATCTTTTGGAAGGAGGCCTTCGAATCGCCGAGCCGGGCGAATTCACCGCCAGGGCATATCTGAACGGCAAGCTCGATCTGGCCCAGGCCGAGGCAGTTAACGAGATTATTGTCAGCTCCAACGAATATCAACTCGCCGCCGCTGAGAAACTGCTGGATGGCCGATTGGGCGAAACGACCGCAAAGCTGCTCGCCGGCCTGATGGATTTGCTCAGCCTCATCGAGGCAGGGCTTGATTTCAGCGGCGAAGATATCGAATTTATCGCCCGAGACGAAGCGGTTAAGAGGCTCGCCACGATAAAGGAGAAGCTCGAACAGTTGCTTTCGGGCAGTATTCGATATGAATCGGTAATCGACCTGCCGTCGGTGGGGATTGCCGGGGCTCCGAACGCCGGAAAAAGCAGTCTGCTCAATAAGCTGCTCGGCAAAGAAAGGAGCATCGTCTCACACCAGCACAAAACCACAAGGGATGTCCTGACCGGCCTCTGCAACTTGCCGCATTGCAGGTGCGTGCTGTTCGATTGCGCGGGCCTTCTGATGGGAGCCGAGGACATCCTCGATGAATTAGCACAACAGGCGGCCGTTGAGGCGCTGCGAAACAGCTCCATAGTTATCTTCTGTGTCGACATATCAAAAACCGAGTGGTCCGAAGATGCCGCTATCCGAAAACTCATCGAACCGAAAATTCTCGTGCCGGTTGCGACAAAATGCGATTCGGTCCCGGAGCAGATTCTGCCCGACCGTCTTGCCGGGTTGAATGAATCCTTCGGTACGGATTTTCTGTCCACTTCCGCGCAGACCGGTGCCGGAATAGAACTGCTGCGACAGACAATCGACGGCAAATTGACCGAGAAATCCGACGTTCCCCGTGCGGCACCTGTTGCCCTGACGGCCCGGCACAGAAATGCTGTCACCGAGGCGATCGGGCAGATCAGCGAATCAGCCGACGAATTGAACGCCGGAAATGACGAAGTCGCGGCAATGATGCTGCGCGCCGCCTGGCAGGCCGTCAGCGACATCGAACAGCCTGGCGCTGCACATATCGAAGAGCAGATATTAGGACAGATATTCAGCAGATTTTGTGTCGGCAAGTGAGCCATAAAATGCAAAATTTTTGATTTTCGAACTTCTTTATTTGTTCCCCCGATTTTGCTATCATCAATATCCGTGTATGACTAACGGCGAAACCTTTTTATTCATTTGGAGCAGGATTGGATATGAATCTACAAAGAGCAATTACAACGATCGTGTGTCTGAGTCTGACACTAAACGCCGCGGCTGTTAGCCAGGAAGACCTGCGTGTCTTGCCTGAAAAGACCAATGACGTGGCGCCGGGCGATATGATGAGTCATTACCTGCGCCGGCTTGCCGGCCAGAAGTTCGAGGATTGGAAAGGGCAGTACGAACAGCGTAAAACACCTGAGCAGATCGCCGAATACCAGAAGC
Source organism: uncultured Pirellulales bacterium (assembly GCA_964612465.1). Taxonomy (GTDB): domain Bacteria; phylum Planctomycetota; class Phycisphaerae; order Sedimentisphaerales; family Anaerobacaceae; genus JAFGPJ01. Next base: position 17,784 of record CAZTDF010000014.1, read on the forward strand.
GTCTTAGCGAGAAGTTCATCGAGGCCATCGGCGGCCTGCCTGAGCGAACGCCGCTGAATCCACAAGTCACCGGCATCATTTCGCGCGACGGCTACCGGGTTGACAAAGTCATCTTCGAAAGCCAGCCGAAGCATCATGTTAGCGCCCTGTTGTTTCTGCCCGATGCCGGCAAATACAAGCCCCCCTATCCGGGTGTGCTGGTGCCCTGCGGCCACAGCGCCAACGGCAAGGCCTCCGAAGCCTATCAAACCATGGGGGCATTGCTGGCCCTTAACGGCATGGCCGGGCTGGTTTTCGATCCGATCGACCAGGGCGAACGGAGCCAGATGCCTTCGCAATTGCCCAAACTTGCCGGTACAAGAGCACACACGATGCTCGGCATCGGCTGTATTCTGCTCGGCCGCAACACCGCGCGATTCGAGATTTGGGACGGCATGAGAGCCATCGATTACCTTCAGTCACGGCCTGAGGTCGATCCCAGGCGTATCGGTTGCACGGGCAACAGCGGCGGAGGCACTCAGACCTCGTACCTGATGTCGTTGGATGAGCGTATCGTCGCCGCGGCACCAAGCTGCTATATCACCGGCTTCGAGCGTCTGCTGGACACAATCGGACCGCAGGATGCCGAGCAGAACATCTACGGCCAGCTCGCGTTCGGGATGGACCACGCCGACTACCTGATGATGCGGGCCCCGATGCCAATACTGATTTGTGCCGCCACGGAGGATTTCTTCGATATCACAGGGGTGTGGAATTCGTTCCGCTATGCCAAAAGGCTCTACACGCGCATGGAGTTTGCCGAACGTATCGACCTGCTGGAAAACGACGCCGGGCACAATTACAATCGGCTCCAGCGACAGGGTGTCGTGCGATGGATGTCACGATGGCTGCTCGATAAAGATTTGCCGATTACCGAGCCGGAAATCAAATTGCTCAGCGACGAGGAGGTCCTGTGCGCCCCGGGCGGCCAGGTGATGAATCTGGATGGCGCACGGTCAACGTATGACCTGAACCGCGACCTGGAAAAGAACCTTGCCGGCCGGCGTCAAAAGCAGTGGGCAAATAAAGGCCGTGCAGAGCTGCTGGACGAAGTACGCAACATCGCCGGCATACGCAGGCTCGCGGAACTGCCCGAACCCAATGTCACAAGCTCCGGAACCGTTGAGCGGGACGGCTATCAGGTCAAAAAGATGATTTTGACGCCGGCCGATGGTATCTATCTGCCGGCACTGATGTTTGTCCCCGGTACGGATGCAGGTCAGGCTGCCGTCTTGTATATTCACGAACAGGGCAAGGCCATAGATGCCGCACCGGGCGGGCCGATCGAGGCGATGGTCAAAGCCGGTAAAAGCGTGCTGGCCGTCGACGTGCGAGGCACAGGAGAAACGCAGCAGAGCAAACAGAACAAGTTTACCGATGCTATCGGGCTCGATTGGAAGGACGTTTTCACGGCCTACCTTCTCGGGCGCTCCTACGTCGGCATGCGAGCCGAGGACGTGCTGGTTTGTGCTCGTTTCCTTCGGCAGCAGCAAACAGGGCCTGTCGATTTAATTGCCGCCGGTAACGTCACCATCCCCGCGCTTCACGCAGCGGCACTCGAACCGGAACTCTTCGGCTCGGTTAGGTTCACGGGTTTGCTCAGCTCATGGTCGAATGTGATTGAGCTTGGCCGCTCTTACAACCAACAGATAAACACGGTGCATGGAGCATTAAAGGCGTACGATATTCCCGATCTGGCCGCGACACTGGGCGATAAGCTGATTGTCAAAGAGCCGCTGGACGCTCTGGGGCAACCTCATTAGAGAAAGGCAAATTCGAAAATCAAAGCTCCTGTAAAGGCAAACAAGCCGGGGCAGGTTACTTAATTTTGAACCCGCGCTCCGGCTTTTTTTGCACGTTTTATTTTCCATCCGGCTTGTCTGGGAGCCGGTGGAAGAGTCAAAAACTGTTAGCATTCAGTTTGTTTTAGATTTCAATTAGCTGTCTTTTGCCTCGAATTCAGCATCGATGACGTCTTCGGGCTTTTTACTTTGAGCTTCTTCTTCGGGAGGCGGAGGAGCTTGCGAGGCATCGCCGGCCGGTGCAGAAGCGGCCTGCTTTTTTGCTGCCTCTTCATAAAGCACTTTGCCCAATTCCTGGCCGGCAGTACCCAGGTTTTCAATCGCCTTCTTTATGGCTTCGGCGTCCTCGCCCTTGATTGCTTCCTTGAGATTATTGGCCGCGTTCTCGATATTGCCGCGGGTCTCTGCCGAGACTTTATCGCCGTGCTCCTTGAGCGTTTTTTCCGTCGAATAAATCAACTGGTCGGCCTGATTCTTCAGGTCCACCACTTCTCTCTTCTTCTTATCATCCTCGGCGTGGGACTCGGCCTCCTTAGTCATCTTCTGGACCTCCTCGTCGCTCAGCCCGGAGCTGGATTTAATCTCAATCGACTGCTGCTTGCCGGTCCCGAGGTCCTTGGCCGAGACGTTCAAAATACCGTTGGCGTCAATATCAAAGGCCACTTCAATCTGAGGAACGCCCCGCGGTGCCGGCGGCAGGTCGGCAAGCTGGAACCTGCCGAGCGTTCGATTGTCCCTGGCGAATTCACGCTCGCCCTGCAGAACGTGGATATCAACGGTCGTCTGGCTATCGGCGGCCGTCGAGAAAATCTCTTTCTTGCTGGTCGGAATCGTAGTGTTGCGCTCGATTAATCTGGTCAAAACCCCACCCAATGTCTCGACGCCCAGCGAAAGCGGCGTAACATCCAGGAGCAGAATATCCTTAACGCCCGCGTCGCCGGCAAGCACTGCACCCTGAATGGCTGCCCCGACAGCAACGACCTCATCCGGATTGATGCTCTTGTTCGGCTCCTTGTCGAAGATGTCTTTGACGATCTGCTGGACTTTCGGAATCCTTGTCGAACCGCCGACGAGCAACACCTCAGCGATATCACCGGCTTTGAGCTTGGCATCATCGATCGCTTTGTGACATGGAGTCTTAAGCCGTTCAAGAATGGGATCAACGAGCGATTCGAACTTGCTGCGGCTGATTGTAATCTGCAGATGCTTTGGCCCCGATGCGTCAGCGGTGATAAACGGCAGATTAACCGTGCTCTCAAGCTGCGAGCTCAATTCGCACTTCGCTTTTTCGGCAGCTTCCTTAAGACGCTGATGAGCCATTGCATCGTCCCGCAGATCGATTCCTTCGGTCTTTTTGAATTCATCGGCCAGGAAGTTAATCAGCACGGCGTCCAGATCGTCACCACCAAGATGCGTATCGCCGTTCGTGCTGAGCACCTCAAAGACATTATCGCCGATATCGAGTACCGAAACGTCGAATGTTCCGCCGCCAAAGTCAAAGACGGCGACCTTTTCGTTCTTTTTCTTCTCAAGCCCATAAGCAAGTGCCGCTGCGGTCGGCTCATTAATGATACGATCGACTTCGAGCCCCGCTATCTTACCGGCGTCCTTGGTGGCCTGACGCTGAGAATCGTTGAAGTAAGCCGGGACGGTAATCACGGCGTTTGTTACTGTTTCGCCCAGATAATCCTCGGCGGTCTTCTTCAAATCCTGCAGAATCATTGCCGAAACCTCCGGCGGAGTATATTCCTTGCCCCGAACATCGACCTTCACCAGCTCATCCGAAGCCCCGGTAATTTTATACGGCACAATCTTCTCTTCCGACGAGACCTCGTTGTGACGCCGGCCCATAAAACGCTTAATGGAAAACACTGTGTTTTCCGGATTTGTGACCTGCTGATGCCGTGCAATCTGCCCGACAAGCCTTTCGCCCTTATCTGTAAAACCGACCACCGATGGGGTCAGCCGGGATCCTGAAGAATTAATCAAAACCTTCGGATCGGAGCCTTCCATCACGGCTACCACAGAATTTGTCGTTCCTAAATCTATTCCAATAATTTTACCCATAGTCATATTCCTTTCGAAATAGTTTCATACCTCATAGCCCAATATATGCAAAAATCGTGCCAAAGAGCAAATTGTCCTGTCGGAAACGACTTAAATCGCCTTATCACAAGAATTTAGCTTTTTTTTGCCCAATTCTTTGTAATTTCCCAATGTCAACTTTTGTGCCATTTTGGCAGATTCAGCCGATACCGTTAAGCCATAAACGAAATCCTCATTCCGCAGCCATTTGTCCGGGCTTACCAATGACGAGGCCAGGGCCGGCTCCGAGAAAATTGGCTTTGAATTGGCTTTGTTTTTTCGCTGCTTCCATTCATATAAATTATCATAAACCATTGTTATTACTAACTTAGCGTCATTTTACCCATCCGGCAAATTGGGTTTGTTTTTTCAAATCGCATCCTTTCAAGTCTGCCTTTGAAGCTGTCATTTGGCTCCTATTCCTCTTGTTTCGGATTTCGAGCTTCATGCCTCGGATTTCCGGCCAAAGGCTGGCGATTGGCTTTGTTTGGCTTTGAATTGGCTTTGTTTTTTCGTCGTTTCAAAGCATGAAATTCTTTATAATACCCTTTCATATAGATACTTATATCCATTTTGCCCTTTCGCAAATTGGGTTTGTTTTTTCAAATTAGTCCAAGCTGGCTTCTCTTTTGGGAGGAGTAAAGCCGAAATTGCCTTAGTTATCCTATTTCTCCATATTCACAATCTCAGTGCTAACCTTTGAAATCTGAATCTCGTAATTGTATAGGATTTAGATATTGGTATTTAGACTTTGGCTACTTTTCTCTCGAAGCGAAAAGTAGCGCCTCTATAATTATCCCGACATGCGCTTTTGATACGAAAATCTACAAAAATGTCGGCTGCTTTTTCACCATAAGTGTTTGTATAGAAAGGAATAGAAAAAAATTTCCAATTGCCGATTTTTGTTTCCAACTACCATCGCTTTTGGTCGAAGATTGACAAATATTCCGTCTATCTTAATGTGATTTTATGCTTCCGAGACGTAATTTTCCTTGACAAAACGATTTGATTTGTTCAAAATAAGGCTTCTCATTAACCGTACAATAGGCTTTTTGGAGGAGAAACTCCATGCGGCTTGCAATCAGCGGTATCTGGTCGAAATAAAGTTAAACCGGTAAAGGCGCGCATAAGATGAGGCGTGAAAAAATTAACAAGCTATGAAAGGAAAATAAAATGAAAAAGACAATTTCACTCGTATTGGTTTTGGTATTGGGTCTGGCTACTGTGAGTCCGGCAACAGAAGACACATGGACGTACAAAGCCGATATGCCTACTGCTCGAGGCTTCACATCCGGCTGTGTCGTAGATGGAAATATCTACGTCATCGGGGGATTCCCAACCCATTACTCCGTAACAACTGCTGTAGAAATGTATGATCCGACTGCCGATACATGGACCAGGATGGCTAATATGCCCTCAGGACGGTGTGGTCATGCAACCTGCACTCTTGATGGTAAAATCTATGTATTCGGAGGAGTCAGCCCCGATGGGTATTCATCGGCTAAAAAAAACGTTTATGTATATGATCCGCAAACCGATACCTGGACTCAGAAAGCGGATATGCCCTATGCAAATGCATTTTGTGGAATCGTTGTTGTAAATGAAACAATTTATCTTATTGGTGGGACAACTAAACTTTTTTCCCCCCCCGATTTCAACTGTAATGGCTTATGATCCTGTCACCGAATCGTGGACTCAGAAGGCCGATATGCCCACTGCCAGGTCTTCTTTATCAGCCTGTGTTGTGGACGGGCAGATCTATACTTTCGGAGGGACAGACCAGAATATCCGAACATATGCCTATAAATCTGTTGAAGTCTATGATCCGGCGACAAACACCTGGACTACGAAGATTGACATGTCAACGGGCCTCTTCGGTTTGGGTACGTGTGCTATGAATGGAAAAATATATGCAGTCGGCGGTGTCACTAATGGATTGAGGGTAGTCACCACAAATAAAATGTATGATCCCGCTTCGGATACATGGACAACAAAATCTCCGTTGCAGGAAAAACGACAAACGTTTTTTTTAGGTTCGGTTGGAAATAAAATTTATGCCATAGGGGGATCATATCCGGATTCTCAGGGCGAACCGGTGATGCCTACTTCGGTGGAAGAATACGACACCGGACTTGGCATCCCTTCACCGGACTTCAATGGCGACGGCGTCGTCGACTCTGCCGATATGTGCATCATGGTTGACCACTGGGGCGAAGACTACCCCCTGTGTGATATTGCTCCGCCACCCTTCGGTGATGGCATAGTAAATGTCCAGGACCTGATTGTCCTTGCTGAGCATTTGTTTGAGGTATACCCCTCGGCTGAAACTGTAGAAGTCAATGAGGCCGATGACGGCGGGCAAATCGAGCTTGAGTTGGGCAAATTACTTGTCGTTACACTCGAATCAAATCCCTCGACCGGATACCGATGGGAACTTCTCGAAAACAACGAGTCTATCCTGAAGCAGTTCGGCGAAGTGGAATTCAAGTCATCCGAGGCTGGGGAGCCTCCGATTGTCGGAGCCGGCGGTTGGGAAATCTTCCGTTTAAAGGCCGTAAGTGCAGGGCAAATGACCCTCGAACTCGTCTATCATAGATCCTGGGAAGAAGGTGTTGAGCCTTTAAAAACCTTTTCCATTCAAGTAGTAGTACCCTAATCCGGCCAAGCACTGATTCCGTAGGAAATCGAGGCCCTGGCACAGTAGGATAATAAATGAAAGAAGATGCGAAACGGAATTCCCTGGTTTTTATTTCGAATCCATCTGCATGGCATACAGGATGGTTTTAACTTTTGCGCGGGTTTTCCTGGTTCAGGGCCGAGCGGATGATTTGTGCCCGCAGGGCGTCTCTGTGGGTTGGGTCGAGCGGCTTTCCGTAGTTTAGCTGCAAGTGGGCCGGCAGCGTCAGCATGAACAACCTATTGATCGTCGCGATGGAAAGCGCAGAGGCCTTATCCGGATCGTCGCCTTCGCCGCAGAGCGCGCGAAGCTTTTCTATCGCGGGAGTCGAAGCTCCCATGTGCTCGTGCATATTGATTCCCAATCGCAGGTGGCTCAGCAGGAACAATGCCTCCTGCGAGCTGATTAGATGGGCGTTCTGCAGCAGCGCCATCGCGCGGGAGATTTTGTCGTCGAGGACATCGGACTGCTTGGAAAGCAATTCCGACCTGGCGGTATTTTCGTATTCGATGATTTCCGGGATGATGGTCTTCTCAAATCGCGAGACGATTTCCGCCTCCGACACGCCGAGCGTCGCCTGGTTGGACAATTGATAAAGGTCGCTGGCGGCCTCGGTTCCTTCGCCGAAAAGCCCGCGCACAGCGAGATTCATGTCCTTTGCGGCGTTGAAGAACTTTTCGATCTGCCCGGTCATCTTCAAAGCCGGCAGATGCAGCATTACCGAGACCCTGATTCCCGTGCCCACGTTCGTCGGGCAGGCCGTCAGGTACCCATAACGAGGGCTGAAGGCGAAATCGACTTTTGCTTCTATCATATCGTCGATGCGGTTTATCTGCCGGGCACAGTCAGACAGTTGGCAGCCCGCTTTCAAGACCTGGATTCGCAGGTGGTCCTCTTCGTTGATCATCGCTGTGAAGAATTCCCGCTGGGCGATTACGACTCCTCGGGGGCCTTTGCCGAAAGCGTGGTGCCGGCTGATAAGATGGCGTTCCACGAGAAAATGTTTGTTCAGAGTCGGGGCTTTATCCACACTGACATAGAAGACTTTATCGCCAAGGTCGAGTGACATCATCACGTCCCTGAGCTTGTCGAGTATTTCAGATTTTTCGGCATTCGAGCAGCGACTCAGGAATTTGTAGCCGGCCAGATTCCTGGCCAGACGTATCCGCGAGGATATGACGGTATCGGCCAACGGCCCGGAGCCGTCAAACCACTCGTTTATATCATTGCTTATATCGGTCAGTTCCATATTCGTATCGCGTCTCACCTTAAGCGTAGTTATTTTTCTCTTTGTTTTATCTTGTCCCGCAGTTGGGCGGCCAGCTCGTAATCTTCGCTTATGACAGCCGCATCCAGTTGCTGACGCAGGTTGAGCATCTCCATCTGCTTTTTCGTGTCACGGGGCGTCTTCAAAGGTATTTTGCCGCAGTGAGTTGTCTTGCCATCGTGCGCTTTTTCGATAAGGGCGAGAAGTGTTTTCTCAAAAACCTCGTAATCGCGGGGACAGCCAAGGGCTCCTTCCTTGCGGAATTGTGCCAGAGTAAAGCCGCAGTTCGGGCAGGTAAGCTTCTGCTCCGAAGGGCCGAAAAGCTCATCATCCGACGGCTGGACGGCCAGAAGATTGCTGAGCAGTTCGTTGATCGGGATATGACTCTTAACTGCGATGTCCTGCTCGATGGCACACTGCTCACAAATGTGCATCTCCGTGCGCTCTCCATCGGTGATCTCCGTCAGGTGAATCGTCGCTTCGTTCTTGTTACAAATCTGACACTGCATAATTTATTTTGTCTCTTGAATATCTGCCTCTTCATGAATGCGGTTAAAAGCGCCCGTCATGAGTGGATTAATCGCCACCATCTATTATTATAACAACAAAAGCATATAGCACAATATGTATCAAAATGAAAACGCCGGAATCCAGCAAAAATAATCGACAAATTCCGAGAGCCACTCAAGAGCGATTTTTCTATTCGTGGAACTTTGCCGAGCAACCCAGTTCCTCGACGACCCGGATATCTCGCAGTTTTACTCCTTCGGGCAGCTCGATTCGGAGCTTATCATAGATATATTTCGCTACGTTCTCGGCAGAAGGGTTGTTCTGCTGAAAATAGTCGATGTTCTCTAACGCCGTATTATCGAAGCCGGCAACCGTTTTATCTATCATTGCCTGAAGCGTCTTGAAGTCCATCACAATGCCCATATTATTGAGCTTTTCACTGCTGAGACTGGCGGTTACCACCCAGTCGTGCTTGTGAACGGGCTCCTTTGAGCCGTCCTGCAAGGTCAACTGGTGCGAAGCCTGAAAGTGTCTTTCTACACTGATTGTAAACATGTTTGGCACAAATCCGAATATCGAATATCCCGCATGATTCTACTTCTTAAGGCGCTGTTTCAAACGCTTCTGGATACTTTTCGGAATCAAATTCGACAGATCTCCGCCCAGCGTTGCAATCTCGCGAATCAAGGTCGAGCTGGTGAAGCCGTACTGTTCGCTGGTCATAATAAAGATCGTTTCTATGCCGGCTACGGCCCGGTTGGTCATGGCGAGCTGGAATTCATATTGGACGTCGGTAAGGCTTCGCAGGCCGCGCAGAATTACATCCGCCTTCTTACCGGCGGCATATTCAACCGTCAGCCCTTCGAAACTTTCCACCGAGACGCCCGGCATCTTTTGTTTGTCGATAAGCTCCGATATCATCTCCACACGCTCTTTAGGCGTGAAAAGCTGGTTTTTGACCGGGCTTCGCCCAACCGCGATGATAAGCTCATCGAACAGCTTCATGCCCCGATTGATAACATCAAGATGCCCGTTCGTAATCGGGTCGAACGAGCCCGGAAAAATCGCCCTGACATATTTCTTATTCATCGGCATATCCTTGCTTCAAGAATCCCGAAACAACTCTGCTTTTTGGTCAAAAACCATAACATACTAAATGATTCCTGGTCGATAATCAATCATCATTTTTTCAGCCATGTATCGAGCCATTCAATGACGGTTTCGTGCCACAGGATGGAATTTGCCGGTTTCATGACCCAGTGGTTTTCGTCGGGGAAGTATAGCAGCTTGCTTGGTATTCCCCGCCGCTGCAGAGCGTTAAACGTGCCCAGACCCTGGGTATCGGCCACGCGAAAGTCCTGCGCTCCGTGGATTACGAGCATCGGAGTCTTCCAGTTCTTGACGAAGTTCACAGGATTGTGTTTTTCGTAGTTTTCAGGATTATCCCAGGGCGTGCCGAGATGATCCCACTCGGGGAACCATAATTCTTCGGTATCGAAATAGGCCATTAGCTCATCGAGATTGCCATCGTGGTTGACCAGACAGCGGAAGCGGTCGGGCCAGTTGCCTGCGATCCAGTTGATCATATAGCCGCCGAACGAAGCTCCGAGAGCCCCCACTCTTTCGCCGTCCATCCAGGGATAACGCTCCAGAGCGGCAGCCAGCCCCTTCTGCAAATCTTCCAAAGGCTTGCCGCCCCAGTCGCCCCGGATAGAATCACAAAAGGCCTGGCCGTAACCCGTCGAGCCGTGGAAATCGACCATCACAGCGGCATAGCCCGCGGCGGCATAAACCTGCGGATTCCAACGATAGTGGAAAGAGTTGCCGAACGAACCCTGCGGGCCGCCGTGAATCAGAAAAGCGACCGGATATTTTTTATCAGGATCGAAATCTATGGGCTTGACTACGTAGCAATAGACCGTTTCATCGTTCCAGCCGGCGAAGGTGAACTGCTCATATAGCCCCGTACGAGCAGCAGCGACTTTTTCCGAATTGATTCTGGTGATTTGCCGCACATCGCTGCTGTCCCGATTTACTGAATACAATTCCACCGGAGAGCTTAGATTAGAAAGGCCGTAAATAATTCTATCGGCTGCGATGCCGGGTGAGCCGGCTCGGCCCTCCTTGACGATGGTCCGGGCTGCGCCGGTTTTTACGTTAATGGCGAACAGGGATCTCTGACCCGTGCTGGATGCCGTGGTGTAAATGGTATTTCCGTCGGCAGAGAAGCAAATGGACGACGGGCTGCGATCCCAGTCTTCGGTCAATACCCGTTCCAGGCTGCCGGGCCAGCGGCGAAGGATAATACGAAAGCGGTCGGATTCGTAGCCGGGTTTGGTCATAGCCAGGTAAGCCAGAGTCTTGCCGTCGGGCGAAAAAACAGGATTCGTATCCCACGCCTCGTTTTTCTCAGTCAGACATTTCGGCGGCTCCGAGCCGTCAACGGGCGCCAGATACAGGTCGAAGTCCGTTGACCAGGCTTCTTCGGCGCCCACATCGCGAGCGGCAAAAATTACGGCCTCGCCGTCGGGAGTGAATATTATTTCCTCAGGGCCGCCGAACGGTTTGGATGGTGTATCGGCGTCCATGCCGCTCATTACATCGGTGACCTTGCCACCCGCGGCGGGCATCACGAACAAATGCGAACGCCGGCCATCCTTCCATGTATCCCAGTGCCTCACGAAGATGCTCTCGTAGATTCGCCCGCTCGTTTTTCTTTTCTCGATTTCATCGAGCTTTTCTTTCGTCTCGCCCGGCGTGTTGCAATCCGGGAAAACTTCCATCGTAAAAGCGATGTACCGGCCATCAGGAGCGACAATCAGATTTCCCACATCGAGAGGCTGCTCGGTCACCTGTTCGGCCTCGCCGCCGTCAATCGCAATACGCCAAACCTGTGAAGTGTCGGATCGCCCCGATACGAACCAGATCGATTTACCGTCCGGCGCCCAGCGGGGACTCGAATCCGACGCCTTGTGAGATGTCAACCGGCGAAGAGCGGTTCCATCGGCACCAACCAGCCAGAGGTCGGTCAACCCTTTGTTTTCTTCGAGGTCCGTCTGGCGCAGCACGAAAACAATCCACTTGCCGTCCGGCGAAACCTGCGGGTCGGAAAGCCGGTCCATCGCCAGCATATCGTGGATGGAAAACGGATGAGTCTGGTCGAGACCGGCTGCAAAACCCGAACCGGCCACCACAAACAGAAGAAATAAAAATAAATATATCCAACGCATGATTTTCTCCTAACCCGACATTGTCGAAATAAAACAGTTATGGGCCGCTTTAGATTAACTTTATGTTGAAGCAGTTTTATTTTCGTCTTTTGTAAGGGTAATTGGGATATCGAGCCAGAACGTAGAGCCTTCGCTGCGTCCCTTCGGCGGACTTTCCATCCCAATACTGCCGGCAAGCATGGCGGCCAATTCGGTGCAGATGGCAAGCCCCAGCCCGCTGCCGGTCGACTCGCGGGTCAGCGAGCCGTCAGCCTGGCGAAATTTCTCGAATATCTTTTCCCTGTCAGACTCGGCAATTCCGCAGCCGGTATCGGTTACGGCAATTCGTATCATTCGCGACTCAGGGCCCGTGCCCCGCGCTCCGGGCGACGGGAATTGAGCTTCAATCTCGATCCTGCCACGAGCGGGAGTAAACTTCGCCGCGTTGCTCAGGAAATTATAAAGGATCTGCTGGACCTTGCCCACATCGGTGACAACGAGCGGCAAATCCGGCTGGACAATCAGCTTGACTTTGATTTTCTTCTTCTTTGTAAGGAGTGAAAACTGAGACAGGAGATTCTTAAGTAAATCGGCTACGGAAGTTTCTCCTATATGCAGCTCCATTTTTCCAGCCTGGGTTTTCGCCAGTTCCAGCAGGTCGTTAATCATATTCAGAAGATTGTTGCCGCTGGTGATAATATTCTCAGCGTATCTTTGTGCTTTCTCCTTTTTTAATAAAAGAGGTTTGTCCTTCAAAACCTGGGCGAATCCCAAAATCGCATTCAATGGCGTTCTGAATTCGTGTGAGATATTTGCCAGAAATTCGCCTTTGATCTTGTTGGCCTTGAACAGCTCGATATTCCGCCCCGAAAGCTCGGCGATTTTGGCGTCGAGCTGCTTGTTCGCCTGCCGCAATTTTTCCTGCATCGCCTGCAGGGTATCGAGCATGTGGTTGAATGCTTTGGCCAGCTTTTCATATTCGTCCCTTGTTGCGATTGAGCTTCTTATTTCGAGATTTCCCTCGGCGACGTTGTTTGCCAGCGCCCGCAACTGCCGGATTGGCCGGAGGATCAGACGCTGGGTTATCATGTAGAAAACGACTATCGCGCCGGCGCCGCCGATCAGGCCGGCCACGATAATCCAGATGCGATTCATAAAGACTGTTTTATTGATTTCACTGGCGAGGTCCCGGTTTCGAATAATCGCCGCACCGATCAGCTTATTGAGCGCAAAGGGACCGGCGGAACCCTGCGGATTGTGGCAGCTTACACAGTGACCTGTCGCCCTGAATATTCGTACGTAATGGCTCTCCAAACGACCTTCATTTTTCTCAAGCAGGATATCTTCATACCGATCCGGATCTTCTTTCAGAGTCTCGATCATGTCTCTGACATCTGTGTCCAGTTCCAGGAGTATGTTTCCATCGTCTTGGGTGAAGCGAATCCAGGATATGTCGCTATCGTTAGGATCACGGACCTGACCAATACTATCCAGCGGCAGAAGAGTCTGGCTGGGCTCTTTTAGCTGGAAATGTCGGTCGAGCAGCACTATTGACCTTGACCGCCCGGTATCGAGCAGGTCTTTTTTTATAAGCTGGCCCATCCATATATAAGGTATCGATAGTGCCAGCATCAGGACCAGGAGCACAGCGGCACCAAAGGTGACTTGAACCTTCTTCGCCAGCGGCAAAGGCCAGAACCGCAAATACTTCAAGAGCCTTTGCCAAATGTGCCGTACATTTATACGCATAAATTCAGAACCTGCTGTCGGGCTCCCATTTCACTGTTTTATACGAAATGGGGACCCTCACCTACTGCTTCTGCTCTTCGATTTGCTGCTCGATTACACGCGAGTGTCTCTGCATTCGCAGGTTAAGCTCATCGAGCTGTTTTTGGTCCACCTCACTCGGCGCATCGGTTAAGAGGCACTGGCCTTTCTGGGTCTTTGGAAAAGCGATAACATCCCGAATGTTTTCTGTGTCGGTCAGCAGCATGACCATCCGATCGAGGCCGAAGGCGATTCCCCCGTGAGGCGGAGCGCCGTATTCCAGCGCCTTCAAAAAGAAACCGAAACGCTGCTTTGCCTGTTCTCTTGAGATATTGAGCAGGTCGAAGACCTTCTGCTGCACTTTAGGATCGTGGATACGAATACTGCCGCCGCCGATTTCAGAGCCGTTGACAACAATATCATAAGCCTGCGAACAAATATTGGCAGGGTCCGTCTCGAGCTTGCCCAAATCCTCTTCGACAGGAGAAGTAAAAGGATGGTGAAGTGAATCGTAACGCTTTTCGTCCTCGTTCCACTCGAACAGCGGAAAGTCCACAATCCACACGAATTCGAATCGGCCCTTGTCGTAGAGCTTCAATTCACGGGCGAGCCTGCACCGCAAAGGCGCCAGAGCCTTGTTGGCAGCTTCTTCGCTGTCGGCGACAAACAAAAGCAAATCGCCATCCTTCGCCCCAAATCGTTCGAATAGCTGCTTCTGCAAATCCGTACCGAAGAACTTGGCGGTGCCGCCGAGCAGTGAAAGTTCGCCGTCTTCGGCCTTGACCCTGGACCAGGCCAGGCCCCTGGCGCCGTAGTCGCCGACGAAGCTCGTGAGCGTCTTTTCGATATCGCTTCTGGAATATTTATCGCCGCCCGGGACGCAGAGGCCCTTGACGATTCCACCTTTTTCAATGGTCGACGTGAAAACGTTAAACGAAGTTTGTTTGGCCAGGTCGGAAATGTCCTTGAGCTTCATATCGAAACGCAGGTCCGGCCTGTCGGTCCCGTAATCGGCCATCGCTTCTTTATAAGTCATTCGCCGCATCGGCATCGGGACATCCACACCCAGAATCCGCTTCCAGATCCGTGCCACCAGGTTCTGGTGAACGCCGATGACATCGTCCACATCGACGAAGCTCATCTCGACATCGATCTGCGTAAACTCGGCCTGTCGGTCGGCTCGCGGGTCCTCATCGCGGAAGCAGCGCACAATCTGGAAATATTTATCGACGCTGCTGACCATGAGAATCTGCTTAAAAAGCTGCGGAGACTGTGGCAGCGCGTAGAAGCAGTTCTGGGACAATCTGCTGGGTACGAGAAAATCTCTCGCCCCTTCCGGCGTGCTCTTGGCCAGCATCGGCGTCTCAATCTCCCAGAAACCAAGCTTGTCGAAATAATCCCGCACAACCATCGTCACCCGGTGCCGGGTGTGGAGCTTTTTTTGCATCTCGGGCCGGCGAAGATCAAGATACCGGTTGACCAGACGCAGCTCTTCGCCTGTTTTCTCGGCACTGTCTATTTCAAACGGCGGCGTCTTCGATGTATTGAGAATCTCCAGCCTCTCGGCGGCAACCTCGATTTCACCGGTTGCCAGCTTCGGGTTCGCCATCCCCTCGCTTCTGGGCTGAACCACGCCTTCGGTTGCAATAACCCATTCGCAGCGGGCCGTCTTGGCCAGCTTGTGCATTTCCGGCTGGGACTCAGGGTCGAAAACAATCTGCGTCAGACCTTCCCTGTCCCGCAGGTCGATGAAGACCAGATTGCCGTGGTCGCGATAGGAGTGGACCCATCCCGCCAACGCAACTTTTTTACCGGCATCATCCAGTCGAAGCTGGCCGCAATTATGTGTTCTCTTGAGCATTACTAAATCTCTCTAAATAAAAAAGATATCCCGGATTCCCGCGCGCGCGGAAATACCACCCAGACAGCATAGCCGAACAAATCTGATTCGTCAATAGCGGCTTTTTGATATTTGATGCCGGACTGCCACGCCCAGTCGGGCGAGATAAGATGCGACCACCCACAGCAGGAAAAACCGCTCAGTTTGCCGAAGGTAGTAGTTGGCTTCTCTTTAGCGGGCCGGCTTTGGCGGAATCGACGGTTATGGTAAACTCGCCTTTTCCATCGACTACGAACTGGACGCGGACGGCGCTCATCCCGGCAATCGTATCCAATTCCACGCGCTCGGGACGCCGCTCGACGGCCTGAACACGCTTGAAGAATCGATCCGTAATCCGCCCGCTTGAGAGGACGCTAAGCTCATCGCCTTCGATAGAAACGATATCCGGCGGGCTTATATGGTGAGCCACATCCTGGCCGGTCCTCGTCGGGATCAGACGCTTGTTCTCAATAGTGACCCAAATCTTAAACAAGTTCTCGCCGAGCAGCTCGACCTTCACCTCGCTGATTTTTAGCAGCGGCAACATATCGGCGTGATACAGCGTAAAGGCCATATTGCGGTGAAGCTCTTCTTCCAGCAGGAACGAAGGCGGCATACGGCCCCATTCTTTTTTCTGACCCCCGATTTCAATCTTGCCATATGTCGGATGCTCGTATGGCTGCCAGGGCACAAAACCGTCACCCATCAGCACATATTTTATAAACTCCGCCTCCTGATCGTCCGAAGGTGATTCAGGGCCTTTGTATAAGTTCCTGGAGGTCCAAAGCTCGTTCGTAAAGGTAAGAATGCCCCGGCCACCATAGAACCAGTCTATCTCGCCGCCCCAGACCGTGTAGAGGTCCTTCCAGATGATCATCGAACGGTAAAAAGGCAGAATTTTTTCTCCCCGCTCGGCGATCAGACTGAGCACTCGTTCGTCCCGTCCTTGTATCTCGCCGCCCTCCCGGCCGGGACTCCGCAGGATCATCCCGCCGGCATTGTGATACGACTGGGCCCCTGCGATATTGGGATGGGCCAGCACAAACTCAGCGACTGCGCGCGGCTCCGGCTGGCTGAACGGATAATCCTTGGCACCGTATTGGACATAGGCCGGCTGCCAGTCGTATGCCCAGTTGCGATTGAGATCATAACCGCCCCTGCAGTCTTCGTTGATCTCGCCGTCGCTGTCATTATCGATCCCCTCCCAGCCGAGCAAGTTATATTCACCGGCCTCGCCCGGTTTGGTCCTGACCATTAGCTCGGGATAGTCCGGGTGCAGCTTGAAACGCCCGTGAGGATCTTTGATTCGCATCATGGTGATTTGGCCGTCACCGTTGAGATCCTCGCTGTCATCCTCATCGGCCAGGCCGTCGCGGTCGTCATCCGTCGGCTCAAGCCCCGATCTCGCACGGCCGCCCAGACTAAGCCAGGAATCGCGCCCGTCTGGATTGATGGTCGGCACAAGATAGAAAACCCGCTCGTCAAGCAGTTCCGTCACCTTTTCGAGCCGGCCGTATTGATGGCAAAGATACCATGCTGTGTAGGCCACCGTCTCGCCGGCCTGGACTTCATTGCCGTGAATGTTGCCGTCAATATACATTCCCGGCTTACGGTCCGGGTCGCCGACGTCCCGTGCCGTCACTTCCAGGCACCATATATCACGCCCCTGGGTTGACTTGCCGATCGAATATAGCCGGGTCAAATCTGGAAAGGCTCTATTCAGACGGACCAGAATGGCCGTTAGCCCGGCGTGATCGTAATACCGGTTCCACGCTACCCTGACCTTACGCTGATTACCCGCCCCTAACGCAGGATACGAATGCCTGGCGGGATTACCAACTCTTGGTCTGCGGGCACCATCTGAGGCAAGGACCGACCCGGTAAGCAACAAAATTATGCATGAAAAAATCAAAACGGCTATGCAGCATTTAATGTCGATTCGGTGCTTCATAATCTTATATCCTGAAATATTTTTATTTGCCGATTCATTCGGCGTTCGGCAACTCGACCGAGCTTTTAACCTTGCCGGCTAACATCGAGACAACCTCGAAATCGATTTTCTCCTGCTCCGGTACCCTGACGATGTATCGCAGCTCGACCATCCCGCCGCTTCCCCTGATTGCCGGCAGATTCGTAATCCTGCTTCCTGATAGAAACGATTCATCTTCCAGCTCCATGACCAGCCGGGTTGGATGGATCTCGCGTGTCGTTCGCCCGTGCCCCAGCAAAGTCGGCAAAAATCCGGTATTTTCCACCTGAATCTTGACCTCATAGACCGACCGGCCCAGATGGCGGCACTCGATTTTTCGCACGCTGATACGCGGTAGCCGCTGCGCTGCTCTGGTCAGGAAATCGGCTTGTTTAGCGGCAACCTCGTCAACCAATTGAGAAGGAGGATTCGTCAGGGCGAAGGGACGATAACCGCCGACCTCGGCACGCAGGCCGGGAAAATCGGGATGCTCGATCGGCTGCCATTCGACGAAGGCCTCCGGCGCGTGTTCGTCGAACCACTTGAGCTCTTTACGCTCCTGCTCATTCCGCTTATCTTTATCTTTCTTGTCTTCTTTGACCGAGCGCTCGTTACTTTTCTCAGGCTCCGATTCGGAATCCTGCTGCTCCTGGTCTTCTGCTTGTTCTTCCGGTTCTTCATCCTTTTTGTCGGCAGCTTTCGAAAGCTCGACGGCGATGGTTGGACTCCATGCCTTTGCCGCCAGCGAGAGCCTGCCCCGGTGGTAATACATCCAGTCGCTGAACGCGCCGGGCACCGAAGCGCCATCAAGCTCTTTATCCAGGCTGAGCGCTTCGCGATAGAGTTCGCCCATCACGCGATAGTAGCCCGCATCGTCCTGATGTATCCCGGTCATCGGCTTTCGCCGGCCGGCTGGTTTCGCACCTTCGGGAGCCTTCGTGAGATTGTCCGCCGAGCCGTATGTCACCACCACGGCGATATTCGGGTGCTCGACCACAAAATCGGCCATCGCCCGGGTCTCCGCCTCGCTGACCTGATGGACGCCGGCGTCTTCGGCGAAGAATTTATAACCATACGGAAAATTGCGATTAAAGTTGACGCCGCCCTGGCCGTCCTCGTTCCACCGCTCATCGTGGTCGTTATCGACGCCCTCACGAAGATAGCGCCACGCTCCGACTTCACTCTTGAGATGATCGGCCTTCAAGAGCAGCCGGTCGTCTTTCGGATCGAGTATATATTCGCCCTGGGGGTCCTCGATTCGCATCCATGTTATGAGCCCGTCATCGTTAAGATCTTCGGGTCCGTCTTCATCGAGCAGACCATCATGATCGTCATCGACCGGTTTATTATTCGTAAGGGTCTCGATTTTAAGTCGGGCGAAAAAATGCTCGGCGGCATCGGGATTAAGTCGCGGCACAATGTATATCGTCGTCGTCTGAAGCAATTTGGTGATTTCGGTGTCGTCCTGGTATTGCTCGACCAATTGCTCGACCCAGTTGACTGCCGCTGTGCATCCAATCAGGTCGTTGCCCTCGATGCCCGCGACAACGAGCATCGCCGGGCGGATCTGGCGGTCCTGTTTGGTACCTTTGCCGAGCTCGACGAGCCAGACGTTGCGCTTGCTAATCGACAGGGCAATGCTCTCGACGCGCACAAGAGCGGAATTCCTTTCGGCAAGCGATGTTAGACGTCTGCCCAGGGATTTGTTGTCGTAGTACTCGGCTCCGCTGGCAAGCGGAAGATCCACGGCAAGTAGAGTGACACCTAATAGCACAAAACAGAACGGCCTGACTGACAGCCGGAAAACTTTCAGCGACATCCGATCGTCTCCTACAAAGTTTCAATTAA
>CAZTDF010000014.1:36935-38168 GCA_964612465.1 uncultured Pirellulales bacterium
AGCGGCCCGCCGCCGGAGAATACATCCGCATCGCCGTCGTTATCGAAATCCGCCACGGCCAGCGAATGTAAATCCTGCTTCGTATGGCTGGCGGAGATCAGGTGACACTTGAAGCTCATACCCTTGCCCTCGTTTTGGAACCAGAAGACTCGCCCATCCACCGTATCGGCCTCGGCCTCGACGATGTCGAGATCGCCGTCTTTATCCAGGTCGCAGTTCCAGATCTTGATCGCCAGGCCGTAGCGGTCGGGCCGGTTGCCGCCGGGCGGGTTCAGGCCGGCATGCTCTGTCCACTTCAGCCCTTTGCCGTCAATATTCTCAAACCACACGTCGCCGCGAACGACATCGTTGTCCCCATCGCCGTCGATATCGCCGACGCCTGCCGGTCCGACGCCGCCGTGTATGCCGCCGCCTATTTTATGCTCGATCCACTTTTCGCGAGGATTGACAGGGATCTCGTACCAGACCGTGACTTTGTGGTTCTTCTGATCGCTGCAGGCAACCACGTCGAGCTTGCTGTCGCCGTTGATGTCGGCCGATACGTCGTCATGACAGACGATAGTGCCGCTGTCGAATGCCTCGAAGGGCTCTGTGCGAGGTTTGCCGGTGTTGCGGTACCATCCGGTGCCGCAGAACTGATCGATCCATCCGTCGCCGTCGATGTCGAAGGCCGTGCCGCCCACGTCGGTACGGACGCCCTGACCCAAGTCATGTTGAATCCACTTCTCCGGGCCGACGTACTCGAACCACCACGTCCTGGCCCGCTCCCCGACCACCCAGTCGAGATCGCCATCTTTGTCGATATCGACCAGCGACGTCTGGCCCATGCTCCGGCCCACTTTCGCGATCTGGTGATACTCAAATTCCGGAAATCCCGCATAGGTCAAGGGGCAAAGCACACAAATCACGACAACAATAGCAGACAAACACAAAACATTTCTACCGTCATAATAAAACATCTCAAATTCCTTCCATTAGTTATTGACCTTTATCTCCACCAGCTTCTTGATATGCTCGAGGTCGGCAGAGTTTTTGACATCGATTCGCAGGCCTCTCCCTTCGGCGTATTTCCTGGCGTTTTTCAGCTCTGTAATAAGCTTCTGCGGCAGGTCACTTTTTTCTACCACGGCAACAGCCTTTTCACCAAAAACAAATGATACCTGGAAAGAGCCCTTAAGAGGAATGAAGAAAAACAAGTTGCGTTTCTTTCGCAGCGTCTTGAGTATCCAGCCG
>CAZTDF010000014.1:38268-40468 GCA_964612465.1 uncultured Pirellulales bacterium
GACGATTTCGGTGTGGCCTGAATCTTGTGCACAGTCCACAGGAGTTCGGCCTTCGTTGTCTTTTGTATTTACGTCGGCACCTTCGTTTATAAGCCGCTCGGCCATTTTCCCTTTGGGCGCCAAGTGCAACAGCGTCCGACCGAGTTCTTCACCACGGGCCTTAGATAGATTGATTCTTATGCTCTCCGAGTCAGATTCTTTCTTCCGGCATCCAAGACCCGCAACCATCAAAAGCAGAGCCATATAAACCAATCTTATCGACTTCATTAAAATTCCTTATCTAACGTAATTTACATACCCGCTTTATCACACTGCCAAAGACAGCATGACTCAATTCCCCGTTTCTATTTGTGTCTAAATTTTTGCCGGAATGCATTTTTCTGTATTATTATTGCCGGTTTTGGGCTAATTTTGAAGCAAAAACCGACCCTGTAAATATTTTTAAAAAATAAATAAATGTTTTTCCAGAGAAAACGAACTTCGGTAAAATGGGCTCGTATGAAATAGCACAAAGCCACGGGCTGAGGTATTAAACTTCACTCCCCTCCTCCTGACCTCAGCCCCTTTTTTTATCCCTATTTTTAAGACTTAAAGCCAAACATATCTTCAAGAGCCGGTGATTCTGTGCGGAAATGTTCTATAACGAACAACAAGTCTTTTTAATGAAATCTTAACGGCTTTAGCGGCCGTGATGGCAAAATAAATCGCCCTAAATACCTCGTTAACAGAAAGCATTTGCAGGTTTAGGCTAAATATTTTTCTGGACAATAAATGGTGCGAACTTTTATCGGAGCGCGGCGTATTAGCAGGTAATGGATTACGGGCTGAGGTTTTTAAACCCTCCTTTCCTCCTTGCCTCAGCCCTTTTCTTTTTTTTAAAAGAATCCATTAATAGGGTTTTTGGCATCCTGAATGGGGCGCAGCGAAGTTAAGATTCTTGATTTTGCTTCTTTGACACAAACGCTTCGCTCCGCTCAGAATGGCAAAGGCAAAAATCAACAATTAAACACCTCCCCAAAAATCATAACAAGGCAGTGCTGAAATAGCGTTCCGCTCTGTCCGGTAGAACAGTTGCGATATTGCCCTGGATTTTCTCAGCCAGCCGGCGTGCAGCCCATACATTGGCGCCCGAGCTGATACCGACCAGCAGGCCAAAATCTGTGCCCAATTGCCGGGTTGTTTGAATCGCATTATCATCGGAAACTTCCACCACATCATCAACCATTGAAACATCGAGTATTGCGGGGATGAAGCCGTCGCCAATACCCTGAATCTGGTGCAGGCCCGGCTCATGGCCCAAGAGTGCCGAGCGGTTCTCCGGCTCAACAGCGATTACTTTTACATCTTTTTTATGCTCCTTTAGGAATTTTCCCACGCCCTGGAGCGTTCCGCCACTACCGACGCCGGCGACAAAGCAATCGATGTTGCCGCCCATCTGCCGCCAAAGCTCGCGTGCGGTCTGCTCATAATGAACGCGGGGATTTTCCGGATTTTCGAATTGCTGCGGCACATAAACGCGCGGGTCTTCGGCGGCCATCTGCTCGACTGTGCGAACCGCACCAGCCAGACCCTCTTCATCGGGAATCAGAACAAGTTCTCCGCCGAGGGCTTTAATGAGCTTCTTCCGCTCTTCACTCATTCCCTCAGGCATAACGATTCGGACGCGATAGCCCATCAGATGTCCGACTAATGCCAGGCCGATACCCGTGTTGCCGCTGGTAGGCTCAGTTATGATAGTGTTTTCGTTAAGCTTACCGTCGCGCTCGGCGGCCTCGAGCATCGCCAAAGCTACGCGGTCCTTAATACTCCCGCCGGGATTGAGAAATTCTGCCTTGGCAAAAATCTTTTCGCCCTTCAATTGCAGAAGCGGGGTATTTCCTACAAGTTCAAGAATGTTATCTGTGAGCATAGCCGTCCTCAAATTTTCATTTGTGCTAAAATATAATTGCTTCAGTGGAAAAAATTTTAATAATCTCATTGACAAAACACAAGCCCAAAGCTATAGTGATTTTGTAAACTTTTGATAATAGGCGATTTAGACTGTTTTTTAGTAAGATTTTTTTTTCTTCAAACAAAGAAATTTTTTGAAAAATAGTATTGCTTTACGTTGAGCTTTATGATATATTAGTAATTAGATAGAATGAGCACATTCACAGGGCTGAGGATATCTCGCTTTTTCCTCTCCCTCCGCACCTCAGCC
>CAZTDF010000015.1:0-38311 GCA_964612465.1 uncultured Pirellulales bacterium
TGCATAGCCATCCACTGCCACCAAACCACCGGCGGCCAGTACATCGACGCCGGCCTCGTTGACGTTATAGAACAATCAGCACATTGATACGAAATTTTAGTTGAGCAAGACATAAACACTTTGGCCGGGATGTATTTTATGTTGGATATGCCGGTTCAGGTTTTGATTTTACTGAAATGTAAGCGGCTATACTAATTCTTCCTGATTCCGGCGATCTGTTTCATGTGCGGCGGAAGGCAGGAGTATGTTTATGAATCGACGGGAATTTATTAAGTGTATCGCGGGCGGGGCGGTCGCCGCGGCATTGACAAACGGCGGCTGCTCGATGGCCAATCCAAGCGGAAGCTCCAGGGGCATGAACCGACCGAATATAATTTTGATTATGGCCGACGATCTCGGATATGGTGACATTAGCTGCTACGGCAGCACAAAAATCAGCACGCCCAATATCGATACGCTGGCCAAGAGCGGTATGAAGTTTACGGATTATCATTCCAACTGCCCTGTGTGCAGCCCGACGCGGGCGGCCCTGCTTACCGGGCGCTACCAGCAGCGCGCCGGGATCGAAGGTGTCATCTACGCCAAAGGCCCGACCCGCCGGACGGGATTGGCGCTGGAAGAAACTACGTTCGCAGAGGTCCTCAAAAAACACGGCTACGCGACGGGGATTTTCGGCAAGTGGCACCTGGGCTATAACGTGCAGTTCAATCCCGCCCGACAGGGATTCGACGAGTTCCGAGGCTACGTCAGCGGCAACGTGGATTACCACTCACACATCGACGGCGCAGGCTTCGACGACTGGTGGAAAAATCTCGAAAAAGTCCCCGAAGAAGGCTACTGCACCGACCTTATAACAAAGCACGGCATAGATTTCATCGAGCGGCACAAGGACGAACCATTTTGCCTGTATCTGCCGCACGAGTCGGTGCATTCTCCATACCAAGGCAGAAAGGATCCGCCGGAGCGCCTGCCAAGCGGCAAGAAAGGCAAGAAGGCCAAAGGCGAGGAAATTGCCCGCGCATATAAGGAAATGGTCGAGGTCATGGACGAAGGGATAGGGCGAATTGTCGAAACGGTCAGGCACCTGAGACTGGAGCGCAAAACATTTTTCTTTTTCTGCTCCGACAACGGGGCGACCAAGAACGGCTCAAATGGAGCACTTGCCGGCTACAAGGGCAGCCTCTGGGAAGGCGGACACCGCGTGCCGGCCGTCGCCTACTGGCCCGGAAGGATAAAGCCCGGCACGGTTACAAGCCAAACCACGCTGGGGATGGATATGTTCCCAACGATGGTCTCAATCGCCGGGGCGAAACTTCCGGCGGGACTTAAACTCGACGGCGTCGATCTGCTTGGAATGTTGACGGAAGACAAGAAGCTGCCCGAACGCACTTTATTCTGGCGCTATAGAAAAGAAAAAGCTGTTCGCAAAGGCTCCTGGAAGCTGCTGGTCCAGGGTGACAACGTGAAACTTTATAATCTCGATGAGGACCTCGGCGAAAAGAAGAATCTCGCCGGGGCGAAGCCGGAGATGGTCAAAATGCTTCAAGGCGAACTTACAGCATGGGAGCGGGAAGTTTCCGCCGGTGTTGAATTGAGGGCTTGAGACACATAATGTTGGAGGCAAAAATTATGAAAGGCAAATCGATTAGTCGGCGTGACTTTATGAAGACTTGTGCCGCGGCCCTTGCCGGCTCGGAGCTGGTTTCGCAGCGAGCATCGGCAGGCCAGAACAACAGGCCAAATGTTGTTCTGATCGTCAGTGACGATCACGGGCGCGATGCCCTCGGCTGTTACGGCAACCCAGTCATCAAAACCCCGAACCTGGACTCACTTGCGGCCGAGGGCGTGCGCTTTACAAATGCCTTCTGCACCTCGGCCAGTTGCAGCGCCAGCCGGTCGGTTATTTTATCCGGCATGTACAATCACGCTAACGGCCAGTACGGCCACCAGCACAGCTACCACCATTTTATATCCTTCGAGAACATCAAATCTCTGCCGGTGCTGCTGACCGAGGCCGGCTATCGAACCGGGCGAATCGGCAAGTACCACGTGGCGCCTGAGAGCGTCTACAAGTTCGATGCCGCGCTGCCCGGCAACAGCCGCAGCCCCGTCCAGATGGCGCAGAACTGCCGGGATTTCATCGGAGCAAGTGACAGCAAGCCATTCTTTTTGTACTTCTGCATGAGCGATCCCCATCGTGGGGGCGGCGTTGCGAACGAGCTGCCCGGCAAGCCCGACCGGTTCGGCAACAAAGCCAAAGGAGGCTATCCCGGCATTAAAGAGGTCAAGTATGACCCGAAGGATGTGATCGTGCCGCCCTTCCTGCCCGATACGCCGGAGTGCCGCGCCGAATTAGCACAGTATTACCAGGCCGTCTCCCGCGTCGACCAGGGCGTGGGAAAGCTGCTCGACGTCCTCAAGCAAGCCGGCAAATATGATAATACAATTGTCATCTATATTTCGGATAACGGCATCGCCTTTCCCGGAGCGAAAACGACGCTGTACGAACCGGGGATGAACATGCCGTGTATCGTGCGAGGACCCGGGCAAAAGAAAAAGGGCATAGCGTGCGATGCGCTGGTTAACTTTGCCGACCTGGCACCGACGATTCTCGATTTCGCCGGTGCGCTGTCCGGCAAGAATAGCTTCCAGGGCCGCTCTTTTAAATCTGTGCTCGAACAGGAGCATCCGAAGGGATGGGATGCAACTTACGCTTCGCACACATTCCACGAGATTACGATGTATTACCCAATGCGCGTGGTCCGGCAGCGCAGGTACAAGCTGATCTGGAATATCGCTCACGGGCTGGATTACCCGTTCGCCAGCGATTTGTGGGCCGCCTCGACCTGGCAGGCGACGATTAAGAGCGGCAGCAAATACTACGGCAAACGAACCGTCGAGGCTTACCTGCATCGGCCTAAATTCGAGCTCTACGACCTTGAAAACGACCCCCACGAGGTAAAAAACCTCGCCGGCGATCCAAACCACGAAAAGGTGCTTGCAGAACTCAAAGCGGAACTTAAAGCCTTCCAGAAACGGACAAAAGACCCCTGGTTGCTGAAATGGGAATATGAATAAAAGTTGACAAACAGCCGTCGATGATTATCATGGGCAATTAAATCGCCGTTCGCGGCGTTAATCCGAACAGAAAATAAAGGGAATTATTAATGGCGCTATTATTGGGATACGATGTGGGAAGCTCGTCCATCAAGGCTACGTTGATGGATGCTGAGACGGGCCAGGTGCTGGCGGCGGCGACTTCGCCGGACAAGGAACTGGAGATTGTCGCTAAGCAGTCGGACTGGGCCGAGCAGGATCCTGACGTCTGGTGGGAGCACGTCAAGACCGCCACGAAAAAGATACAGGCGCAGGCGGATTTTGACGCCGGCGACGTGCACGCGATCGGGATATCTTATCAGATGCACGGACTTGTCGTGGTAGACAAAAGCAAGCAGGTGCTGAGGCCTTCGATTATCTGGTGCGACAGCCGGGCGGTGCAAATCGGCGAGCAGGCGGCGACGGATATCGGCCGGGAAACGTGCCTCAAGAAACTGTTCAACCTGCCCGGAAACTTTACAGCGTCAAAGTTGAAGTGGGTGATGGAAAACGAGCCGAAAGTTTATTCGAAGATTCACAAAATGATGCTGCCCGGCGATTATATCGCGATGAAGATGACGGGTGACATAAAGACAACGCCTTCCGGATTGTCCGAAGGGATAATGTGGGATTTCGAGGGTGACGGTCTGGCAAACTTCGTGCTCGACAACTACGGCATATCGAGCGAGCTTGTCGCCGAGACGCTCCCGACGTTTTCGATCCAGGGCGAGCTGACGAAAGAAGCGGCCGACGAGCTCGGACTCGAGGCCGGGACCATAATCAGCTACCGCGCCGGCGATCAGCCTAATAACGCGCTGTCACTTAGCGTTTTGCAGCCGGGCGAGATAGCCGTCACGGCAGGGACATCAGGCGTGGTCTACGGAGTCAGTGACCGGAAAAACTACGACCAGCGCTCGCGGGTCAACGTCTTCGTTCATGTCAACCATTCGGCGGAAGAGCCGCGATACGGCGTGCTGCTGTGCATTAACGGAACGGGAATCCTCAATAGCTGGCTAAAGCACAATTTCGTCACCGGCGAGGGACTGGACTACGAGCAGATGAACGAACTTGCGGCACAGGCACCGGTCGGCTCCGACGGCCTAGTCATCCTACCGTACGGCAACGGGGCCGAGCGAACCTTAGAGAACAGGAATATCGGCGCATCCGTTCACGGCTGGAACTTCAACGTGCACAAAAAGGCGCACTTCCTGCGCGCCGCACAGGAGGGAATCGTCTTCGCACTGAACTACGGACTCGGCATAATGCGTGACATGGGAATTCAACTGACCACCGTCAAAGCGGGCAACGCCAATATGTTCCTCAGCCCGTTGTTCGCCGAGGCGTTCGCAACCGTGACACAAGCCACTGTCCAGCTTTACAACACAGACGGCTCGCAGGGAGCAGCTCGCGGCGCCGGCATCGGTGCGGGCGTTTACAAGAGCACGGAAGAGGCCTTCGTCGGCCTCGAACCGGTCAAAACTATCGAACCTAATAAAAAGTTATCCTCCGCCTATCAAAAAGCGTATGCAGGGTGGGAAAGGATTATGCAACAACAACTAAAAACATGAATTGTATCTCGATGAATAAAATACGAGAAAGGAGTTAATAAATGGCAGAGTACTTTTCAGAAGTGAAACAGATAAAATACGAGGGGCCCGACACGAAGAATCCTCTTGCATTCAGGTATTATGATCCAAGTGAGGTCGTCCTCGGCAAAACAATGGCCGAACATCTGCGTTTTGCAGTTTGCTACTGGCACACTCTCAAAAACCTCGGCGGGGACCAGTTCGGGCCGGGCACCATTATTCGCAACTATAATGACTCATCCGATCCGATGAAAGTTGCGGACATGACGCTGGAAGCCGCCTTCGAATTCTTTACCAAGTTGGGTGTCGGTTTCTGGTGCTTCCATGACAGGGACATTGCGCCCGAGGCGGACGACCTGGCTGAAACCAACAAACGTCTCGATAAAATCGTGGAAAAAGCCAAGAAGCTTCAAGCCGACACGGGAATCAAGCTGCTTTGGGGAACGACAAACGCCTTTTCACATCGCCGGTTCATGGCCGGTGCGGGCACCAATCCGTCGCCGGAGGTCTTCGCTTATGCCGCAAGTCAGATGAAGAAAGCTATCGAGATAACAAAAGAGCTTGGCGGATCCGGTTATGTCTTCTGGGGAGGGCGTGAAGGTTACGATACTTTGCTCAATACGGACATGAAACGTGAGTTGGACCACATGGCTCTGCTCCTGCAGTCTGCGGTCGATTACAAGAAAAAGATTGGATTTAAGGGCCAGTTCTATATCGAGCCAAAACCGAAGGAACCAACTAAACATCAATATGATTCCGATGCAGGCAGTTGTTTCGCTTTCTTGCAGAAATACGATCTGCTCGGCGACTTTAAGTTGAACATCGAGGCTAACCACGCGACGCTGGCCGGACATGATTTTTGCCACGAGCTGGCATTTTGTGTGGCCAACGGCATACTCGGCTCGGTCGATGCGAATCGAGGCGATATGCTCTTAGGCTGGGACACGGATCAGTTTCCGAACGATGTTTACGAAACGACACTCGCTATGTACATTATTCTCAAGGGCGGCGGCTTTACAACCGGCGGTCTCAATTTCGATGCACACGTGAGACGTCAATCGATAGATCCGGTCGATCTTTTCCACGGTCATATAGGTGCGATGGATGTTTTCGCCAGGGGACTGAAGAACGCCGCGAAGATGATAGAAGACAAAACTCTCCAGAAAGCTGTTGACAAGCGCTATAGCGGCTGGAATCAGGGGCTTGGCTCCAAGATCGAAAGCAGGCAGATTGGATTTGAAGAGCTTGAAGCTTACATCCTTGAAAACGGCGAGCCGGAGCTTCAAAGCGGCCGTCAGGAGATGCTCGAGAACCTCCTCAACGATTACATCTAAAAGAAAACCGGGAACATTCGCTTCTGGCTGGACGTTAGCGTCACTGTTTGGTGCTGCCTCGATGAGAAGTACTGTGACTGCGGTCCACCAATAAGTTATGGAAAAAGTCCGCCTATTCTTTATCGATAATCTGCGAATCCTGCTTATCACGCTGGTTATGATGATCCACCTGTCCATAACCTATGGCGGCGAAGGGAGCTGGTATTACAAAGACGGGCAGGCCGATACATTTTCATCCATCCTGCTGACGTGGCACAATGCGACTGTCCAGGCCTTTTCAATGGGGCTGTTTTTTATGATCGCGGGCTATTTCACGCCCGGCTCATACGACCGCAAAGGCCCCCGACGGTTTTTCAAAGACAGGCTGCTGCGATTAGGCATCCCTATTCTATGTTATGATTTGGTCATCGGGCCGCTTATAGTGCGTCCGTTGATACGATTTGTCACTCAGGAATCCTCAAGCTCATATTTTGATTTCCTTGTCAGATATTACAGCAGATTTCATATAGGCACCGGCCCATTGTGGTTTGTCGAAGCCCTGCTGATATTCGCTGGTTTTTATGTTTTGTGGCAGGTGTTAACAAGAAATTCTGTTCGTTCTGTACAAGGCGGCGGCAAAGTGCCCGGCAATGTAACCATAGCTTTCTTCGCCTTTGTTATTAGTACCGTTACATTTATAGTGCGGCTATGGCTTCCGGTCGGCTGGAACTTCGAGCCCTTGAATTTTCAGTTTCCATTCTTCCCGCAGTACATTTGTATGTTTATTGTCGGAATCGTCGCCTATCGCCGTAACTGGCTGACGCGGATCCCCGATGCTATGGGCAGGCTCTGGCTCTGCGTAGCCGTGGTTATGATTGTTATCGTTTTTCCAGTTCTGTTCACACTGGGCGGAGCAGCAAAAGGCAATATAGCACCGTTTCTCGGCGGCCTGCACTGGCAGTGCTTTGGCTACGCTCTCTGGGAGCAGTTAACCGGCGTAGCGTTAATCGTCGCCCTGCCGGCCCTGTTCCGCAAACGGTTCAACCGGCAGGAAAGACTGACCAGGGCGATGGCCGGCAGCGCCTACACGGCGTATATCATCCACGCCCCGGTCGTTATTCTCGTGGCAATCGCGATTAGAAACATCAGCCTGTATCCGCTCTTGAAATTCGCATTAGCCATCGTGATTTCAATGCCGCTGTGCTTTGGCCTCGGCAATATAATTCGCAAGCTTCCCCTGGCAAGACGAATATTATAATCCCGAAAGTTCTCTTTGCTCAGATTATCAACATAGCGTCGCCATAGGAGTAGAAGCGGTATCGCTGTTCGATGGCGTGTTGATAGGCGGCGAGGATTTTTTCGAGCCCTGCGAATGCCGCTACCAGTGCTAAAAGCGTGGATTTGGGCAGATGGAAGTTTGTTATCATCGCATCGATCATCTTGAATCGGTAGCCCGGCATAATGAATAATTCGGTTGTGCCCGCGGCAGCTTTCATTTGTGAGCCGGCAGCGATGGTTTCGAGGACTCTTGTTGAAGTCGTACCGACTGATATAATTCGATTGCCCTGATTTTTTACCTCATTGATTATCCCGGCATTTTCTTCGTCGATATTAAACCATTCCTGGTGGATTTTATGTTCTTCGAGATTGTCCGCTGTAACCGGCTTGAATGTGCCGGCCCCAACGTGGAGCGTTATAAATGCGAATTTTATGCCGGCCTGCTTTAACTGCCGGATGAGCGGTTCGGTAAAGTGCATTCCGGCTGTCGGTGCCGCTACGGCCCCGCTTTGCCTTGCGTACACCGTCTGATACCGCTTCTCGTCCTCAGCCGCTACCGCCGGGTCGTCGTCTCGCTTGATATAGGGCGGCAGCGGCGGAAAACCGATTTCATCCAGCACGCTCTGTGCATCTGCATCGGCCATTATCCGCAGCCGGCACCTGCCCTGATCGATTTTTTCGAGCAGCACTGCTTTGCAGAAATCGGCTTTTTGCCTGTCTTTCAGATAAAACTCATCGCCCTGCTTCAACTTGCGGATTCCCTTCAGATATGCCGTCCAGATACCGTCGGCGTCAGCGGCGAGAAACAATCCTTCGAGCTTGCCTCCCGTGCACCGCCGGGCGAAAAAGCGTGCCGGCAGGACTTTCGTATCATTTAGCACGAGACAGTCGCCGGGCGACAGAAAATCGACGATTTTGCTGAACCTGCTGTCCGAAACATCGCCGGCGGAACGATCAAGAACAAGCAACCGCGAGTCGCTTCGAACAGCAATAGGCACCTGGGCGATCAATTCAGACGGCAGGTAATAATTCAACTTCTCTGTTTTCATAACGAAAAGTTATCAGACGACCCTCAAATAAACAAAAAAATTTTATCCTGATAATTAAACGATTTTCGCGTTTGTTTAACGGCGCCGAATTTCCAGCACAAGTGCTCAAGATTCAGAGACGATACAGACAGCATGAATCCAACTTATAATAACAATCTTTTCAAAGGTTACGAGGATGGCTGCGAGAAAGTATTTTGAGAGAGAGGCGACTTCCATCGCCGCTTTAGGAAGGCACGAGCTCGAGAGACGAATCAGGAATTTCAGAGGCAGATTTAAGTTGGATTTTACACAAGATTATCTAAACAGGCTAAGCGTTGACAGATTAAGGCATATCCTTTTGGCCGCGTTAATGAACTCCAGAGGCCACAATTGATTATTTAAAGGGCTCTTTTTTGGGCCAGCCGAACTTTTCGAGTTGTCCGAACTCCTTTTCTGAATTATCGCTGGGATCTTCTTTCAGCGCCGATCGTACCTCCTCGACATGTGCATCCACGAATACGGCATTTACCATGCCGCTGTTTAGGTCCCCGCTTTTGGCGCTATGAAAAGTCCCGAACCAGTCGCGGCCGTCGGGGCATAAGGCGTTGTCGTTCAGCACATTTCCACAACCAGGCCTGAGCCACATATTCTCGGCAGTGAAGAAAAATACCTCCGCCTTGCTCCTTGTGATCGCGGAACGCTTCAGGACGCCTCCGCCTTCAACTCCGCCTGTTGAGCCTAAGTAGCCGTTCATACTATAACTATAGTAAGGTACAATAGGGATAGACGCATCATGGCTGGGATGGTTTTGGCCCAGGGATTTCGCAAGAATTGCGAACGATGGACACAAATGGACCTTCCCTTTTTTCAGATAGGGCCAAAACGGGCCATCCGCTGGATATCTCGGATCGTGCCACCGGCAATAACGCTGATAGCCGGACACGGGAGCTTCCGTCTTGACCAGAGAGGTCCAAGCAGACGGATAGCGGTCGTCATAATCGTCCAGGTATAAGGCTTGTGCGATGCCGTATTGACGCAGGTTGGCCCGGCAGGTAATCTCTCTGGCCTGTTCTTTGACACGCTGCAGCGCCGGCATTAAAATAGCCATTAAAATGGCAATAATGGCTATTACTACCAGAAGCTCAATTAATGTAAACGCTCTCCGCTTAGTCATAATATCGCCCCTTCTTTATTTGCCTAAAGCGTGTGCTTCTTACAATCCGGCCGGTTCAGATTCTGCTTCTCAGTACCCCAGTCTGCCCCAGACAGCTTTCTGCATCCTCTCCAGATCCGCGAATTCCTCGGGGGTTTCAGGGGCCATCTGGTGGAGCGGGTTTGCCATTTTTCCGGTCTCCAGGGTCTTTTTGCCTTCCCATTTCCAGTAGTCGGCGTGCCCGTCCGCGAAAGAGACATTCGAACCGTCACCGTGCCGGACAAACGGGGGGTCCCACCATGTGGCCTGCTGGTAGTGACAAGCATAACTGTCCGGAGTCACACGGCCTTCATCGAGGAAAACAAGTCTATACGACGGACCCGGAGTCGAAATCTCTGATCTCTTCTTAATCCACAAGACCGTACGGCCGACTCTCGCACCCACGTTACCCACGTAAGTGCCGGCCCTTCGAAGACCGTTCATCGCATCGGTAATTGTATAGGTGCGCATCTCTCCCCTGATGCCGGTCGGGCAGCGATAGAGATCTTCATCCCTGCAATAGTCATACAGCGCCCCGGCCCTTATCGCTTTTATCTGGGTCTGCTGCGGTAACTGCTCGCCCGTCATATAACCGCTGGCGCAATCGTCGCCCGTCCACCAAAGCTCACCTATATGATGGGCGACCGTCGGCATAGGACACATGCCGTCACTACCCTCACACGCTTCGCCATTTACGATCCTGTCGTCGTTTTCGTCGGCATACATGATCCAGGAAAGCGTCAATTGCTTCATATTACCTAAGCAGGCGGCACGCTTGCCCTGCTCCTTGACTCGATTCAGAGCTGGCATTAATATTGCCATTAAAATCGCAATAATGGCGATAACGACCAGAAGCTCAATCAAGGTGAAAGCTGTTCGTTTTTTCATTATGATACTCCTTCCATATCTTTGATTTATATTCTACATTTCCTGCATATAATATTGGCAGAACAGTATTGTAACTATTTTTCTAACTCTTGGCAAGGCAAATTGTTAGTAATCTTTGAAACGCCGCATCCATTCAGGCCATTTTTCGGGCTGAGCCCCGCCTGCTTTGGTCCAGATGCCGTTAATTATAAAGTTCTTGCTCCACTTGAGCGTCCATAATTCTTTTAGTCCGGTTTTTTTAACGGTCCAATCCATCATAAGATAGTTTACGAAACCACCATGCCTGTTTACACAGACACGGTTCATCTCATCCGAATTAACGGTATCGGATGGACGTTCGCCTTGTGCCGGTGGATTATCGGCATCTCTCGGCCAGGCATCAACCCACCAAGAACCACCAAATACCGGTATATTATTTGATCCTCTGGTATAAGAATTTCTCCAGTGACCTTCAACGGGGCGCCCGTACACTGTTGTAGCACCCGTCGGCGGGTTCATTACCCATCCGTTCAGACCGTAGCTGCCAATGTCAGGATCGTCGTCTATACCAGTATCTGCTACCCAGGCCTCATCCCACGACATAGGCATTACACCGCCACCGCCCGGATTACCGTAACCCCGATTTTTTGTGGCCTGTGGACACAACCACATTTTGTCATCCTTGGAATAGGGCCTCATGACCGCTCTCCAGAATCTGCCAGTGCCTGCGTCGGCCCCATTTAGCTTACCACTAAAAAAGTTGCCGTTGTTATCGTCGGTATACATTGCAAACATAAGGCCCCACTGCTTAAGGTTAGCCAAGCAGGCGCTAGTTCTTGCCTGGTTCTTAACCCGTTGTAACGCCGGCATCAAGATCGCCATCAACAAGGCGATAATGGCAATTACGACCAGAAGCTCAATTAATGTAAAGCCTCTTTTGTGTTTATTCATAGCAACACCCTTTCGCTATATTATCGTTAAGTATTTTCATAACCATGTTTTATAGGTCCGGTAAAATCTTACTTTCTTTTTTACACTCTTGCAAAGAGTATTTAACAATCTTTTTCAAATACCTAATCCGGTTATACGATGCGCTAAAACGGACTCCTGTTCTGTTGATTATACCGCATTTATCCATGTGCGATGCATCGTTCTCTCGTCGAGTATCATTTCATCAAATTGTTACTTCAGCAAACCAATCAACTCGTATATAATAGCTACTAATGTTGTGAACCAAAAAGCCTTTCTGTTGTGATTTGGTACCGTTATTATTTTAATAAAATACCAAATCCAAATCAATTCATTTTTGTTATTTATAACGCTTTTTTCCAGACTTAATCAATTTATTATAGGGTTTATGTCAACTGCTAACGATAGCATCAGAAAATCTCCAAAGGTTTATACAGACTCCTTTCATGCTGCCAGCGTGAAAGATCGCGCAAAAAATTGGAGTCGTTCCTCCTCCGGGACGACTCCAAAGATAAAAGAGTACAACTTACGAAACCAATTTTGAGGTTTAAAAAATCGGGCGGACACATCCTCCTCCGAAACACGTTTAGGCCGTCCGCCCAATATTGCTGCCTCAGAAAAGACAAAGTAGAAGAATGTGCAAACAATATGCCAATAAAAGTGCTTTATGATGAAAAATATCCATAAATCCCGCCTAACTTCCTACATGAAAGCTATTTACGCTTATATCTACCACTTCTGCCATAATAATAGAAAAGTATTGCATTTCAATGCTGTGTTGAATTACAGAAACGCTCAATATACCCAAATATCCCATATATCCATATTGCTTTGTTGGCTATAGGCCAATAGGAGAGAATTTACTGTTGTGTTGATAAATATCAACGCTATGGGGAATAATATGAACAAAAAAGTATATTACAGACCATAGGGGCACAAGTTAAATGCGCTATTTCTTACTACGCTTTGTAGAAGAAACACGGTCTGTCCAGCGGCATATCCAGTTATCGAAGAGTTTTTTTGTGCCGGTTCGTTGCTGTTCAATCCGAAAAACTGTGCTTTTTCGCCAGGTTGCAATCTCACCGGCTATTTTATTAGCCCTTTTCTGCGGCAATTCAATCCTGTTTAGCTCTTTCGGGTCGACGCTGAGATTGTAGATGCAGGTCGTCTTGTTCGTCGGATTATATATAAACTTGCGATCACCTTCGATAAAACCAGCAGGCCCCTCCTGCATCCAGCCGGAGAAGTACACTTTACGATGCTCTGCCTCTGTCTTGAGCACATCCACACCATCAAAGCCGACAGATTCCGTTTCGAAGCCCAACAATCCCAGCAGCGTTGGTGTTAAATCAACAGAACTGACAGGTTCCGTCATCCTTACACCGGTCTCGACCAAAAACGGGGCCCGCAAACAAAATGGGATGCGTAAAACCTCATCGAAAGCTATCCGTTCATGCCCAAGCAGGCCGTGCTCACCGAACGCTTCGCCATGGTCACCTATAACACAAAATATTGTATTATCCGTGATTCCAAGATTGCCAAGCTCCACATCCAGCGCAGCTAAGAATTTGTCGGTATAAGATATTGACTGTCGGTAGCGTTCCAGCGGCTCCTTTGCAGGCGTACCAAACCACACCGGAATTTCATACGGATCGTGTGTAACAGAGCATAAAACTGTCACAAGGAACGGCTGCTCTTCCGACTTTATCCATTCGGTGATTGGCTTTAACATTGAGAACTCATCGCAGGCAAGATAGCCAAGAAAGCTGTTTGGATCATCCAAATCTTCCCTGGCCCAAAAATTGTCGTAGCCGAGGTTATACACAAGCCCGGGCCGCGATTCAAAGCTGCCCATTGCCGACTGGAA
This sequence comes from uncultured Pirellulales bacterium, assembly GCA_964612465.1. Taxonomy (GTDB): domain Bacteria; phylum Planctomycetota; class Phycisphaerae; order Sedimentisphaerales; family Anaerobacaceae; genus JAFGPJ01. The sequence continues at coordinate 13,197 of CAZTDF010000015.1, forward strand.
AAAGGCAGTTCTATAGCCAAGCTGACTCCCGAGGATCGTAGCTATGCTGGCATAGGGGCTTGCAGCCGGGACCGCCTCGGCTATATCCTGGGAAGCAGATGCAAATCGGCCGGTCAAAAGTGCGAATAACGCCTTTGTAGTATGTGTCAGGGTTGAGCGGGAGTTGGAGAACTCAATGCCTTGTTCTGCCAGGGTCGTAAGGTATGGCGTTAGATTACACTGCCTGTTAGCAAGCGATGTGTACTGGTATTGAACACCTTCGAGGACAACAAGCACTATATTGTGCTTTACGTATTGTTGCTTTAACTTAACCTTCAAAAGGTCGAAAGTGGGTATCTTTCGTTTCGGATCGGGTGGCCTTCTGTAGTCCGATAAGACCAGGCTCATTACAGCTCTTAAATGAGAATTATAGCGAAGACCCACAGAACCAATCTGGGACGAGCCGCGTCTGGCAATCACAGGACGAGCAACAACTGCCGTTACAACAATGGTAAGACAAAAAATAATTCTGGCGATAAAACGCCTGCGATCATAAACAGGCAGCTTCGGCCTGGCCAGAACAAAAAAGAAAAAGGTAAGGGCAACTGCACTGGGGGCAAGCAGAATAACCGCCGTCACCGGCATCTTGGCAAGATTAACGCCTATAATGCAAAGAGTATTAATCGGGGCACGAAAAAGAGGCAATAGTACTCTCGGCAAAATCTGCGTTCCCGTCCTGATCAGCCAACCGGCATTCATAACCGACCATGTGCACACAACAGCGGCAATAATCGTAGCCGACCGGACAACAGCTTTCCTGGGCCAGCGGTAACAAACCAGTGACAAGATGACTTCTATTGCTATCAGTACGGAAAGATCGGCCATTATCCAACCCGGGTATTCGTCGAGCAGGTCGTAACGCCACGAGTGGAATAACTTAACTATCAGGGAGCAGAAAAGCGCAGCCAACATTATTACGCTATAAGCGCGTGGGGCAAGAAAACCCTGCAGGCGGGTAAATACCACACCCCTATACTTATTGATGGATTGTAAATGCTGGGAAACCATAAGGCGTTAAAATACTAAAAGTTAAAACAAATAGCAAGATGGTTTTATGCTTATCTCTTGTGATTGAAGGAATAGTAATAAAGCGAAAGCAAATGTTAATTTACAGGTTGGTGTCGGGTAGATGAAGAATAGTTATTATTAAATTAAAATTAGTATTAGTAGTCATATAGCAGGTGAAATTGTGTGATTTGGCCGGGCAGTGACTCCTAAGCTTCTGTATGGAAGGAAATTAGAGCGGTAAAAAGCTGATTTGTTTCTGTGTAAAACTTGATGTATTTTATGTGGGGTATTTTAGAGAATTCACATAAGCCGTCATTGAATAAGATGGGATTATCGTTCTTAACAACACTTATAAACACATTTAACAGCCTATCCACATTGACGTGAAAGGTTTCTGATTGAAGTATAAGAATGTGTGGAAATACGCGACGGCCTTAAATTTAACCTTAGCCACTTGAAGATTTTGCATAAGAAGCTATAATAGGGGTTTTGTACCAAGAGATAACAGGGTTGTATTATTGTCGATCCACCAAAAATGCAGGAGATTGAAAATCTATGGACGCAGGGACAAGCAGGATGAAGAATAAAAAAGCAGATGCAGAACTTTTCGCCGGCCTTGATGTCGGAAGTAGTTTCGTACACTACGCTGTTCTTGATAGGAATGGAGGGGTCGTATACTCACCGAAGCCGATAATGCACTTCGCTAATCCTATCGGAGCTGTCAGGGAAGCGTGGCGAGACGTGAAGGAAAAAGTAGGTAAAGATAAAATCAGGAACACAGCGTTTACGGGAAGTGGAGCGGAATCTTTTCCGAATGTCATGCCGGGCGTTACCTATGTGTTCGACAGCGTTGCGATTCCCAAGGGTGCCGCTGCGATGTGTCCAACAGCTAAATATATTTTCCACATGGGAGCGAAAGATTCCTACTTCTTTGACCTGAGCAGGATAAACGGCAAAGAGATCATTCAGGAATGGCGAACCGGCACAAAGTGCGGAGGCGGCTCAGGCACACTTATCGAAAAACAATGCCGGAGACTTTTCGAAGGCCTTATACCCAACCCTGAATTGGAAAATACCTCATCGGTAAGCGATCAGGAAGCGAAAGAAATCATCGGGATAAAAAACAGGGTGAAGCTGCAGGCGAGGCTCGAGGAAATGTTCTATAGAGCGGAGCAGGAAGCAGAGAAGTCAACGGAGCCGAGTGAGTTTCTGGCGAGGTGCGGCGTTGTTATTCAGTCCGACCTGATTCACAAACAGAATGAAGGAGCGAAAAGAGAGGATAATTTATCAGGCCTTTTCAGAACGGTTGCAAGGAACTTCAAAATTGATGTTTTGGGCTCCAGGCAATTCGAGGCTCATGAGGATTTTGACGGCGCTATAGTGACCGGAGGCGTTCTGGCGAACGACCTTATCAGGAAAAACCTCGAGGAATTCCTTGAGATTCCCATAAGCAGGCCGGAGCATTACCACAACATCGCCGCGATAGGAGCGGCAATAAAAGGAATCGAAGAGAAAAACAGTTTTGTTTTTAACCTTGATCAGCTCGAAAAAATTGCTGCTTACAGCAGGGAAAAAAGAAAATACGCACCCGCTCTGTCAAAATCGCTTGAGAAAGTGAACGAGAAAAGCTTGAAACTTGCCGGGAGAATAAAGCAGGGAACCGAAGTAGTCCTGGGAATAGACGGCGGCAGCACCACAACCAAGGGGGCACTGGTCGAGATAAAGACCGGAAAGCTGCTGGACAAACTTTATATCAAAACCCACGGTAATCCCGAGGAGTCGCTGAAGCAGGTTATAAAATATCTGGGCAGGCACAAGGATAAGGTTATTGTCAAGGGGGTAGGAGCTACCGGCTCGGCGAGAAAACTGTATGAGAAAATTCTGGTTAGCCAGGAAAAAGTCAGGGTTTTGCGGGAAGAAGGCATTGAAGCTACGGACAGAATAACCGACGAGATAACATGTCACGCTCTCGGCGTCAAGCATTACGATTCCAATGTCGACACTATCTTCGAGGTGGGCGGTCAGGACATGAAGTTTACGAGTTTTGCCGCTGATGGAACGGTCAAAGAAGCGAAGATGAATTATAGCTGCCAGGCCGGTTCCGGACAGACCCTCGAAAACATGGCGGACATAATAAACCTCAACGTGGAGAACACCCTGCAGGAGGCCGCCCTGAAGGCCGAGAGGGTCCCTATCATCGATTCGACGTGCGGCGTTTTTATGGAGATGGATGAAAACAGATTAATCGCAGAAGGATTCTGCAAGGAAGAGATTGCAGCGGCGATATTAAGGGGAACGGCGGCCAGCTATTACTTTAAATTCGTCGGAGGCTCCGGACACGCCGGTAAGAAATGTTCCGCACAGGGCGGTCCGCCTCTTGGAAAGGCTTTTCTTGCCGCTCTGGCACAGGTTACGGAAACACAAATTGAGGCTTACCCCCACAGGGAGATGTTCGGCGCGTGGGGACAGGCACTGGATATCATTCAAAATATTAAACAGTTGGAAGAGCAGGGCAAAAGCTACGGTTCGGCGTTCAGAGGATGGGGACTCGTGGATATGCCTTTTGAGAAGCGTAAAATCTCCTGCAGAGAGCTGTTCAAGGAAAAATCGTGCGGGATGAGAGACTGCCAGCTCGAAGTCTTTTCCATCGAATCCGACGAGATAATTACCGGCGGTTTCTGCCCCAGAGGGAACTCCGAGACGGCCAGAAAGCCGAAAACAAACTATGTCGAAAAATACCATAAAATATATGAGAAACATTTCAAAAAACAGGGCTGCCTGCTGAGCGAGCTTTCTTCCGTCAGGGCAAATAACGGAAGCGCGAAAACGGTGGGCATAAAGAGAAGCACAGCAACACTTGGAGAGAAGGGAATATGGAGTGCCGCCCTGTTCAACAAGCTCGGTTTATATCCGGTCGTATCGCCGAGAACCGATAAAGAAATCGCGAAATTGGGAGTCGATAACTCGAGAACCGAGTTCTGCATCGCGAGGAAGCTCGCTACAGGACACGCTGCGGTATTAAACGCGGATCCGAATATCGAATACCTGTTTAATCCGAGTTTCATTGAGCAGAGGATGGACCGTCCTCCTGATTTGAAGTACTGCATTTACACCGAATCGGAGGGTTATATCTTAAACGATGTCCTTTCCCTCGATAAGAACAGGCAGATCAATCCCATCCTGCACTTCGGGGACCAGGGGCTTCTCGTCCGCGAGATGAAGAATGAGTTCGACAGATTGGGATTCGGCTTCACCGACAGGCAGATAAAAGACGCCATCGAGTACGCGTACGAGGCGGAGAACGAATTCAAAAATGATCTTTCCGCCGAGGGCGATAAGTTCCTCAAGAAGATCGAGACGGATAACGAAAAGGCTTACGTCGGCATCGGCAGAGATTATGTACTGCTCGATCCCGAGGCAAGCTCGAACTCCGGGAGTATGTTCTCGCAGATAAGGGGCTTGCACTACATACCACAGTTATTCCTGGAGCACAAATTCGCCGATATCCCGCTCGACGATGTGGTCGAGAATGAGTTCTGGGTACAGAGCGTGAAAATACTCAAAGCGAATCTGTATGTGGCGAACCATCCCAATTTATTCGCTATAAGGATGATGAATTTCGCTTGCGGGCCGGACAGCCTGAAAATCTATCAGGAAGAAAAAATTCAGCAGGCGGCGAATAAACCCGTCCTTGTTCTGCTCACGGATGCCCAAACCAACAACGCTCCGTTTGTCACCAGAACCGAAGCGCACGAGAGAGTTGTAAATCAATGTAAGCAAAGAAAAATAGACATAGAAAAGCTTAAAAAGCGCTCGCATGACGGCTCCGAAGAAAGGGCCTGGCTGATTCCTTATATGGGCAATGCAAGTTATATCGGTGCCGCGGGGCTGAGATACTTCGGCGTTACCAGCACCGTTTTGCCTACGAACACACAGAGGGGTTACGAAGCAGCCAGGAGGCACATCTATACGGAAGTCTGCCATCCGCTTAAAGGCGTGGTCGGTGACGCGATTGCTTTTCTCGAAGAGGAAATTGAGGCAAAAGGCAGGCAGCACGTCGAGGAAAATTATCTTGTTATGCTGCCTACGACGAGCGGGCCGTGCAGGTTCGGCAAGTACACTGAGCTGATGCGGGAATTTCTGGACAGAGAAGGACTGCAAAAGATTCCCGTGGCCGGCCCATCATCGGAGACGGATTATCTCGACATACCTTTTCCGAAAAAACTCAGCGTCTCTGACACGACGAGAATGCAGCAGATGCTGTTTAAGGGAATCAAGGCGTCGGACCTGCTCGAGGATATTTTCCTGAGATTCAATCCGTACGCGGAAGATAAAGAGGCGATGGCGAATTTGAAGCAACAGCGGCTCAGCGAGCTGGAAAGAGTTGTCGAAAACGGCGCCGAAACGCCCGATTTAATAGAGTGGGGCCAAAAAACCGTCTCCCTGTTCAAAGGCAGTAAGCTACGGGACAAGGAAAGATTTCCGCTTGTCCTGTACATAGGGGAGATCTATGTTCGCCAGCATGATCCATGCACGAATTTTGTAATTCGCCAACTGGAAGAAAGCGGCCTCGAGGTTGTAAAGGACCCTGTCACCGACTGGCTCGATTACGTCAATAAAATGAACGTGAGAAATGCAAGAAGAGACCTGGGATTGCGGCTGAAAAACCTCGACCTCGGCAGGGCGCTTAAGGTCGCGGGAAAATATGGCAAGTCTCTACTCAAAGCCAAGTATATGTCCTCCGTTGAGCGGAAGATTGCCGGGCCTTTCCATGAAGTCCTGCGCGGCAGGCATGTTCTGCCCAAGCCGATACAGATTATCGACACTTTGGAAAAGCAGCACGAGTATCACGGTAATATCGAAGGGGAATCTCCGCTGAGCGCTGGCATCGCGTACCATTTCATGAACGACTTGACCAGGCCGCAGGGCGATGCCTATATTTCAGGCATCTTCCACGTAGGACCTTTTACATGCATGCAGGAGGGAGTTGCTACAGCGAAAATTGAAGCGATGTCAAAGGAGTTGCGAAAAAGAAAGCCGGATTTGGTTTTCCCGATCATTCATGCCTTTTTCGGCGATTCGGCGAGCTCCAATCTTGACTCGGAGATTGCGGTTTTCACCGAGCAGTGCTACCAGAAAAGGGAAATGCTTAGAGAAAAGTATGGTCATAAGACGCAGAAGCCGGTGGCTAAGGGAGGCATAGATATCCGGCCCGTCCCGGCATCAAAGAGCGGCGTAGAGTCTCACAGCCAATTGAAGCGCTGAGACCTTTTAACGATAGTGCGATCATTAGAAAGGTTGACGAATGGCCAAAGCGCCAGCCAGGGTGACGCTGCCGGGGAGCTTGTATCAGAAAAACGGGCGCTGGTGGTGGAAAGTCGATCTGCCCGGTGAGGATAAACCCACAGCAAGAGCACTCAAGCCCGCCGGCTCGCGGTGTGCTACAACAGACTATCAGGAAGCTGAAGAACTCGCCCGCGAGATGTGGCGTCTTGCTATCGAGGCCGAGGCGGAAGCAAGGATAACAGCGAAGGCTCTGGCTAAAGCGGAAAAGGCTAACGCAAAAGTCCGGGCCGAAGCTGCCGGTGCTATTGAAGAAACTCAGGCCGAATGCGAAAAAAAGATAAAGAAAAGCAAGCGGGCGGTGGCAAGAGCGGAGAATAAAGCTAAAGTTCAAGCCGAGGCAAGATTAAGGGCCGAGGAGGGATACAAGATCCAGACTGAGCAGGCGGAAGAATACTACGCCGGCGAAATAGCAAAAATCAAACAGACTATTGATAAAGTTAAGGTAGAATTCGAAGAAAAGGACAGAGCTTACAAAGAAGCCCTGGCCGAAGCCTGGGAAAAGGTAAGGGTCGAAACCATGGGCAGGCAAGAAGCCGAGTCGAAAGCGAAAGAGGAGGTAGTGTTGAGGGAACAAGCCGAACAGCGAGCCGAATCGGAAGCTCTGGCAAGGGCGGAGGCCGAGGCGAAACTGAATGAGGCCCTTGAAGGTATGGAGAGGACCGGCACGTGTGAGTGCTGCGGCAGAAAAGATGTTCCGGAAAATGACCTGGCTAAAATCGATTCCGGCCAGCAACTCTGCCCCGATTGTATCATGATGTTGAGGGGATAATGCTAAAAACGAAGGCGGACCGGCTTTTACCGCTCTGACGTATCGATATGTCCGTGGGACATCATATACACACAAGGCAATTGTAGTGGAGCGAGAGAGCCGGTTCTTGCCCGATATTAATGCCTTTTCTGGAAAATTTAATATTAAAGTGTGACATAACGCTTGTATTTTTTACGGCTATTGTATATTATAGGGCATAAGAGTGAAGTTAACTATGAGCCGGAAAACTTGGTTCACAACTTTTGCATTTAGAGAATTAAAGGAGGATGTGTATGGAAGATAAGTATTTCGTGCGATTCTTGCATTTAAGTTTTTGTATGTGTCTTATACTTGCCGCCGGTGTTCCGGCGATTGGAAGCGTCGCATATTGGACAGAAGATTTCGAAGACTATCCGCTGGATGAGACGATCCACCAAAAAGGCACATCTTGGACATGTGGGGCAACGAACTACGCAGGCTGGGATGGATACGTGAGGATGCCCGATGGCGAGACCGACAAGGTACTTCAATTGCGCACACCGGGCGATGGGCGGGGTGCCGTGACATGGTGGAACGATACGGGGCTCAAGCCGACCGGCGTTCAGGAATTATCGTTCAGCTTCAAGCCGCCGGAAGTCTTCAATTTCAGCATTGAGATTTTTGGCGAGGATGCGGTGGGAGATGAGCAGATGATAGCAAGCCTCGCGCATAATCCGGCCGGCTCCGAAAACTCGCTCGATTTCTTTGACGGAACGTCGAATAGCTGGAAATCCACAAATTTGCCCATTCTGGGTGAGCAATGGAACACGCTTTCGGTTAGCATCGATTTCGATTCACAAGAAGACTGGTTCGGTTTGGAGCTCAATGGAAACACCGGTAGTGTCGGACTTGCGACGGAGTTTACTAATGGAAGCCCTGATTGCTTTACCATTCGCAAGGTAGTACTGCGAGCCTACCATACAAGCGTGTACTTTGATGACTTTGCCTGGGTGCCGGAACCGGCTACGGTGCTGCTTCTTGCGGTGGGCGGTTTATTCCTGAGACGAAGGCGATTCGTCGGATCTAACAGAGTTTAACGCTATTAAAGCATTTTATCTAAGAGCTCTTTTCTGGCCCTGACTCGCAGTTTGGCGTGCTCGTAGCGTCGTTTTTCCTGCTCTGTTTCGGGTTGTATCGGCGGTGCGGGGGTCGGCTTCTTGTTTTTGTCCAGGGCGACAAACGTCAGGTGGGCCGTGGTCGCGATAGCTTGCTCGCCCATATACGGGTCTTCCCTGGTGACCCTAACGCCAACTTCCATTGACGAGCGGCTGACGTAATTTACAGAGGCCCTCAGGACGACGTGATCCCCGATACGGATCGGTTCTTTGAAGGCAAGCGAGTCGATGCCGGCGGTGACGACTTCCTTGCCGCAGTGACGTTGTGCCGCCATTGCTGCGACCATGTCGATCCACGCCATAATCACGCCGCCGAATGCCGTGCCGTGAGGGTTTGCCTGGTGAGGCATAATCAGATAGCGTGTCTCGACAGCACTTTCTTTGGGACTTTTGCCTTTTTCGCTTGTCATTTTTTTCTAAATCCCGAATGAATTTTCAGAATTCTACTTTCGGCACTTCGGTTTTTGCCTGCTCGGTGGCCTCGAAGTAGTCGACTTTTTCCACGCCGGCCCGTTTGCAGAAGAACGATCCGAAGAATTGCCTCGTGTAAGAATTCAAAAGCTTGGCCGCCTCGTTATACCTCGTGCGAGCGACGTTTATCCGGTTCTCAGTACCTTCGAGTTGGGATTGAAGGTCTCGGAAGTTTTCGCTGGCCTTTAATTCTGGATAGTTTTCCTGCAGCATCAAAAGGCGGGATAAAAAGCCGGATAGCTCATTGGACGCTTCGATTTTGCCTGCCCTGTTGCCGGCTTGAAAATATTTTTCCCTGGACTTGGCGATGTTCTCGAACAGCTCTTTTTCGTGCTCTGCGTATCCTTTGACGGTACTGACCAGGTTGGGCACAAGGTCGAGCCTTCGCTGCAGGGCGGCGTCAATATCCGCCCAGCCCTTTTCGGCGCCCTGTTCGAGATTGACTGCTTTGTTATAGCCGCTGACGTACCATCGGAAAACTCCCAGCGCGATAAGAAGTATAACAATCAATATTGCGATAAGAACGACCCATGTTTTTCCGAAGTTTCTCATTTCCTGTTCCCCTTATTTCACTTCTTAATTCTCAATTCAATATTCTCATTACCACCCTCCGCTTGCGCCGCCGCCTCCGAATCCGCCGCCCATTCCACCGCCGAAACCGCCGAATCCTCCGCCGAAGCTGCCTCCTCCGAACGAGCCGGACCTCCCGAATCCGCCGTGGCCTCCGAAACCGCCCATCATGAACGGCAGAAAGAACCACCATCCCATACCTCTGCCTGCACCGCCGAAGATCAACAGCATGAAAATTATAATCGGCAGTGCACTGCAGCAGGGCAGGCCTCTTCTTCTGTCCCTGACCGGAACAGGTGTGACATTGGGCATACCGGTCAGACTTACGCCGGCTTCGGTCGCGATTCGCTGGACGATTTGCAGGTTGGCCTGGTAGATTCCCCGGCTGTAATCTCCTTTTCTTAGATAGGGCACGAGGACATCTCTGCCGACCCGGTCGGAGTACAGGTCGGTGATGAAACTCTCCAATCCGTAGCCGACCTCGAACCGCCACTTTCGGTCGTTTTTGGCGAGAACGAAAAGCATACCGTTGTCTTTGCCTTTCTGGCCGAGCTTCCATTTCTCTGCCAGCTCGATGGAGAATTGCTCGATCGGCAGTCCCCCGGTTGAAAGCACGGTCAGGACGATATACTGGGCGCCGGTTTTTTGCTCTAATTCCTGCAGGACTCCGTTGAGTGAACGCTCGTCGGAATCGTTTATCACGTTGGCGTAATCCTCGACGTAATGCTGGGGCATCGGCAAGTCGGCCTGGCCGTATCCGGTTGCTGCTAAAACCGACAAGAGCGACAGTGTTAGTATTATCCTAAAAACGAGTCGTCGCATAATCAGACCTTAAGTTTATCAACAATGTCGGCGAGCTGCTCGACCAACGAGTAGACCGATTCGAATGCGTTTTCCATTTCGGTTTCGCTCAGGCGAACTTTTTCGTGCCGCCATTTTATCGCCGATGTCAGCCGATTCGTATCGATTGAAAACTCGCCGGCCGCTTTGCCGAATGTCGCTTCGGCCCGGGCGGTCCTCTCGACATCTTTGAGCCACAGCATCGCTCGCAGAAGCGGCGCCATCCCTTTTGCCGTCGAGATGAGAATGTCACGGACGAGTTTCTTATTTGCCGCCGCGGCAATGTAGCCCTGCCTGAGCCGAATCAGCATCGCTTTGAGCTCGCGCTCGCATTGAATTCGAACGTCTTTTTTGTCGAATTTAAGAGAGGCAAACGGGTCGTCGCCCATAATCGTCTCGTGGGCCAGTTGAAAATCCAGAAACTCGACGCCGAATACATCCCGTGACCGCTCGATATAAGATTGCGTCATAAGCAGCGGCGGCGAGATTTTTTTTCTACTCATCGGCTTTGCCATTGAGGCGACGGCGTTGAGCGAAGCCAGAGTTTGTCCGCCGAGGACCAGAACGGTGTTAATGTCGCTCTGTCCGGGCCTGAAATCCTCCGTCAGGCTGCTGCCGACAATCGTGATGCTCTTCAGGTTGTCGCCGAGGGCCGCTAAAAGTTTCTCGGCGAAGGCCTTTACGGAATCCCGAATCTGAACTTGCAGGGCGTCAACTTTGAAGTTGGTTTTGTTTTCAGTCATTTTGCTTTTACCTCTTGGTTTTAAGTAACAAATACGAACTGCGATTAGTTTACAATATTTTCACGGCCTGGGCAACCAGAAGTCCCAATTGACAGAAAAGATGCCAAATTGACAGCTCGAAAAATAGAATGATGCCGTTTGAGAGGCGATTTTACGCTTTTTTGCAGATTTTTATCGGGTCGAAAATCTGGCACATATTTTGCATATTCATATACCCAAGATGTGTGATTAGAAGAAAAGTGTAAAGTTAACAATTAAATTAAGATTGGAGGTGTTACTATGGCACTGGTACATTTGAACAAGAGAAATAGAAATGGTTTATCGAGACTTCACAGTGAGATGGACGATTTGTTTGATGGCTTTTTCAGGGGGCTGGATCGGCCGTTTGCAGGATACAAGGCCTGGCCCGCTATCGACGTCGCCGAGGAAGAAAATGCGATAGTAGTCAGGGCAGAGGTCGCCGGCTGCAAGGCCGAAGACATCGATATCTCCGTATATGGTAATACGCTGACCATCAGCGGTGAAAAGAAGTTCGAAGAAGAGAAAAAGGAAAAGGGTTACTATCACGTAGAGAGCACCTACGGCAGCTTCAGGCGGGAGATTACGCTGCCCACCGACGTCGACCAGAGCAAGGTCGAAGCAGCCTGCAAGGAAGGCGTGCTCTCAATAACCCTGCCCAAAGCCGCCTCGGCAAAAGCCGTAAAAATCAAAGTCAAAGGATAACAAGCTGAGCAACCTGGCGTCATGCGAAATGGCAGATTGACTGAGGTTCGTTAGATGAAGATAATCAAGGTTCCCATTCTGCGGTTATCTCCAGAATGGGAACCGTTCTTCGAGATTGCTTCTATTTCTGAAGCCGGACTTGGTCAGCACAGTAATGCCCAGAGGTACAACAGGAAGTAGGTGATACGTGTTGTATTACCACTAATACCTAACCAAGGCTTTCAATTGCCTCTGATAACTCCATTACCTGCTCAAAACTTACAGTTTGGGCTTTGTCTAACTTTTTCCGAAGGTTCTTGAGGGCCGTGCCTGAAAAATCCTGCCATTGCTTTTCCGTAAGACGGTAGATGTCCATCTTGAGATGCAAATGCGGAAATCTCAGTCCTCCCGGAAATGGACGCGGTTTCAGAAATTCCAATCCGGCAAGTTCTTTCTTTGCTGCAGCCCCGAGTCGAATGGGACCATCCATTGTGAGATGTTCTCTTGGAACCGGTCGGATTCTGTTACTTCTGATAAATTTGTTCACTATGTCCAGGCTCGAAATCCAGAAGTCGAAACGCCCTCCGTACTTCGATACGAGCATCTCATAGGGTCTATCATATTGCACAAAAGTTCCGTTCATGATTATTGTCTCCTTATAACTGTATAACATGGCAATTACCATGTCGAAGAGACCTTTGGAAAAAGGTCTTCTCCAGGGTACGGATAGCCATAGTCAGGCCGTGAAAACATCGCTTTATTTATTTTGCTGCCCTATCTCAAGTAGCATTTTTCAAAGAGGTGGAGGCCTAATGTTGTCCATTTTATCTCCTTCTGTATGTGTTGTTACTATTTACAATTGGGAATCCTGCCAAGTGGTCGGCAAAAGTTGCGCCGATTGTCTTATTCAGCACTTGAAAAACATGAAACGAAGTTTGTATTGCAGCTTTTTCGGATGCGCATAGAAAAGGGCTAACACGGTTGTAATAACCGGAGGAGAAGTAATTGGAACAACCGCACCAGTTCATGCAATAGTCTCTTATGCCGCAGGATAGGCATTGGGCATTAATGCTCTGACCAGGTGCCACATTGCATGATTTTCTTTCTGCCTGCAATCCTATGTTGATGTTTCCTATGCAGTGTTCATTGCCGCCGGATCCGATAAGTCGCTCACAGGGGTATATCTTTCCGTCCGGCGTAAAGGCAAACTCACCCTTACCCATTCGGCAGCGTTCAAGTGGATCATACCCTCCGCGCAATATGACTGTTATCTTGCTATCGATCAAGCTGATAAAGTGCGGAGTTTGCGCAAGGTAGTGGCCGATGTACTGCTCAGCAACTTGGCCGTAAACCTCAGGGAGCAGATCAGCATCTTCTTTGGTCCATAATGCCGAAAAATCGGGGCTCAAATAGATCTGCTTTATGCCAAGCGAGGAAAGGTATTCCACTGTTTGAGGCAAATATCGAAAGGTCTGAGGATGATATACAGCATTTACCGGTACGAGGGAGAAGGCTTCGACTGCATTGCGTATGGTCTTCTCGACTACATTTGATGTTCCTTTGCCGTTCGGGAAGCATCTGAACGTATCCTGGATAGATGGAGGCCCATCGCAACTTATGGTCAAGCCTATGTTGTGCTTATTTATAAAGTCGGCAATTTCATCGGAAAATATCGTGCCGTTTGTCACAACGGCAAGGTCAACGTAATTGGCGTCAAAAGCCGGATGGTTTTCTATCACTCTCGTAACAGTCTTGATCAGCTCGAATTCGAGAAGCGGCTCCCCTCCAAAAAAGCCGATGTCAATTCTTTCTTCTGCCGGGGCCGTCTCGAATATGAAGTCAACAATCTTCTTTGCCACAGCAAGAGACATCCGGGCTGTGCTCTTGCCGATGTAGCAGTATTTGCAGGACATGTTGCATTGTTGCGTGATACAGAGAGTATACTTCAATATATGCCTCCTTCTTTTGCCAGATTGCCTCACCAATTCTCTAAGTAATCTGATCGCTTACATATCACACCTTGAGGCATGACGACGAACATACGTGGCGCTGAACGCTTAGCCATATGCGGGGACTTCTCCTGGGCAAGAGCCCAAGTCTTTTTATCAATGAGCAGCAGATAGCTACCGTTTGCTGTCTGTTATCGCTTCTTTACGTCTCGAGCAAACTTTATGCGATGGTTTTGGTCTACCGTGAATAGATAAGCCTCTTTTAATCCTTCCTTGCCGCTGTTGATGAAATCTCCGCTTTGCTTCAAAAGAGGCTGGCCTTTGGATACCGGTTTATCTCGTTTTTTCACAGAGCTTTGTTGCTCTTTCTTTTCAGGCTGAGGATCTTCTCGTTTACGTTGAAAATAAGAGTTTGAGAGTTAGTTTGCAAGGAAATTTTTCCGCCAGTGACAACCCTATGGCACTCCGGATGAAAAAAGTTGCTGGAAAAAGGGCGGATCGTGGTTTTTAAGCTAAAAACGCAGGAGTTATTTTTGGCAAATTTTGGCTACGGACCAGCCATCGGGCCCGGTTTTTAGGCCATTTTTATTTTTTTTGCTCTCAGGCGGCTGCTTTGATAATCGGAGTTTGCTACATCGCGAGAATACGGTCGATTCGTTCAGACAGGTCCGTCAGATAAGCTTTGTCGCCGCCGCCAAGTTCCGTCGTAAGGAAACCATCATAGCCGACCTCTTGAAGCGCCAGCCGGACCTGCTTGAAGTTCACATCGCCTTCGAGCAGGTTTGTCCATTGATAGCCCTTGCGCTTGAAGTCTTTCAGATGGATCTTGACGATGCGTTTGCCCAGCGTGCGAATCCAATCCTGTGAGTAGCCGAAGAGAATGACGTTGCCGACATCGAAGTATGCTTTGAGCCAGGGGCTCTCGAACTCATCGACGTAGCGGGCGAATTCCAGCGGGCTCAGCAGGAACTTGTTCCATACGTTCTCAACCGCGATAACAATGCCGAGCTGCTCGGCCAGCGGCAACAGTTTGCGGATGTTCTCCTGTGAGCGTTTGTATGCCTCGCCGTATCCTACGTTCTCATTAACAATCGCCGGCACGAGCAGGACTGTTTCGGCGCCGAGCGCTTTTGCGCTTCGCAATGCTGTTTCCATGCCGGCCAGACCTTTTTCTATGACCTTGGGATCAGGGTCGGAAAACGGTGCCCCCCAACCGCCATAGACAATCGAATGAATCGGCACTCCTGCATCACGTGCCATCTTGCCCATCTCCTCGGCTGCTGTCAAATCCTCCATGGGAGAACCTTCGATCCCCTCGAAGCCACACTCTTTCGTCAGCTTGAATTTGTCCGCATCGGAAAGGTTTTTTGGCAGCATCCCGAATTGCAGCGCTTTGCGCATTTTTGTGTTTTTGTTGCTGGCTTGTGCTGCGATTGGCCGGCCCAGCAGCCCTGTTGCAACTGTAGCCGTGGCGGCGTATTTCAAAAAGCCCCGGCGTTCGATTGTGTTGTCTTTCATGGGTCTATCTCCAACCTGCTATTTATGTCTGATGATTATTATATTACATATTAGCCTGTGCCTGTGTTAATCCGGCTCGGAGTAAGGCTTTTGGCAATATACCAGTTTCCCCGAAGAATCCAAATTGAAAAAAATGAATCATTGACAAAATAGGGCATTTATTGTGCCGGCGGAGGACGTTTTAGCGGGACATTTTGTTTGGGCTTGTTTTACCCTGTTTAGTCGCTTATAGCGGCGTGAAAATGCTATTTGTTTATGTGGGTAAGCGCGTTTTTATTGGCCGGTCCCATAAAAAGGATAAAGTTTTACCCATTTTTTTGCCGAAGAACATAAAAAGATGTTCTGCTGGTTTTATAACGCTAAGAAGGCGTTTTCCGCAGTAAAAAAAGGATTTTTCGGGTCACCCATTTTGTGGGCTGGAGAAACACTATGAAGACCATAGCGGTTGTCAATCAGAAAGGTGGTTGTGGCAAGACGACGGTATCGATAAACCTGGCAAGCGCTCTTGCTGAGGGCGGCCAGAGAGTTTTGCTGGTCGATATGGACTCTCAGTCGCATTGCGCGGTCGGTCTTGCTGTGCCCGAAGAGCAGATCGAGCAGAGCATATACGATGTATTGATAAGCAGAAGCAGAAACGAACCGATCAAGATGACAGAGATACTCTGGCAGATTAGTGACAGGCTGGAGCTGGCTCCGGCCAGCATAGATCTGTCTGCGTTCGAGCAGCAGATGGTCGGTATTAACGAAAGAGAGTCCTGCCTGAAAGACGCCCTGGACGACATGAAGGATAATTATGATTACGCAATAATCGATTGTCCTCCGGCGGTGGGCCTGTTGACCTTTAACGCGCTAAGAGCGGCGACCGACGTTATTGTCCCTGTCGAGACCGGTTACTTTGCCCTGCACGGGCTTAGCAGGCAGCTCGAGACCCTGAGTATTCTCTGCAGGCGCTGCAGCCAGCAGGTGAATGTCAAAGTTCTGGCCAGTATGTATGACATCAGGACCAAGATGGCCAGAGAGATATTGGCCGATTTGCGCAGCCGTTTCGGCGACAAAATGCTCAATACAATCGTAAGCTTCAATACCAAAATCAA
The DNA here is from genome assembly GCA_964612465.1 of uncultured Pirellulales bacterium. Classification (GTDB taxonomy): domain Bacteria; phylum Planctomycetota; class Phycisphaerae; order Sedimentisphaerales; family Anaerobacaceae; genus JAFGPJ01. Next base: position 29,379 of record CAZTDF010000015.1, read on the forward strand.
GGAAGCTTCGAGTTTTGGCCAGCCCATCAGCGAATATGATCCTGCCAGCAAGGGCCGGAAAGATTTTAGTGCTCTGGCCGAGGAAATCCTGGGCACGAAGACGAAGCAGCAACGCAATGAGTTTGTCAATTCCCTGGCAGATCAGCTCGAATCCATTAGTGCTACCGCAGATGAGTTGCTGCAGTCAGCAAAGCCGCCCGTAAAAGCTGTTGAACCGGTTCAAGTCGAACAGCCCGAACCCAGTCTGGGCGAGGATGAGCTTACCTTAGTCGAAGAGCCCATTGAGCTGGATCTCGAAGAAGAGATAGAAGTTCACGAAGACCAGGCTCCCGAAGAACCACAGGCGGCCCAGGCACCTGAGCAGGAGACTTTAGAGAAGAGTACTTCCGCCAAGCTTTCAGAGTATTACGGTGTCAGCCAGATAAATGATGCTGTGGTATTTGTAACGTTGTATCCGCGTGCTAATAGCGTTCAGATCGCCGGTGATTTTAATAACTGGCAGCCGGAACAGACTATGATGGAGAAGGTGGGTGACGGCGGCGTTTGGCAGACTCAAATGAAGCTGAACCCGGGACGATATCGCTACAGGCTCGTTGTTGACGGGCAGTGGCAGCAGGACCCTTATAACGAGTTAAACGAATTGAATCCGTTCGGCGGCTTTAACTCGATTATCGAAATTAAATAAATCCCGGCACGCTTGTTACCAAGACACTGTAAATTTCTATAGAGCCTTTTTCTTGCCTGCTCGGACATAACTTTTGGAGGGTAAACAGCTTACTGCAAACACAAAAAAATCTTTTTTTATTTGCCATTAACGTCCTATAAGATTATAATTAACGTTACGATAAGCAGGATGAATGGATCTGATCGTTTGCTCAGGAAGACAAACGGTCGGTTTATTAAGGATTGGTTATAAAGTTTGCTGGTTAGAAGAGAATGGATACTCGGGTCAGTTTACAACGGATTGTTAAGCTTTTCACCTTCGTGGCGGGATTCAATTTTCTTATTGTATCACAGAAGTCTATTATTCACAGCGATAGCGATAAAAACGGGATTACCTGAGTAATTTACGGAGGAAGAAAGGAGGCTGATTAGAGCAGGAAAACAACACTTATATTAAGATGCCAGGAGGGTGTTTGTATGGATGAGTTAAAGATGAAACGGAATTTCAATTAAGGAGATTGATAATGAAAAGATTAATTGCAGTGTTGATTCCTGTATTGATGGTTGCCGGAGGTGCTTACGCAACCGGTGGAACTCCTACTCCGAATCCAGCCAATACACAGATTGGGATTGAAAATAACATTAATACCAGCCAGTACCAGAACGTTTCTCTCAGGGGCAGTGGTGACTCGAGTTCTACAGCTTATGGCGGCAGCTCGAGTTCTACAGCTTATGGTGGCAAGTCCAATTCTGATGCAGCCTCCAGTTCGGGAGCGAGTATTAATACCAATTCAGTTTCAAATTACGAGACGCGCACACCGCCGCTTTCCGTGTTTCCTCCTTATTTACCTTATTGGAATCATGGTGGATGGGGCACGGTAAAGGCTTACTTTCCCAATGGCCCGAACAGTGACGACCAGATTTACGAGCGAGTTTTTGATCCTGATAGTGACAGTGACATGAAAGATCTCAGGGGTGTTATCAAAGCATTGTCTTATGAAGGCCCGCTGGAAGGTATAGGAGGTTTCCTGAATGGCGTTGGAGTGATATTCGGGGGACCTGATAATTACCATCACGGCAGAGGATTTGAAATATCAAGCTCGCTTTTCCGGACTCGAAGACCCAAAGAAAAACCTCTGTTGGTTTTTATCGACACCAATGTGGACACGAATCTTCTGAAAAGAGCTGGTTATGCTTACGTTGGAAAAGTAAGTTTGGAAGGTAAGATCAATCGCAACTGGGATCAGGTATATGACGCCGCGGTGGCGGAAACTTTGCCGTGGGACGTGGACATCCTGCTTATCTCCGGGGGCATGAAAGGTGTCACGATCGGCTCTAATACTTCTTTCCCCGGTGCCGCCGGCGCATACAGCCAGGCCAACTATTCAATTTCGTTGCTTGGCTCAGCCTCGAGCGGGATTACCGAAGGTAAAGGAAAAGCTATTTTGAGCGCAGAAGGTTATAGGTTTTGGCCTCAGGCTGTCCAAAGCAGAAGAATTCCACAGGCCTTCTACGAAAAAATCCGCGCGCAGCTCATACCCGGGCAGTCCGGTATGAGACTTACCGAGCCCCGGCATAACGGCGTGGGAACCGTACGACAGACCACTCCTTTGACGAGAAAAAGACCGGCCCCGGGAGTGGAAATCAGTCAGGAACTCTACGATATGGCGGAATTTGGCGAGAACCAGCGAATAGAGAACCTGACAATAAAATAGTTTTAATACAGGCCAGTAGTTTCGAAAGAAACTGCCGTGATAACTTTGCCCAGGATAGAAAATAATTGAAAGGAGGTTGCCTATCGAGCAAGCAGGAGTTGGGTCATCTGTTATCTGGTATTGCTCATCGCTGATCAGCAGTCCGGATGGAATCCGAAATGTATATAAAAATGGAGTTTAAAAAAAATGCTTAAAGGTTTCTCACTTTCTGTGGCGGTCATTCTATTGCTGTCCTCTGGTGCTTTTGCAGTCATTGGCCAGGCAGAAGGTTTTTCGATTGGTGCACTGAATATAGTCCAAAGGGTCGGAGGAGCCGGCTGGGCGGAAGGTGGAAATCTGTTAATGGTCGGCCACAGCCAGAAGGTACATGCTGCGGGTACTGCGGCCATACAGAAAGAAACAGGCATATTGGCCCAGGGTGCAAGGGCTGTCGGTGTTTGCGGCACAACAAAGATTTTGCAGAAAGCGTCAGTGGACGGCCTGCAAAGCCAGCTTGTCGTGCCCGGCAGACGCGGCTTTCAAGCACAGGGCCAAAGTCTTAACGTTGGCCTTGATAATGTTGTACGTAAGACCGGCGGTATAGGCGGCGCGGTGGGCGCGCAGGGTTTCGTTGGAGGCCAGAAACAGATTTTGGTTACTCCGGGCGGAATAAGTGCGAATTACCAGGTTGTCGGAGCGGCACAATTTGCATCAGTCTCGGGCGGCCCGGGTTCCAACGTTGTAGTTAACAATTCTCTGGACGTTAAAATGGGCCAGAGTCAAATTGTAACAGGCAGCTACGTACCTCCAAAGCCGAAGCCACCTTGTTATCCTTAATAGATGATCGGCGTGACCATGGGGAGTTATAAAAGACTTTCTTTATGGCCTCGTCTTGAGGAGCTTTAAAGTCGGCCTCCTGTTTTAAGGAGTGCGTGATCCGGCTTTAAAGCTTTTTTTTTATGCCCCCCCGGGAAATTTCCATAAAAGACGGCTCGGGCTCTATATGCGGCCGGCGTTCCCCCCGTGAACGGAAAAGCCGCCGGCTCGAAAAAGGGAAAAGTTCAGCAAAATCAAATATTCTCTATACCCAAATCCCTGTTCCGGTGTGTAATAGGATGAAGAGTGATTACTTTTCATACAAGTGTGCACGATGATAGAAAATAAGCTGCTTATTTTCAGGTTTAAACAAGGCAATCACGAGGCCTTGCGGCAGATCTACGACAAATACAAGGTCGAGCTGCTTAAGCTGGCTGTAGTGCTCATTGGCAACAGGAATATGGCTGAGGATATAGTTCATGATGTTTTTGTTAAGTTTGCCGAATCAGCCGATCATATCAAACTGACCGGCAGCCTTAAGAATTATCTGGTAACGAGCGTAATTAATCGAGTTCGAAACCACCTGCGTGACAACAAGCGGCATCGTGAAACCGATCTCGACGGAGCAGAGCTGATTGCCTGCTCCGAACGAGGGCCCCGGCAATGGGCGGTCCTCGGTGAGCAACTGAAGATTCTGAGCAGGGCCTTGCAACAGTTGCCGTACCAGCAGCGGGAAGTGATAAGCCTTCGGATGGAAATGGACATGACGTTTCGCCGGATTGCGGCAATGCAGAACGCATCCGTTAATACGGTTAAGGGCCGATATCGGTATGGTATAGCAAGACTGCGGTCATTGCTTAATAGCGAGGTGGAAAAATGAAATCCGCAGATAAGATAAAACAGTTTTTCAAAAACGCTGAGCTGAGCATTCATCCGGAGACCGACGAACAGGTATTCGCAGATGTGCTTCGTGCCCGGCAAAAGATCAGAGAAAACGTGCCGGCTGTGCCGGAGAATATATGGAGAATAATTATGAAGAGTCCACTAACCAAAGTTGCCGTCGCCGCGACTCTCATCATCGCGTGCCTGATCGGCGTGCTCATGTTCAGCCAAACATCAGGCGTCGCCTGGGCGATCGAGCAAAGTATCGAGGCGGTGAGTAAGTACAAAGCAGTTCTCGTTGAAGGGTCGGAGTCGTTCTTGAACGAGGACGGCATGTTACAGATGCGAAAACAAAAATCGTGGGCGGTAGCCAATGAAGATCAGACAAAGGTAAAAAAGATACGAATCGAAGTCGATGGTGTTCCTACCATCATTACGAACGGCCGGGAGACCTGGCGATACGATCAGCAAACCAATACTGTCACTAAGAACCTTTCCTACGGCACCGCCGAAGTCTGGATTGGGAGCCGGTTACTGGAACAATTAAAGACCTTTCGTGAATCGGGCTTAATCACCAAGTGGGAAGTGACCGATAGTAAAGATTCCGCGACTGGTAAACAACGAATCTTCCTGACTTGTGCCTGGCTTGATAAGCGTTATAACGGGCCAAGATCCCTTTGGTTGGAGATTGACAGGCAGAGCAATCTCCTGGTCGGTCTCAAACAATGGGAGAACGCCGACTGGGAAGGACCGGCTCAATATGTTGCAGAGAAGATCACCTATTACGAGAACCTTCCGGACGAACTCTTCGAGTTTGAGATACCGGATGGGGCCACTGTGATTGAACATTAGGTCATCCGCCAATCAGAAAATCATATTGACTCGACACGCAAAACAATCGGGGCCTATACCTTTTGATTTCGGTATAGGCCCCGAACAAATGCAAAATCTATCGCTCCGTCGTATCAACTACAAATCAAACTCCGCACTTACGGTTGTGGCTCTGGTTCCGGAGCCGGCTGAGTCAGCCGGATGTCGTCAATGTACATCGTCCCTGCGCCGCCGGGGACTGTCATATTACCCTGTGTCCCCAGGCCAATCGCTATTTCGTCAACGTTGGTCAGAGTTATGCCCTGATCGGCAAGAGTCTGCAGCGGAATAATCCATTCGGTCCATTCGTTAATCTGTGATGCCGCCGGATCGTCATGAACCACTACGGCAGGAGTTCCGGCATTGTTGGAGACCGCCAAGTATAGGGGCTCGGCGTCGTTGCTGGTTATACCGATATCCTGGTTCGCCCACTGCGCGCCGACCGAGCCGGTAGTCGTGACATTGCTGAATACCGCTTGGCACGTCTGGGCCGCATCATGGCTGGTAACCGCCAAACCGATGTAGACATTTGAACTCATCGGAATTGGTTCGGCTACGCCCAGCATCTGCCAGTTCGAGCCGTTGGCGGAACTGTACGCTATGAAGTTACCGGCCAGGGTACGCTCTATCTTCACCCAGTACGGCGCGGCAATATCGGCGGTCGTATCGGCCGCACTTGCACCGCCGATTTCCGGGCGTCGCTGGAAGGACACGCCGGAAGCTGCTGAGACGACCATCATCGCGTGAACGGAGTCTCCGTCGAGCGTGCTGCGAATCATCACGCCGCCCTTGGCCCAGGCATGTGTGTTTTCAACGCTTTCGACTCTGGCGACTATCGAGCCGGGGCCGGAGAGCGTCTTATAAGCGAAGTGGAACTCATCGTGATATTGGCCTGCTGCGGGCCCGACGTCCCAGATATCCGCGCCGGAGGCGGTCATCGTATAGGTGCCGACCGGACCTTCTGTGAAGCTGCCGGTAGAAGCAGGATTGCCTCTGAACCACAGCGACAAATTCGCAACGCCTGACTCGGTCCAGTCACGTTGATCCGTCAAGGTATACTCCACCTGTGAATACTTCGAGAAGCCCTGCTTATTGTTGTCGTATGCAACCGGCATAGACTGGCTGCCGCCGTGGACGATAGTCTCCTCGGTATAAGAAGCAGTGGTTTCATCGCCTACTGCAGCTCCTGTACCGTTGCCGCCGAAGAAATCGGGAGTACCAAACGCGCCGTATCCGAGCCCATCGTGCCATGCGTACCAAATCTGGTTATCGCCGGCATCGTAGTCCTCGAAATCGTCTATGACGAAGAAATCGCCAGTTGTAAAACTCCAGACGTTGCCCGGCCACGGGCTATCGGGATTAGTGGTGTTGGCTTCATCGATGCGCCAGTAGTATGCCGTATTAATTGTAAGCTTGCCGGGGTCGTAGCTCTCTTCGTCAAGGGCTTTTGTCCCCTTGTACTCGGGCGAGGCTGTTGTGGCGTTCTTTACGGCCTCCGCGTCCGAGCCGAAGTACACCTCGTGCGAATCGGCGACGGCTCCCGCAACCCACTTAAGAACCACCGACGGCTTTACGTCCACAGCACCGTCGGCCGGATCCGGGCCGCTGACGGCGCCCAGAGTCGTGAAGCTCCAGACTTCGCCTTTATGCGTTTCGAAGCCGTCAGACTCATCGACACGCCAGTAATAAGTCTTAGCCAGATTAAGCGCGCCGGGAGTGTAATTTGCCATGCCGGAAGGAGTACCCATGGCAGCATTGCTCACCTCGTCGAAATCTTCGCCGAAGACGATATAGTGCAATTTTGCACCGAAACCTGCTGTCCATGTAAGTTGTACATCCACATTAACAAATTCCGCACCTTCAGCCGGATTGGGATTGTAGGCTGACTTGGGTGGAACCAAGAAGCTCCAGACGTCCCCCTTCCACGGGCTATTCGGGTCGGCTTCATTGACTTCGTCTACTCTCCAGTAGTATGTCGTGCCATTAACAAGACCGTCGGGATAAGGAAATCCCAGGAAGCCGGCAACAAAAAACGCATCGCTCAGATTGCCCTGGAACGTATCGCCGGTGCCGTTGTTTACATCATCAAAATTTTCGCCCATATACACGTCGTGTGAAACCGAAAAATCCCCCGGGCGCCAACTCAACGTTACCCATGTATCCGCGTGAGTGGCACCGTCTTCCGGAGTTGGAGAAATGGCCTTCGCGATACCTGTGCCGAACATAATTTTTTTAATATCCGCTTCCGTTAGAGCCTCGTCGTAAACGCGCGCGTCATCGACGATTCCGGTATAAAACTGCTCTGCCGCTGCATGTCTCCCCAGTTTCATGGTGTTGCCATCCGTATTTGGGATTCCTGATGGAGCGCTGTTGTCTGTGATCATGATGCCGTCCCTGTAAGCAATGAGATTCTCTCCATCATAAGTCGCGGCTATGTGATACCATGTATCGGCCTCTACGGGTCCGTATTTAGCGGCATGCCATGTTCCTCCGACGTTCAGGGCTGCTGCTCCCTGGTACGTTGCGTCGCTGTGATTCCAGTTTAACTGGTAATTATTCTCCTTGTGGAGAGGCCCGCTGGGCGAGTCTCCCGAAGGAGCGGCAGGACTCTTAACCCAGGCAGCGATAGTCCAGTTTTCCAGGTCATCTGTGTAACCGGTGTCCACGTAGTCGTCACCGTCAAAATCCAGCGCGCCGCCGAGATACCCGGCAACCCACTCTGGATCACCGTTGAAAGTACCATCGCGATCGTTACCGCTTGAGTCATGAGCGACGTTGCCGGTGCCCTCATCGAGCTTCCACCAGCCGACGAGTTCTGCCTGGGCCGCACTCGTCATAAACAAGCCTAGTACAAAAACAAAAGAAATCAAAAAAACCAATCTTCTACGCATTATCATGCTCCTTCAAAGAGAGATAAAATTGCCGTGCTTTGGCCACGCACCAAAACACCTCTTATTTATCAGTAAACGACTGATAAAACGTACATCTTTACTAATTTTTTGCCCTTCCGGGACAATCATTGCCGATTTGGCACCACCTCCTTTCTTTCAAAGCCCGGTATGAACTGTTGAATGAAATTCAAATATTAACAAAAGCGAAGCGCAAAATCTACGCGTGGTTTCGTGGATTCTTGTTTAAACCTCTTTTTTAGCAGGTTTTTCGCTGTAATTCTGTTGCTTGCTCGATATTTTTTCAGTGAAATTACCTGCCGGTTGAGCGGAAACCACGCTTATGCACCAATACGAGCACGAGCTTCACTAATCTTCCTTATACCAAATCCTGCAGCTCCCTGTCAAGGATTTTATCTATGTGGGGATGGGATTAATGTGAAAAAGACATATTATTATCGGATATTTGAAGTGTTGAGCAGGATCAATAAAAAAGAGGCCTCGAACTAATTCAAACCTGATATTCTTTCTATCTTAGGACCAGGCTCTGAGTTATCGATTCGTCCCGGTATCGAAGGAAATCGGGATAATAGGAGTGCTGTTTTGGGGCAGCGGGGAATCAGGGAAACGATACGGAGAATCGAGTATTTGGTATCAGGCATCGGGTATCGGGTAATGAGCGGCCCAAGAAAATGATTATTGATAATTGATTATGTGATTCTTTCTCTGAATTCTCTGTGTCCTCCTTCGACCAGGCCCAGGACGGTGTCTGTGGCAGATATAAGAACGGCGACTCACGGAGACCTTGAAATTTACGATTTTCGACCACAGTGGGATACCCCACGCGGTGTCCCATTTATGATTGACTATTGCTTTGTGTCCTCTACGTCAGGACAAATAGTGCCGTGTTATGGAGATTTTTTGAAAAAAAGCCCGCTTTTTCAATTGCCGTTCGTATAATAAATAACGAATTCGTATTTCGTATGTAGTATATCGTAAGTGGAATTGAGAAATATAGAAGAAAACAGGTGAAAAAAAGGAGAAAACGACGAAAAATTGAGCTTAATTTGAAAAAACAAACCGTGCGTCAAGGTAAGCTGGTGCAATTCAGCAGGTTTGA
>CAZTDF010000016.1:0-37369 GCA_964612465.1 uncultured Pirellulales bacterium
CGAACGCCGATGCGTTGAAACAAGCCGGCATCAACAGTTTCTTCTACGTCTCCCCGGATACAGCCCACGAGTTCCTGTCCTGGCGCCGCAGCCTGCACCAGTTCGCTCAACTGCTGTTCAGAGAAAACCTTCCCGGTTCAATCACCCCGACTGCTGTGCCGGCCTCTGCAAGAAACGAGTCGGCTTCGAGAGACACTCGTAGAGTCCCGGGACGAGGGGGATTCGGCGGTCCGATAGAATTGGGTCCGGACGACAAGCCCGCCTTCGCGGATCCGCCAGCGGGATTCAGAACCCGGCGTGAAAATATTCCTCATGGTGAGCTGACGATGGTTGAGTATGACTCCAGGACGGTCGGTACCCGTCGAAAAATGCTCGTCTATACGCCGCCCGGCTATTCGGCCGACCGTAAATACCCTGTGCTTTATCTGCTGCACGGCATCGGCGGCGATGAGACCGAATGGAAACGCCTATGCCAGCCGGAGAACATCCTGGATAACCTGCTGGCCGACGGCAAAATTCAACCTATGATCGTGGTCATGCCCAACGGAAGGGCACAGAAGAACGACCGCGCCGAAGGCAATGTTTTTGCCAGCGCACCGGCTTTCGCCGCGTTTGAATATGATCTGCTCAATGACGTGATTCCAGCCATCCAGGCCAGATACTCCGTTTACACCGACCGTGAGCATCGAGCTTTGGCGGGTCTGTCGATGGGCGGCGGCCAGTCCTTGAACTTCGGCCTCGGTCACCTCGACGTTTTCGCATGGGTCGGCGGATTTTCATCAGCCCCTAACACCAAACCTCCGGCTGAGCTTGTGCCCGATCCGACAGTCGCCAGGGACAAGCTGAAGCTGCTATGGTTGGGTTGCGGCAATAAAGATGGCCTGATTCGCATCAGCCAGGGCGTTCACAACTATCTCAAAGAAAATAACGTGCCGCACATCTGGCACGTCGATTCCAACGGACACGACGGCACCGAATGGGCCAATAACTTGTATCTCTTCGCCCAACACATCTTCAAGACTAAGTCGCCTACACTGCCCGCATCTTCGGCAGCAGCGAAGCTTGTTATCCGGGTGGCGTGTGGGGCCTATCAGCCCTACACCGACAAGAATGGCAACCTATGGCTTCCCGATCAGGTCAAGGCTCCCGGTGCATCACTGAGTCCGCCGGATGGTATGACTATCGAACGGACCGAAGAGTACGAGGTTCCCAACGTCGCGTTCCCGCAGATCTTCCGGACCGAGCGTTACAGTATGAGCGCGTACGAGTTCAATCTTCCCAATGGCAAGTACACCGTCCGCCTGCATTTTGCCGAGACCTTCGAGGGCATCTACGGCGAAGGCGAGCGGGTATATTCGTTTGCCGTGCAGGGACAGAAGCCGGAGAAGGATTTTGATATCTTTAAGGAGGCCGGTGGGCCGTACAAGGAAATCCAACGCGAGTACAAGGGCGTTATGGTGACTGACGGCAAGCTCAGAATTACGTTTACACCGAACGTAGAAAATCCTGCGATCAACGGTATCGAGATCTTCGCCGAGTAAACACGCTCTCTTATTGTTCGGTATCAACTTCTGTATTTATGGTATTGGCTCTTGGTCTTCGACTTTCGGTCTCGTCTGGAAACTGTGGATAGTTGATCAAAGTCCACAAAAGGCCTTCTCGATTTAAATCGAGCAGCACCAGAGAAGTTCCATGCCGTCTTCGGGGCAAAGGTTCGAAGTGAAGGAATGGAGTCACATCATAAATCCGGACGTCGTCGATCAGGCGGGAGAAGAATCTTTACTCCTGTTCAGCTTCTTTCCATTGTTTAACCATATCTGCAAGAGGTTTTCCATAAACTTCCAGGAATCCGGCTTCTACATCAAGCTTTCCGTAAAATTGTTTAAACTTGTCCAGACCATGATTGTCTATTAAGTATTTGACGAAGAGTCCGGAGGCAGGATAAGCCACCGGCCATCTATTTTCAGTAGGAGTACCGAAAAAGTTTATTGAACCATTCGCCCATTTCTCTATCGGCTCATTGAGATATTTCCTGACGGTTTTTCTACCCGCTGCCAAGCTTTTGGCGTCAGTGATATACTCATAACTCTGTCTGATTCCTTCGTTGAAAAAGTTATTGTTGGGTTGGGCCACGGCGTAATTGAAAAGCACATGAATGGATTCATGCTCAACAAAGTCAAAGCCCAGTGTATGAATCTCCTTTCCGTACGTAACGCCTCCGGGGCCGGGTGTTCCCGACAAAACGAACTTCTCGTTCTCATCCGCATAGATATAGCAATGGATTTTGTAATCCGGCTGCTCAAGTTCAAGCCTGGCAATCGCTTCATCACAGTATTGATCAAAATGATTCGCCTTTACATTAAACTTGCTGGTATCAGCTATTTTGTCGGAATAATAAAAAACATAATGTTTGGACGTGGTAGTACGATTAAGATATGTTTCTCTTTCCTTTCTCAAATCAATATGTCCGCGTGAATTAAATTGGCCTCTCACAAAGTTTCCGAAGTGTGCAGGGACACTATTCTGAACAATCGTATATTGATATAATCCCGTTATGGTTCTAAGGATCCCAAATATGGCACTGAGTGAATTTCCTGTGTATGCAACTCGAGTTGTATCGTTACTGATGAAGAATACTCCATCATTCGCATCATCGAAGGAATTCGGACCGAATTGATAACCGTTCTTGATTCGTTTTATAGGCAGACCAAAAGTATCCCATTTTTTAAAGCAATGGAGCGGTCCACATACAAGCATATGTTTACTGTAGTCGTCTTCAGTGAGCCGATTTTCATGCTTTACAACAATTCTGACATTCGGCATCGAACGTTTTTTGCACAGCGTCCAGATATTCTTGTATGTCACCGAATCCTCAACATCAGTGATTACAAACACAAACTCAGCCGTCTTAAAGAACGCCTGGAGTAATTTGAATTGCCAATCCGGCTGAGGAAGGTCCTTAATGGACCTTTCCTTCGCATTTGCTTGAAGTGTGAAAAGAAGAATTAAAATAATTGGTAATAAGGTGGTTTTTGTCTTAAATTTTCCCATAATAACGCTCCTTTCATTCAATGAGTCAAAATTAAATCATTTTATTCAATGGGAATATTATAATTATGATCTGTTACCGTTTTGTTACAGTCTTGTCCTTTTTTTGTGATTTTTTCAAATATGGCCGCAGTGGTAAGAAAAGAAAACACAGCAGACAACACAAGGACAATAACAATTGAAGTCAAGGAGCCAACTCAGTAAAGAGGCAGGCTAAACATAAATAGTAGAATCCGTCCGCAAGTACAGGGCAAAGGAATAATAAGCCCAAAATATGGACTCACTTTCTTGACTCGGCGCCTACAATCTCACTACAATTCTAAAACCCACTATCTACCAATTTTTAAAGATTTCTATCTTAATAATCCCTTTCTGGAAAAGGCTTTACGGAATTAAATAGGGACGGACCCTATTTTGTGAGGGTGAATTAAAGTAGTCCGCCTGCCGCATAAGGGCTTGTCCCATAGGGAGTACCTTTTTCGATTAGTTGTTCTTGGTAATGAGTAAGTTTTTGATAGACTGGGGAATGGGCAGAACTTGCTCATGCTGCGGGATAAAATGCTCTTTCGTGTTGATTTGAAAGAAAATCCGCCGAGTGAATCGGCGGGTTTGATATTTTTAGAGTTTTGTCACTTTTCCCTTTGCCCTCCTTCGGCATCGCTCACCTGTGGCCAGGCCGGGACAGTAATCCATAGATAGCATAGAATGACACTAAGCCGATTGGTGATATTGCTGTACAGCCGATACAAAAAACGTTAAAATGCGTTTTTTATGATTGCAGGAATTAATTTGGGTAGTCGAAACATGAAAACAGGAATATGCAGAATGTCCAAAATCAAGCTGAACATATATATGGTTTGTCTTCTTATCTGTGTTCTATCGCAGCCGGGAATCTGTAGTAACACGAATGTTCTGACCTTCTTCGGATGGTCGGACCAGCACATCCAACCCGATGGGGACGGCACACATCTGGTGCCGGCGATCGATGCGATGAACAAACTGCCCCAAACGGACTACCCGGCAGGTATCGGAGGCAAGGTGGCAGAGCCCAACTTTGTAATCGGTTTAGGGGATATCACGGAGTGGCCGACAGTAGCGGCCAGGGACACGTATGAGAAATTGATTACCGGGCGTTTGAAATATCCCAGCTATGATGTGGCAGGCAATCACGACAGTGGCGGCCTTTCTCCAAGTGCCACAATGCACAACTGGCTGATTAAGCGTTACGGTTCTTTGAGTTATACATTCGACAGGAAAGGTGTTCACTTCGTACTTTTATATTCGAAGTACGATGAAAGTCTCAACAGTCCCGCCCAGCCGATATCTAAAGATGCGCTCGAATATCTTCGTAATAGCCTATCGAAAGTAGCAAAGGAAACGCCCATCGTGGTTGCTACTCATCTATGTTTCGAATCAATTACGAACAGGGATGAACTCGTCGACGCATTCGGAGACGCGAATGTGATACTTGTGCTTGGTGGACACTACCATAAGGCAAGTGTGAACAGCTACAGAGGCATAAACTTCGTGCAACTGCCTTCTCCGGCTCCCGGTTCTCCCAGCGAGATTACGGTCATACGCATTGATTCGGAAAAACTCGTCGCCGTTCCATTTGACTACGAGAAGTCCGAATGGTCCGCTGCTCCGAAGAAAATCCTCAACACCAGAATCAAAGGGCCTCGCAGAACGTCTGTCAGTCCGCCAGTCCACCCGGGATCGGGATGATACGCTAACGCTCCGCGCGTGTTTCTTGCGTTGACAAGCCGGCTCGTCTAAGATAGCCTATTGATGGTGCTAAAGTTCGGTGCCGTGGGAAGAATAGATTATAAAGGCACTGAGAAGAGCGTTACATTTGCAGGAAATATCTGTCAGGGAGAAAAGCTATGCCGCTTGAAAATATGAATGTTATGCTTGGCAAAGCCGCAGCCGCCGGTTATGCCGTCGGCGCCTTTAATATTTTAGACTATAATTCGACAAAGGCCGTCGTTCTGGCTGCCGAGCAGGAAAATGCTCCTGTTATAATTCAAACTTCCGCCAAGACGGTCATCTTCTGGGGCGCCTCGGCTATTATCTCGTGGGTAAGGCAGCTTGCCGGCTCATCGAGTGTTCCAATTGCTTTGCACCTTGACCACTGCAAGGATTTAGACCTTATCAAAGAGTGCGTCGAGTCGGGCTGGACTTCGGTTATGATCGATGCCTCTTCGAAGCCGTTCGAGGAGAACCTTTCTTTGAGCAGGGAAGTAGTAAAAATGGCACGGCCGAAAAATGTCACTGTCGAAGTGGAGCTTGGGGCCATCGTGGGCGTGGAGGATGACATTCACGTAAAACAGCAGGATGCACATCTGGCCGACCCTGAACAGTCCATCAGATTTTGTGAAGCCATCGAGCCGGACTGTTTCGCGCCCGCGATCGGAACCGCCCACGGCGTGTATAAGGGCGTACCAAAGATTGCATACGACCTGCTCGAAGAAATCGCCGCTAAAGTGGCGGCTCCCATAGCCCTGCACGGCGGGACAGGGCTGGCGGACGATGTATTCAAAAAGTGTATCTCGCTCGGTTGTGCGAAAGTAAACATATCGACCCAGCTTAAATATGCGTTCATCGACGGATTTGTCGCTTATCACAACGCTAACAATACCCAGTATAATCCGCTGAAAGTCATTGACGCCCAGTTCAACGCGCTCAAAGCAGGCATTGTTGAGAATATTAACCTGTTCGGCAGCTCGGGGAAGGCCTGACTCCAGAAGATTATGCCGCAGACAGGGCAACGAAAAAAGGAGGCCGTAATGAAAGCCATTATTTTTGATTGTGACGGCGTTCTGGCTGATACCGAACGGGATGGGCACAGAGTTGCTTTCAATAGAGCATTCGCAAAAAAAGGATTCCCGATAGAGTGGAGTGTTGAGCTGTACGGAGAACTTTTGGAAGTTGCCGGCGGCAAAGAACGCATGAGACATTACTTCGACAACTACGGCTGGCCTGCCGATGTTGCTGACAAGGATACACTCTTAAAAGAACTGCATAAACTTAAAACAGATTATTTCATGGAAATCATAGAATCGGGACAACTGCCTTTACGTCCCGGCATTGCAAGGCTTGTAGATGAGGCTATTGCCGCTGATATTACTTTGGCTATTTGCTCTACTTCTCATGAGCGGGCGGTGAACTTAGTAGCGGAGATACTGCTCGGGCCCGAGCGTAAGGCTCGTTTCAGCACGATCCTGGCCGGCGATGTTGTGTCAAAGAAAAAACCCGATCCTGAAATATATAACCTGGCTTCGGAGAAACTAAGCCTTGAGCCGTCGGAATGTGTTGTGGTAGAAGACACCCGAATTGGGTTGCTTGCGGCAAAAGCAGCAGGTATGCATTGTGTTGTCACTACAAACGGCTATTCGAAGGACGAGGATTTCACGGAAGCGGACCTGGTCGTCTCCGAACTGGGTGACCCACCGAACGTTCAGGTAACTCTGGAGACAATTTTATGCCGGATAAAATAACGCTCGAAGATATTCTGGATAGTAAAGACGATGGCATTTACGACATCACTACGAACGCGGCAGGTCCGCAAGGCGGCCTGCCTTTAACCGAAAATCTTCTCGCAGATTCTCCCAGCGGTGACATATTCGGAATGAGTGAGAACGCGGGCATGGGGTGGGAACCGTCCGAATTAACCCGGGAGCAATTTGTGTTATTAAGCACCCAGGGCGGGATTCGCGCAGGTGACGGCACACCCGTTGCGCTCGGCTACCACACCGGGCACTTCGAGCTGGGCCTGCTTGCCGAAGCAGCGGCACAGCAGCTCCAACGTCTTGGTTACATACCGTTCGCGGCGTTCTGCACGGACCCTTGCGATGGGCGGACCCAGGGCACGCCGGGCATGATGGACAGTCTTGCATATCGTAACGATGCCGCCACTATTTTTCGCCGGCTGATTCGGAGCCTGCCCACGCGAAAAGGCGTGCTCGGCATAGCAGCTTGCGACAAAGGGCTGCCCGCAATGATGATGGCGTTGGCTGCGATGGGCGATTTGCCGTCGGTGGTGGTGCCGGGCGGAGTGACGCTCCCGCCTGCCGAAGGTGAGGACCTCGGCACAATCCAGTCAATCGGAGCACGCTTTGCCCATGGCGAGGTTACGCTGGAATACGCCAGGCAGATGACGTGCCGGACATGTGCGAGCGCAGGCGGCGGCTGTCAGTTTCTCGGAACCGCAGCAACGTCTCAGGTCGTCGGCGAAGCACTCGGGATGAGCCTTCCGCATTCAGCGCTGGCGCCGTCGGGCCAGGAAATCTGGCTGGACATGGCTCGTCGATCGGCCAGGGCACTTGTCGGACTGCACAAACAAGGTTTAAGCATAAAAGATACTCTTACCGACTCGGCCGTTCGTAACGCTATGGTTGTTTACGCAGCTTTCGGCGGTTCGACAAATCTGCTCCTGCACATTCCTGCAATTGCCTATGCCGCAGGATTGAAGCGTCCGAGACTGGAAGACTGGAAGAAAGTCAACCGGGATGTACCGCGTCTTGTCGATGTTTTGCCGAACGGACCTGTCGGACATCCAACGGTGCGCGTATTTCTGGCCGGGGGTGTGCCGGAAGTCATGCTGCACCTGAGACAACTTGACCTGCTGGATTTGAATGTGGTGACGGTAACTGGCCGGAAGCTAAGCAAGCTGCTTGACTGGTGGGAAACATCGGACCGCCGGCGAAGACTGCGTGAGTTACTATACGAAAAAGACGGCGTCGATCCGGATGAGGTAATTATGAATCCTGCGCGGGCCCGGAAGCGCGGTTTGACCAGCACAGTAACCCTGCCCCAGGGCAATCTCGCCCCGGAAGGCTCCGTCGTTAAAAGTACTGCTATTGATCCGACATTGTTGGACAATGAAGGCGTGTATCGCAAAATCGGTCCCGCCCGTGTGTTCACGACCGAGTCCGGAGCTATACGGGCTATAAAAACCGGAGATATAAAGCCTGGCGACATTATCGTGCTTATTTGTGCCGGCCCAATGGGAAGCGGCATGGAAGAAATACTGCAAGTCACCGGCGCGCTGAAGCATCTTCCATGGGGCAAGAATGTCGCGGTCATTACCGATGGGCGTTTCAGCGGGGTAAGTACGGGCGCCTGCATCGGCCACATCGCCCCCGAAGCCCTGGCGGCAGGCCCGGCCGGAAAGGTGCTGGATGGAGATATCATTCAAATTATTATTGACTGCAAAAATCTGGAAGGCAGTGTTGATTTGATTGGAGATGCTGAGACTCCGGTGGCTAAGCGAAGCGTGGAACTTGGCACGCATATATTGGCCGACCGCCCGTTTCGGTCCGATCTGGCACCTCATCCGAGTCTCCCCGATGACACGCGCCTGTGGGCCGCTATGCAGAAGGTCGGCGGAGGCACCTGGGGCGGGTGCGTTTTCGACGTAGAAGCAATCGTCCAAACGCTCAAAGCCGGCAAAGATGCCTTGCAAAAGCAATAGCGGATTAGTACATTGTGGCGCTGCTGTTTTGATAAGGATTCAGTAATGACGGATAATCAGAAAAAACTTTCGGGTGTGTTCGCTCCGGTAGTGACACCCTTCAGTTCCGACAAACTCGCACTCGATGACTTGAGGTTCAACCTGCAAAAACTCAAAGAGACGGACCTGGCCGGTTATCTCGCTCTTGGCTCGAACGGGGAATTCAGAAGTCTGACCGATAAAGAGCAGGTTCAGATTCTCGAAGTTTTCGCTGAAGAAAAAGGTGACAAAGTGGTCATGGTCGGCACCGGCTGCGAATCAACCAAACAGACAATCGAAAAATCGAAATTGGTTTGCGAAATGGGCTTTGACTATGTCAGCGTCCTTACGCCGTGTTACTTCGCCAGACAGATCGATGGCAACATTCTCAAAAGCCATTACGAACGGATTGCCGATTCAATCGACATTCCCGTATTACTCTACAACGCCCCCGGCTTTACGGGCGGAGTAAGAATACCGGCCCAAACTATCCTCGAACTCTCACGGCACCCGAACATTGCCGGCATGAAAGATTCCTCCCCCGAAGGGCCGGCCAAACTTCTCGCCCGCCTCGACCCTGCCGAAGATTTCCATGTCCTGGCCGGTTCTGCCAATTTTTTCTATCCCTGCCTCCATCTGGGAGCTCCCGGCGGGGTGATATCCCTTGCCAATGCCCTGCCCGGTCCCTGTTGCGATTTATACCGGTTGTTCACGCAGGGCAAATATGACGAGGCGAAAACACTTCACTTCAGAATTTCCCGGCTTAATCAGGCCGTTTCAGGAGCATGGGGCATAGCGGGTGTCAAGGCAGCTATGGATATAATAGGATTCAAGGGAGGTCAGCCTCGCGGCCCGCTCAGGGCCGTAACGAAAGAAGCTGTGGAAGAAATCAAACGGCAAATTGTAAATGAAGGTTTCATCTCTTAATGGAAGCAATGCGGAAGCCTCAAACAGCCAAAAAAATAACTATATTGGCGGTTGATATCGGAACGACCGGCATGAAGATGGGCGTGTTTCAAGTCGTCGATGAGGCCCCAAGTCCGGTCAGGCAATTCTCGCTGGAATACGAGGTAAACATATATAACGACGGGCTGTTTGGCGATATCGAACAGGACAAATGGAAACAAGCTTTCGTCGCCGGGTGCAAAGCTATGGAGGACGCTGCCGGTGAAGTTGACGTGATTTCTCTTTCGGGAACAACTCCCGGCCTGACAGCGATGGACAAAAACGGCGATGCACTGTATCCAGCAATATTAATGCTCGATCAGCGTTCTCGTGAGCAGGCCCAACGCATTATTGAGACCGTTGGTATGGCTTCTCTGCTTGAAACCACGGCCAATATGCCGGTAGCGGGCGGATGCTCATTAGCGAGTATTCTCTGGATTAAAGACAACCATCCTGACATCTTCAAGAAGACTTACAAGTTCGGCCACTCGAATACATATATCGCCCACTGGCTAACGGGCGCCTTTGCCATCGATCCGTCGTCGGCATCGCTGACGGCCCTGTATAATACCGTTGCCAATGACCTGACCTGGAACGAAGATATCGCCGCGACCTTTGGCCTGGCACTCGACCGGCTTCCGGAAATCGTTCCGGCATACGAAAGCGTCGGGCGAGTCAGTGAGTCACTCGCTCGGCAGCTCGGTTTCAGAAAGGAGCCGGCCGTGCTGATCGGAGGCAACGATGCGGTGCTGGCCGCCTATTCGGTCGGGATTAAGAATGCAGGAGATGTCATCAATGTCAATGGCACCTGCGAAATCACCCTTGTATGCATGGATCAATGTCTGGCGTCCGCCAATTACAATATCCGTGCCCACGTATTGGCCGATCGATGGCTGACCCTGCACGTGATGAACGCCGGAGGAAAAGCGCTGGACTGGTTTAGAGAGCTGTTTTGCAGTGAATTGAACACCGAGGAGTTATACAACGGATTCCTTCCTAAGGCGATTGAAAACTGGCTGGATCGTGAAAGTAGTGTGACGTATGTCCCTTTCCTGATGGGCTCGCGTTACAGCCTGGAGCCGCTCAAGGCTCAACTTTCAGGATTGACTCAGCAAACTACACGCGAGGAAATATTGGCTGCAATTGTCAGAGGACTATGTGAATATCAAAAGGCACATTTGGACGATATTGAAAAGAACGTACCTCTTCAAAATGTTATCCACGTTACAGGGGGGGCAACGAATCCGGCCCTGATCCGGGCAAAATCAAAGTGGATGAGGGACTGCGAATATGTCTATGACGAGCAGTCTTCGATGAAGGGAGCCGCCCTGCTCGGACTGAAATATATCGAGAATTGAAAAAATCCATAACCGGTAATTGGAAGGAAAAGCAATATTATGCTCAATCTTCATCCGCTTATAATTCTCGCTATCGGTATGACGACGGTCATTTTGATGATTGCGAAGCTGAGAATGAATGCTTTTATCGCGTTGATTACATCGGCCGTCATCGTGAGCCTGCTTGCGCCGGGGGATTTAGCTGAGAAGATCAGTCGGGTGGCGGTAGCATTCGGAAGCACGGCCGGCAGTATCGGCATTGTCATCGCTCTGGCCGTGGTCATCGGCAAGTGTATGATGGACAGCGGGGCGGCGGACCGCATCGTCAGAGGGTTCCTGTCACTGCTGGGGGAAAAACGCAGCTCCACTGCGCTGATGGCCAGCGGTTTTGTGCTTTCGGTTCCGGTATTTTTCGACACGGTGTTCTATCTGCTCGTACCGCTGGCGCGATCCATGCACCGGCGAACGAAGAAACATTACCTGAAATACGCGATGGCTATTACTGCCGGCGGAGTTATCACCCATTCGCTTGTCCCGCCAACGCCCGGGCCGCTGATTATGGCCGACAATCTCGATATTGATATCGGCGTGATGATCATGGTTGGTTCGTTAGTGGCGCTTCCCGCTGCCTTCGTCGGAATGTTCTTCTCGGGCTGGGCCGACCGGCGGATGAATATACCCATGAGACCGCTTGGTGGCGAACTGTCCGAGCCCGAGCCGCTCAAAGATAATCAACTGCCGGGCCTGCTGGTGTCACTTCTGCCGATTATCCTGCCAGTACTGCTTGTCTCAACCAATACGATTGTCCGCACGATTGCTGAGGGTGCCGCCGAGGGCTCGGGGCTGAACCGGGCCGCGGGAATCGCCGCTGTTTTAGGCGATGTGAATCTGGCGATGCTCATCTCGGCGGCCATCGCCATGCTAATGCTCAAGAGCAAGCGCGCTCTTACGAACGCACAACTGGCTAAGGTGGTCGAGGTCTCGCTAATGAGCGGCGGGATGATTATCCTGATCACGGCCGCGGGCGGTGCTTTTGGCGCGATGCTCAAGGCCGCCCAAATCGGCCCGGCAATCGAAAGCCTGTTCAACACCAGTGCAAGTCAACCAACAGGAGGTTTGATGCTGCTTGGTTTGGGCGCTTTTATCGCTTCGATGATCAAGATCGCCCAGGGCTCGTGCACCGTTGCGATGATAACATCATCAGCGATGATCGCCGCGATGCTCACATCGACAGAGACGTTAGGCTATCACCCCGCATATCTGGCGACGGCCATCGGGGGCGGCTCGATGATCGGCTCGTGGATGAACGACAGCGGTTTCTGGATATTCGTGAAAATGACCGGGCTCACCGAAGCCGAGGGCCTGAAATCCTGGACGCCCCTGGTGGCTATAGTCGGTTTCACAGCGATCGTCGTCTCATTTATTTTAGCTATCATCTTACCTATGGCATAAAATTGCCAGAGGATACTCATTAGCCGTCGATAAGACGGCCCAAAACCATCAAGCAACACCCATTAGCGGCGCGTAACGACCTATAATAGTTCCGTTTTTAACATTGTTTCTGTGAAAAACGCTCGGTAGTTTTATGTCAAAGATTCGTCATTTTTGATGCGAAAATGGGCAAAACAGTAAAAAATGGTAAAGCAGATTGTCAAGCTATTGATTCTTGTGCTTGCAGTTGTCATAATCAGTAATATTATTATTAATGCTGTTATGAACTTTTAATAAGAGATGTTATCGGGCGATAGTAGCGTTGGTCATCTGGATGAAATATATCTCTATGATTGTGGTAATGATAAGTTCAATTAACAGCAATAGAAGTTAATCTGGGCAAGGAAGCAAAAGAGGGGGGGCAATAACGGCTTGCAGGTAGCAGCCTATGGAGAAAGGACGACGGAGCGCATGTCAATAGCTGCTTGGACTGTCTGCGGACTGGTGATTACGGAACGTGCCGCGAAATTCCCCTTTGGCATAAAAGTTGAACCGGTTACGGCTTGTCTATTGACAGGATTTTTGTGACCTCTGACGAAGAATGGACAAATCACGGCAAGGCCAAAACAGGTTAGGCACCTGGAATTTCGAAGGTCGTGTTAGCGGTGCAAACTATTATATAAGTGTGGTTAAGTTCCATCATATACAAACGGATGTGTATGTGTGGAACTGGATTTGGAGTGGTGTTTGTATAATTTAATTATAGCAATAAATTTCAACAAGAGACAGTGCGGATATCTCGATTTAAGCACAGGCAAACAATAGGCTTGATATGATCGTCGTTCTATTCCTGGAGAAGGAGCCTTGATTGTTTAACAAGCTACAAGTGTAGCGATCTGCAAGAATAGTAGTACTCTGCACATAATTCTGAGGAGGTATTAACATGAGTCTGCCAAAATACAAATCATTTGTTGAGCGCGCATGGAAGATTCAGACACTTTTCATTTTGATTCTGACGGTATTACTATCGGTCTGTTTAGCCGGGTGCAGCGATAATGTCCATCTGCCTTCCACACAGCAGTTGATTGAATTCGAAAATGCCGGTCCCGTCCCTCCCTCCATAGATATGGATCGTATGGTTAGGGCTAAAATAGAGGGGGGACCTTACCGGGTTGTGACGGGTGACGCTCTTGAGCTGACCATGCCCGCCGTAGTTCGATTCATCACGGTTGAGGAGATAGGCAGCAATACTACAGTTGCGCCATACATATCACGGGTGAATACAAGCGGAAATATCACGCTTCCAATTGTTGGCGATATCGAAGCGGCAGGAAGAACTCTGTCCCGGATCGAATCGGATATTATTGATGCGTACTATCCAAAGCATATCGTGACTCGTCCCTCAGTATTTGCACGCGTACTGGATTACAAAACAACAAGGGTATCTATCACTGGTGCCGTTCAGATGCCGGGCATCTATGCTCTTCGCAGCGATCAGATGTCTCTTGTCGCGCTTCTCATGGAAGCAGGTGGCATAATCGATGAAGGTGCTGCTCTTATCCGGATAATTCACAGCGACCAGGCCATATCCAATAATGAAGATGCTGTAATGAAAACAGCTATACAATCATTCGAACGCCCGGACGGTCTAAACAAAATGTTGCCGGTGAAACCTGCTGCAAATCAAATTGTCGCCAACGAAAACGAGATTCCGCCGTTTTTTTGGCAGGCGTATTCGTCAAGTGCGGTTGGTGCACTGGCTACAAGGCGAGGCGATAAAAGACTGATAAGCGAGCAAGCAGACATTGCAAACAATAGCCAAAGACCAGTTTTGGTGGATAGGTTGGCATGGAATGAGCCACTGGTTTCAACTGCTCATGCCGAGGGAGAACTCTTCCCGCCGGCAGAACCTGTCGGATACGGCCAACCTAAATCCGACCTCAGGAATACTGCTACCGGCGCAAAGACAAACTCAAATCTGGAATCTCATACGCACTATTTGCAGTTGAGCGCGAAAGCGGATGAGGTATTTGCCCAGGATACTGCTCAAATATCTGTCCCGAACAGAAGTCT
The DNA here is from genome assembly GCA_964612465.1 of uncultured Pirellulales bacterium. GTDB lineage: Bacteria > Planctomycetota > Phycisphaerae > Sedimentisphaerales > Anaerobacaceae > JAFGPJ01. The sequence continues at coordinate 14,326 of CAZTDF010000016.1, forward strand.
AAGAATCCAAAGAATCACAGAGACAAGCAGACCTCGAAAATCCGAATCTCTTGCTTTGCCAGTTAAGGGACTTAATATACCTTTCGCTGATATCGCACTACAGGACGGCGATAGCGTTATAGTTGAACCCTTGCAGCAGCCACTCTTTACGGTTATAGGATTAATCAACAGCCCGGGCAACTTCCCATATCCACCTGATGTTAAGTACACACTTATGCAGGCAATAGGATTTGCCGGCGGGCTGAATCAAATTGCCGAGCCTCGATATGCGACCATTTACCGCTTAAAGCGGAACAGCAAGTGTGTCAGTGTGACTTTCCCGATAAAGAATAAATCGAAGCTGGCAGATGCTTCAAATACCTTAATAAAACCAGGTGACATCATCGCAGTCGAACAAACGCCCAGAACACGCTCGGCGCTGTTTTTTAACAATGTGTTCAGGATCAATGTCGGCACGTACTGGAGATTAAACGAGAGTGAAAATTAGAATTAACAACGAAGAAAACATCTTTGATAAAAAGGAGCAGAGGGCAACATTATGATAAGTCGGACCGGAAATAATAAAACAGAAGCACAAGATAATATGCGATCCTTATCTGTTGGAATCGTGCCTGAAGATCTTGTCCAAATCATATGGCGCAATAGATGGATTGTGTTGCTAACCACAGTTATGGCTCTGGGAGTTGGTTTGACTTATATTACCGTTGCGACGCCTGTTTACACCAGTACGTCCAGAATCTACGTCCAGCAGAGCGGGCCAAAAATCCTCTCTGAAGCCGAAGGAGTAATGACACAGTCAAAGAATTACCTTTATACCGAGGCAGAGCTCCTGAAATCGACACCAATAATCTCATCCGCCCTCGAAAGAGCCGACATAAAACATCTAAAGGTTTTTCGTAAGATCGACAATCCCGTTGACTACCTGAAGAAAAAAGGGCTTAGTGTCTCGGTTGGTAAAAAAGACGACATCATCGATATCTCCTCCGATTCGCCGGATCCGGTTGAAGCCGCCCGGTTGGTCAATGCAATCGTGGATTCTTATAGAACATACCATGCAACCCGCAAGCGCAGCACAAACGGAGAGGTCTTAAGAATTCTCCAGGATGAAAAACGCAGCAGGGACAAAGAACTGACACAGAAGCTCAAGGCGATGATGGCTTTGAAAAGTGAGAACATCGCCTTAGCTTTTGAGGACCGTAACAGCAACATCATCCTTGACAGACTCGATACTTTATCTGCGGAGTTAACACAAGCTGAGCTTCAAATGGTGGAAGCAAAATCCGTTCACGAAAATTACAAGGCAATGACCGCCGATCCTGTAAGGCTCAAGCTGTTTGCAGAGAGTGAAAGGGCGAAGGGAGCTTATATCTCCAACGCCAACGAATGGTCGCAGCTCGAAGCGGAATTTGAACAGTTACATATGCAGCTTAGTGACCTTCAAAAACAGCCCGCTCAAAACCAGTCAGCAGTGAATGCTCTTCAGACAAAGGTAAAGCAGATTAATAATAGACTTGCCTTCTTGTACAGGAAGTTTGCCGAGACACAAGTGGCCATTGCGGAGCAACAGTACATAGCGGCAAAGCAAAAACAAGAGCAGATCGCCGGTTATTTTGAAGCGCAACGTCAGGAGGCACTTCAATTCAACAAGCAGCACGGTGAGTACACGATACTACAATCAGAATGGGAGCAGACAAAAAAACTCTGCGATATTCTTGACGATCGCATAAAGGAAATCAATATTACTGAGGATACGGGCAACCTGAACATCAGCGTACTCGAAACCGCCCGCCCAGCGGACAAACCATCGAAGCCTCCCAAGGCCAGATACATGGCGATCGCGCTTCTTTTCGGTCTTGTTCTCGCCGGTGGTCTGGCCCTCATTCACGACAGGATGGATCAGCGGCTCCACTCAATGGAAGAAATTTCCGCCGCCCTCGGGTTGCCGGCTCTGGGCGTCGTCCCCTCCATGTCACGAAGAGACGGACCGGCCATTCGGGGCAAGAAGGCGTATCTGGATTCCAAGTCTGTATGGGCTGAAACATATCGTACGATGCGAACGGCGGTGTTATTCAGCGATTCTAAGGCGAAATCAAGGACCATCCTCGTAACCTCACCCGAAGCAGGGGATGGCAAGACGACGGTGGTCAGCAACCTGGCTATTGCCATGGCTCAGGCCGGACAAAAAACACTTGTCCTCGAAGCTGATTTTCGAAAGCCCATGCAGAACAAGATTTTCGGTGTGAATCATAACAACAAGGGACTGAGCAGTGTGCTGACCGGGACTAACGAACTCGAAGAAGTCATCAAGTCAACCTGTGTTTCCGGTTTGGACATCCTGACGTGCGGACCGGACGTGCAAAATCCTTCTGAGACACTCCATAGTGCGAGCTTTGCCAAACTCATAAAGCTTCTGGCGAAACAATATGACCGAATCATTGTTGATTCGCCTCCTGTGCTGCCAGTCACCGACGCACAAATTCTGGCTTCAATCTGCCAGATCACTATCCTGGTACTAAGGGCTGAAAAATCCACCCGAAAAACCAGCCAGCAAGCTCGTGATGCCCTCCAACGTGTCGGCGCACGAGTCCTTGGCGTGGTTGTGAACGATGTTCCAAAGAATGGAAGATATGGCTATTATGGTGGTAATGGATACTACGACAGCGGCAATAAGACCGGTTCACGAAAAAACAAGACAAGCACAAGCCTCCCAAAACCTGCTGTCGTTATTACAAGATCTGAGCACCCTGAACGTTCGGACAAATCAGGATCGCTTAGTATTGCGGAAAGGCAGAAAGTGCTTCCCGTAAGAAAGAAGTCTGTAGCCGGCCGCAAAGAAACAGCGGGTGTTTATGACGGCACATGATGGTTTTATCAGCTCAAACAACTCAGAATTGCGAAGGATTGCAAATGATCGATTCGGTAAAGGCCGGCACTATTGATGCCCAAGCTGTAAATTGCGGCAGCTATGCTCCTTTCAGATCTCCGGACTGGAGCCGCAGAAAACCTTCTTTCGGATAGGCGGTATCTGCAACGCGAAAGGACTGAATAATGTCCGGCGTTGCAGTTGTGTTAAGAAGAGGAAGAGCAAGAGTCCGTCATCAAAGGTATTTCATACCAGATTGATGAGGGCTGAAAATACATAAATTCTCGCCGGGTGCACCGACGAGAACGGAGTGCGCGCGAGGAGAGTATATGCTGAGTCTGTCTGAAAATCCATCGATTTTAACGCCGGAGGTGGAATCCCTGACTGAACTTCACGGAACCTGGTGGATTGCCTACACCCGGCCGCGATTCGAGAAAGCCTTCGCCCGGGATCTGTGCAGTCACGGCATAGGCTACTTTTTACCGATGTACGAAAAGACTATCTTCTCGGGAGGGCGCTATCGCCGTTTCATGTCACCGCTTTTCACATCGTATGTGTTTTTTTGCGGTAAAGAACAGGATCGGTATATGGCCATGAGGACGAACCGTCTGTGCCACACATTGGACGTTGCGGACCAGGAGCAACTGATAGAAGAGCTGACCGGCATCGAATCCGCTCTTTTTTGCAAGGCAGTAATTGACGGTTATCCGGGCCTGCCCGTGGGCAAACGTTGCAGGATCGTCTCCGGTCCTATGAGGAGTACCGAAGGCGTAGTTGTCGAAAGGAAATGTGCCAGGGCCCGTATGGTTATTGAAGTGACCATTCTCACTCAAGGCGCCCTTTTAGAAATCGATGCGAACCTCCTGGAGCCGTTGGAATAAACTTTAAAAATTGGTCTGAATATGAACATCTACTTATCTGTATATCTGGGCTCTCTTGTGCTTGTGATGATGATGACGCCCGCTGTAATCTGGATCGCTCGCCGGCTTGACATCGTAGATGTTCCGGGCGCGCGGCACATGCATACACGCCCCGTCTCACATGTCGGAGGCGTGGCCATCTTTCTATCAATGATGGCTTTGAGCATTACTATGCTATGGTTCTCTAATTTTGCCGGTACCACCGGTGAGCCTATACTCGGGCAATTGCGCATTCTGCTTTTTGCTGCCGGCTTCATATTCATAGCCGGGCTGATCGATGACGTGAAGATAAAGGGTCTGCGGGCACGGGTAAAGTTTATTGTGCAGATCGCTGCTGCCGTCATGGTTTGTGCCGTCGGTATTCGTATCAAATCGGTGGTGATAACCGATTCGATAACGCTGAATTTCGGCTGGTTCTCCTGGCCGCTTACGCTTCTCTGGATCGTGGGTGTCACTAATGCCGTGAATCTAAGCGACGGGCTGGATGGTCTTGCCGGCGGGATTTGTGCCATCGCCTGTGGAGTGTTGGCCGTATTTGCCGCTTCCACGGGCAATGTGGCGGTAGTTGTGCTCATGCTTGCACTGCTTGGCAGCGTCACCGGCTTTCTTTACTTCAACTTCAATCCGGCAAAGATTTTCATGGGTGATTGCGGCAGCATGTTCCTGGGCTTTACGATTGCCTCGTCAAGTGTTCTCTGCTTTTCAAAATCCTCCGCACTCGTGGGGCTTGCTCTGCCTGTTGCGGCCCTGGGTGTCCCTATCTTCGATACGTTTTTTTCCATGTTGCGTCGTTTTCTGGAACGACGATCCATATTTTCCGCCGACCGCAGCCATTTCCACCACAGACTGATCGACCTGGGCTTTACACAGCGTCAGGCTGTCATCGCAATCTATGGCGTGACACTACTGGCTTCCGGGCTGGGAATGCTCATGATAGTTACGCCCAGGATCCATGTTCTGATCACCTTCTCTTGTATCTTGATTTTATTGCTTCTTGTATTCCACATTGTCGGCTCCATACGATTAGAGCAAATCATGGCGGCTATGCAGAAAAGATATATGATTATCCACAGGGAGCATGAGGAGCGAAAGAGCTTCGAGGAGGCGGCATTGTATTTTCGCCGAGCGGCGACATTTGATCAATGGTGGCAGGCTGTCTCAACGGCTGCGGGCAAAATGGAATTCCGGACCGTCGATCTGCCTCTGGTAAATCGTGACGGCACCTCTCGTGCCTTAAACTGGCGTCACAACGGCCACGATCCCAACCCCGGCCCGGAGGAGCTTATTCAGGTTCATGTGCCTGTTCGCGACCGTCGCTCCGGTTCATCGCTGCATTTAAGGATCGAGCTTTACAAAAACGACTCACTCGAATCCGCCGGCAGAAGAGTAACCCTCTTTGCGCGCCTTATTGATGAACATGACATCAACAAACTTCGGATAGAAAGACAAGGATTGGAGAATGCCGGAGGCGATCGGGCGCCTCTTTACTTCTGATCGCTGAAGTCCTTCGTGTAAACCCGTATATAACAGAAGAATGAATGAACAGTATATCACAACTTCGAAACGGCTTATCCATAACACAATCTTCAATGTGATGACCCTCGTGACTAGTGCGGTAATCACCTTTTTCCTGATACGCTTTTTCTTGGCACAACTCGGCGAGAGCAGGTACGGTGTATGGGTGCTGATCGGTTCTATCTTTCAGTACCGACGGCTGCTGGACATGGGAATGAACAGCTCTATCGACAGATACATCCCCGTGAATCTGGCAAGGCGTGATGACGATGCGATACAACGTGTAATCAGCACATCTCTTTTCTTCTTCGCAGTGCTGGCGGTTGTGCTTGGTCTAATGACTCTGCTGCTATACGACAACATCGGAGCATGGTTTGCGATTGCACCCGATATGGTCGGCACTGCCGGTATGCTTGTGTTGATCGTGGGATCTTCATTTGTCTTATCTATGCCCCTGCAGGTATCGTCCGCGCTGTTATGCGGACTGCAAAGATATGACATCCTGAATCTGACGGAGCTTTTGATGCTCCTTCTGCGGACCTTTTTAGTGATTATCCTGTTGGGTCAGGGATACGGCCTGCTCACGATGGGGCTCATATATGGGGCCAGTGAAGTTATCGTGAAATTCGCACAGTTGGTCTATGCGAGAAAGCTCCTGCCGGACGTCTCTATCACTATCAGGAGTATTGACTTCAAGCTTCTCAAAGAAATGCTGGTATACGGAATCAACACGTGTTTGTACAGAACGGGTGGTTTGCTTATCTTGAAGGCTACGGATTTGGTTATCGCCATCTACATCGGGACCGCGGAGGTCAGTCAATTCGCTGTTGCCATAGCCGGCATTCTCCTGTTGTCACAATTGCTGCGTGCTTTTGCTACCGCGATAAAGCCCGCTGTCAGCGACCTTGACGCCCGAGACGAGCACTCGCGTGTGCGTGAGATCTCGTTTCTCATGCAAAAATACAGCCTGCTTTTGATTGTTCCGGCTGCATGTTTTTTGATTGTGATGGGCAGGGAGTTTCTGCATGTATGGGTTGGGGAAAAATTCCAGGACCCGAGTGTAGTCAACAGTCTGGGCATCGTGCTGGCCATTCTGACAGTTGGACACTGTTTTAGATTGGCACAATACAGCAATTTTTTAGTGCTGGTCGGAAAAGGAGAACATAGATTTTTTGGCCTTATAACCGTGGTGACAGGATTGCTCTGCATCTCGGCCTCCATTGTCTCAGTAAAGGTATTCGATTTGGGATTGCTCGGAATCGCGTGGTCGAATTGCGTGCCGATGGCATTGATATTCGGTATTGTCCTGCCGATCTACTTCAACACGAAAATGAAAATATCGATGCGGGAGAGTATTGTCAGGATTTGGTGGCCTGCGTTGTTAGGGTGCTCGCCGACCGTAATTGTAATAATCCTCTGGAAATCATTTCATTCTCCCGCATCCTGGATAAGTATTGCAGCGGTGGTTGTATTATCCATGACACTGACCTGTATCAGTGCCTGGTGTTTCAGCCTCACGTCACGGGAACGTGAAAGACTTGCGAAGACCTTGAAGCTCCGTTGGCGGCGGGATTCGTCGATCAGTTCAGGAAAAAATTCTCTGGCGCTGCGAGAAGAATAAAACGACAGGAGGCAACAGCGAGAAATGCCAAAGCGGCAGTTTTCTTCAGGACGATTTGTATGATTATTCGTGGATCCAATATATCGACCGCTGTGACACAACAGCCGGCAGTGCTTGGCTGGAAACTACCTGCCGCGGGTTTCTTTGTCTATAGCATGATTGCTATCGGCGCGCTTATTGCTGATGCACGAGGCCTCCTTGTTATTGGTGGCGCAGTAATGTTTCTTTTCGTTTGTATCGCGTGGTGCAGAGGCATCATGGCTGTAAGTGTCGATAAGAGTGTACTGCTCGTGCTTTGCATTATGCTGCTGTCGATATTCGCAACGTTGTATGACCCGACGAACACGGTATTTCACAACCTTCTAAAGCACGTTGCGGTTTGTATCCTGTATATTTTCATTTTCAGTATGGGCCTTGCCCCAATCTATTCGACACCGTTTCGCACGATCTTTGTTCTCGTCCTGTTATTCATGGGCATTGTATCGTTCATTGTACCAAACGTCAGCGAGACGGATGATGTGATGCGCATGTCGGGTTTCTTTGTAAACGCGAACAATTTCAGCCTTACGATGATGACATTGTTGTTTTTGATTAATGAGGAGAAAGACAGCAGGGCAAAGAAGATCTCAATCCATGCGATTCTCGTTCTGTTTTTACTATTATCGGGTACAAGCGGAGCCATCCTGGCATATCTCGGAGCGATGCTGTTCAAATACTTCGTATTGCTGAAATCTTCTCACAGGTACCGGAATAAATGGATACTGGTATCCATCGGCATAGCTCTGGTCCTGCTGGGATGTATGCTGACAACCAACCTGTTTATGGATGTCCCTATAGTGAAAAGGATTGTCACCCAGCTTTCTTTGGTTTGGCACGAACTGCCTTTGGCCGCTTCTGGCTATGAATTGGATTATGGTAAACTGTCGAGCATGTACGGCACCAGTGACTGTTCCGGGATTTGGAGAATTTCGCATTGGCGTACGTGTGTCGATGTTATCGCAGATGCGAATATTGTCCAGTTAATTTGCGGCTATGGAATTGGCGCATCGAGCCTGCTTTTATACAAGGTCCCGCATAACGATTTTTTAAGAGTTTTGATGGAACAGGGTATCATCGGGCTCACACTGTACATAGCTTTCTTTCTGACCGTGTTTCGACGAATCGACTGGAGATACAGATATTGCATCGTTGCGATCGCGCTATACTGCTTCAGCGAGAACAATATGGACAACCTGCTGTTCATGACTATTTTTGCTTTCTTTTTGGCCAGCGCTCAGAGCAAAGCACCAATACACCCTCCTGCCCAGCGATGAAAGGATAACGATGCGCATTGCCATGGCAAATAACTACTACTTTCTCAAAGGCGGCGCTGAGCGTGTCCTGTTTGAGGAAAAAAAGATTCTGGAGGCTCATGGCCATGAGGTTCCCGTGTTCTCACAAGCACATCCCCACAACGAATATTCGAAGTTTAGTGATTACTATTCGCCTTTTAAGGATTGGAGACATACATCCCGACTTCAAAAAATCCCCACGGCGTTGAACATTATGTATGACCGTCGAACAGCCCGAGGCTTTAATCGCTTCCTCGAAGCGGCCGATTCCGATATCGTTCATGCACATAACATATACGGCGGGCTGACCACTTCCATCCTGGATGTCGCGCAAAGAAAGGGTGTCCCTGTGGTCATGACCCTTCACGATTATAAGTTAATCTGCCCTTCATATCTTATGCTTAACAGGGGCGCAGTGTGCGAAGGTTGCAGAAACGGCCGGTTCATCCATTGCCTGCTCAGGGCGTGCCATAAAGAAAGTCTGACAGCTTCCGGCGTCTACTGCATGGAGTCGTATCTGAACAAGTGGCTGCATAAGTACGATACGATTCGCTATTTCATTTGCCCCAGCAAGTTTTCCCTGGCAAAACATGCAGAGCATGGAATACCACGAGATCGACTGCTTCACATTCGGAATTTTGTGAATTTCAGGATACATAAACCTCAATACGAAAACGGCAGGTATGCCCTGTTTGTCGGCCGGCTCTCAAAGGAAAAAGGAATTCTAACGTTACTCACCGCTATCGAGCAATTGGATGTCCCTGTTCGTATCGTCGGCGATGGTCCGCTCAAAGCTGAATACGAGGACTTCGTCGGGAAACACAGAATGAACCACGTGACTTTCGAAGGCCATAAGTCCGGAGATGATCTTAAGCAACTCTATGAGAATGCGGCCTTCCTTGTGATACCTTCAGAATGGTATGAGAACGCCCCGATGACTATTTTGGAAGCTTATGCCTATGGAAAGCCGGTTGTGGGATCCAGCATAGGTGGTATTCCTGAGATGATTGACCATGAAAGGACTGGGATGCTCTTCGAGATGGGAGACACCGGCCAGCTCGCCGAATGTATCGGAAATCTCTGGTCAAACAAATCCCTCTGCCGACAGATGGGACATGCTGCTCGCGACAAGGTGGAAAGAGAATTTTCCTCCGAGATGCACTATGAGAATTTAATGGATGTTTACAGGAATCTATGAATTGAAATATGAATCGCAGAGATTTCATCAAACTTAGCTCTTGCTGTCTTTTGGGCGGTACAGTATGTCCCCGGATGCGGAATCCGGCGTGGGCGCGTCAGACGGGCAGTAATATTATTGAGCTGGAAATAACGGATGACGTGCTGATTAATCCGGGGATGGGATTTGAAACATTCCATTCTTTCAACGGAGATGACCGAAACAGGTGGGCGGAGAATTACCCGGAATGCTCTATTGCATATTTCCGTTTTTACTGGAGCAAGCTGGAACCGCAAGAGGGCAAATATAACTTTGAGCTGATTGACTCGCTACTGGAGAAAGCACAGGAAAGAGGGCAGGATCTGGCCCTGCGGTTTATGCCCACAAGCTCGGCCGACTTAACTGCCGGAACACCTCAATGGTACATGGACAAAGCAAAAGGCTACTGGTACAAAAAATATAATCGCAGGGGATGGGCGCCCGACCATAACGATCCTTATTTTCTCGCCAGGCAGGAGGAGCTGATAAGTGCATTTGGAGAACGTTACAACGGTCATAAGAACATTATTCGTATGGACATCGGAAGCGTCGGATTCTGGGGCGAATGGCACATGTCGCATACGGAGCCGGCGGTTCCAATGATTAGCGAAGAAAACGCCGTCAAAATTATCAACATGTATCTGAAGTACTGGGACAGTATCCCTCTGTCGATGCTGATCGGATACGTGCCGGGCTTACGTTATGCCGTCAGCAAAGGAACGGGCTGGCGGGCGGATTCGCTTGGGGATTACGGCCATTTTTCCGATACATGGTGCCACATGTTCAATTCTTATCCACAAAATTTAGAACAAGCCGAGGCATGGGAAGCATGGAAGAGAGGCCCTGTCGCATTCGAACCGCCGGGAACGATGCACGACCTGGACGAATATGTGCCGGCCAAAGGCGGCGGTTACGAAAAGATGTGGGACCAGGCTTTACAATGGCATGGTTCCGCTTTTAACGCCAAATCGAAATCAATTTACACGCATCAGGTCCCTTCAATTGAGCGTTTCTTAAGACGATGCGGATACCGTTTTGCATTAAATCGTATTGTTTTGCCGAAAATCCTGTCCCCGGGCCAGCGATATTTACCTATTGACATGGAAATTGAGAACACAGGAGTCGCCCCGGTTTATAAGAACTATATCCCGGCAGTAAAGCTTACGGGCGACTGGGGGGCGGTCATTATGACCTCAGGAGCAAGAGCTTGCCAGTGGCTGCCGGGGAGGCATCGAGTTCAAGAGGATATGTTATTGCCGGATTCTCTCGGGACAGGCAATTATGTTGTCTCGTTCGGAATTCTCGATCCGAGCAACCATTTGCCGGCGATCAGATTAGCGAATAAAGGTGCGGACCCTGAAGGATGGTATCCTTTGGGCATAGTGGAGAAACAGAGTTGAATCATACCCATTGGAAAATAACCCGTTAAAACTCAAACCTTGTGTTGCGGTACGCACAACAACGGAGAATCAATCATGAAGATAGCTTTTTCGGCCGTTAAAAACATTATGCGGGGCGGAGGTATCGAAAAGTACACATCCGAGCTCGGTTCGCGCCTGGTTCAACGCGGACATGAAGTCACTGTTTACACGATGCGTCACTATGGCGATGTGCCTGAGCGCTATCTGGGAATGCGGATTGTGAGTGTTCCGTCATTCGCCGCACCGTGCCTGCAGAAGCTGTCTTGTTCGGCAACTGCTGCGATTAACTCAAGCTGGAAGAAAAAATATGACATCGTACATTTCCACAGTTTTGCCCCGGGTGCTTTTGCATGGCTTCCCAGGCTGCGGGGGGCCAAATGCGTGCTGCAGTTGCATAGTCTGGAATGGAAACGCAAACGCTGGGGCACCGTCGGCTCGTCCGTCGTGAAGATTCTGGAAAAACTGGCCTTGTCCCAATCTCATATTAATACGGCCGTTTCCCGGACACAATGCGCTTTCTATCGAACGCATCGTGGGATTGAAATGCAGTACATCCCCACGGCGGCCGATGTCAAACCTAAAACCGGAGCCAGCGAAATATACCGACTGGGTCTTGAGCCGAATACGTATATTCTTTTTGCCTGTCGCCTGGTACCCGAAAAGGGCGCCCACTATCTGGTTTCGGCGTTCCGACGGCTGGATACGGATATGAAACTTGTAATTGCCGGCGATGCCCAGGGTGCCGTGGAATACAGGAAGAGACTCATTGAATTGGCTGGGGGCGATCCGCGCATCCTGTTTCCCGGCTTTGTCGAGGGACGTCTTATCGAAGAGCTCTTCAGTCACTGCTATATGTATGTGCAGCCTTCCGAAGTGGAGGGTTTGTCTCTGAGTATTCTCGAAGCAATGAGCTACGGTCATTGCTGTCTTGTCAGTGACATTCCGGAAAACCTGGAAGCCATCGGAGACGCCGGTTTTCACTTTACCAATAGAAACATAGACGATCTAACGGACCACCTGCGTTGGCTGCTCAAGCACAGCGAGGATGTGGCCTCTGTGAATGTCGGGGCCAAAGAGCGTATCAGACAACATTACTCCTGGCAGTCGATTAGCGAGCAGATTGAGAAGTTGTATTTGAGCATCTTGGATGGCCGACACTATACGGCCGAAAAGAAGACTCCATTGTCGCAAAGCATACCCATCCGCTGACTGCCGCCTCCGTTTTTAACACGAATAACCGGAGTGTAAATATATCAGACTTCGATGTGCGATAGAATTATGCCGGATAAATGTTTGTATCAAAGAATGAAATCGAAAAGTCGTACCCAGGATCATAAATGTTCAGTGATGTCCCGATAAACAAGCCGTCTCCAAAGATCATACTGTCACTACGTAAGATCGCAGGAATGCCGGTTGTCCTCATAAGAAACGGATTTCCGCGTTGTTTGCATGTCGGTTATATCTGTTTTGTCTTGCCTGCCGTAATGCCGGTGTTGCCTATTTGTTTACGACTTTATACGTGGATCAAGAGGATAGGGCTGAAATACTATTTTGCAGAGAAAAAGATACGGTATTGGCGGCAGAACAAGGAGACGCTGCTGAGTCTTGCGGATAAAGGTTATAAGACTACAGTGCAACAACTGGGATTGGATTGGGAGAAAGTCACGTCATCCGAAAATGCCCGGCAACAAATACATAAAGTGGAGCTTGGTGAAATAGACCAAGATGGATTCCTGCTGTCGAAGGTGGGGGCAATCTCAAACGTGCCGAGTGTTTCTAAAAAGCAGTTTCTGGCAAGAAAAAGATTTGGCCTGCGAGTAATAGCTATAGATGGGTATGTCTGCATAGAAAAACACTACAAAGGTAATAAATCATCGTTTGTGAATGAGATAGAAGCGCATTACCACCTCGGGCGTGCCGGCTGTAATATACCTGTGATAATGGACGTTGATTTCGACAATTTGACGCTGACCTTTTCGTACATTTCGGGCCCGGTCCTCCGCGAGGAGCTGGCCGGGAGGGGCGCGGTTGTTCGAGACCGTGATATAGAAGAAAATCCCGAACTGACACGGCTTGACAAAAGAAAGAGAGCGCTTAATCGCACCGCGGAATGCAGGCGTGTTTTAAGCGAAGTCGTTGACTCGCAATTCATCGATTTTGTCTTCGCCGAACTTAATAAGATGCACGAGGCCCGTTTCATATGGAACGATATCAAGTACGGCAACATAATTATCGAGGAGCGGTCCGGCAAGCCGTTCTTAATCGATTTTGACTGGGCCCTTCGCTTTGAAGGATTGGGGAAAACTGCTTTCAGAATTCTATGTGACCGGGATATAGAGAAATTCAACGCGTGTTTCGGCACGGAAAAGTTGACGTACAAAAGAATAAAAAGTGAACTGGAGCACCGAACGAACAACGAGACCTTTGCCCCCGTTTATTTTGGTTTCGGTCTCAGGAACAGCAACATCCGGAATACAAACAATGGATGCGGTCGCTGGCAATCCGTTCTCAGGAACAACCTGCTCAGCGTGCCGGGAAAACGCATTCTGGATTTGGAATGCACCAATGTTTTTGATGCGATTCAGATGCTGCGAAGCGGGGCGCAAGAGGTGGTGGGAATATCATGCGAACCTGGGGACATTTCACAGGGTAATTTTGTCAAGTCGGCATTTGAGTGGGCCGAGAACAGGCAATACGCATTCAAATATGTACAGGCAAATACGGATGAACTCTCGAAAATAAACCTTGGCAGCTTCGATATAGTCACGGCACCATGTCCCACGGAGCATCCCGGCAATGATTCTTTCGACAATCTCGTAAAGCATATAAGCACTATAGCTCCTACTTTTGTGCTCCAGTGCAATCCTGCCACGAATATAAATCGGCGAGAACAGCTTGCCTGTGAGAAAGCAGCCGTGGAATACGCTTTGAATGCACTCAGTTCTAACGGATTTCCAGTCACTCAGGTGGTCACGTCCTACAGAAATTCTCGCCCGTTAATAATAGGCACAATTGAAAGATGAATATTTTATGATATGCAGTTCATGTTGTTCGTGCCGGCAAGTTCCGGGACCCAGCTATAACTACATGCATATAAGGAAACCAGACTAATTTTTTTTGGAGGTGTTGTTATGTCAATCCATTGCAGATCGTGTCATGGTCGTTTCGACTGTCTGCAAACATGTTCCAAGCCCCGTCCCATGAATAGACTGTTCAAAGTGTACCAGAAGGTCCGAAGTTATGCAGTTTGGTGTTTTGAGAACATGGGTGTATGGCGAACGCTAAGTAATGTCTTGATCGGCAGATGCCCGCCCAAGCGCAATAGTCAAGGCCCTCGGCAGGCATTAGCTGAGAACGAAAAATTGTCTAACGATTCGGAGGTCCTTGGCTTAAGGCCGGGCGAGCTCGTAGAGGTCAAATCAATTGATGACATCCTGGCCACGCTTGGTCCGGATAGAAAGCATAAGGGCCTTTTGTGGATGACGGGCATGAGGAAGTACTGCGGTAAACGATACAGAGTCCTCAAACGCATTGAGAATATATTGCTCGAGACCAATGGCGAGTCGAGAAAAATGAAGAATACTGTGATGCTCGAAGGAGTCATGTGCGATGGGTCCGAATTCGGCGGTTGTGACCGGTCCTGCTTTCACTTTTGGAGGGAAGCATGGCTCAAAAGAATCGAAGAAAAAGACTAATCCCGGACAACTTTCAAAACACTATTTATAGAATGCACGGAGGATTAAACAATGGATGTCGATATTTGTAATGCCAACCGTCCTGAATTAGATGATTTTGTTCGACGGATGCCAGGGGCCAAACTCTGTCACCTCTTCGCATGGGCTCAGAACGTCGTACGACCCCTGGGACATAAATCCTTCCACCTGGTTGCATATCAGAACAGCAACGTATGCGGGATTCTTCCCCTGACACTTATCCGCAGCCGACTGTTCGGTAATAGAATGATCTCTCAGGCATTCAGCAACTACGGCGGCCCTCTTACCGAAAATGAAGCGGCTTCAAGGGCTCTATACGAGCGTGCCATTGAACTGAGTGAAGAAAAAAAGTGCGAATCGATTGAGTTCAGGAACATTGAGCCTCTGCCTTATGACTTGCATCGGCGCACCGACAAGGTCACCATGTGTCTACAGCTAACCTCCGATCCGGCCGAACTCTGGAGAAGCTTGCGACCCCAGATGCGCAACCGCGTCCGCAAAGCCGAGAAAGCAGGCCTCATGGCTGTAACCGGCGGCTCAGAGATGTTGGCCGATTTCTATCGAATATGGACCCGGCGAATGCATCAGTTGGGGACGCCATGTTACCCCCGCAAGCTCTTCAGTGCGGTTCTCAAAACCTTTCCTGATGACAGTCGCATTTTCCTTGTGCATTTGAACGGAACACCCGTGGGGGGATTGTTCGTATACGGCTTTAACGGGCTGGCGCAAAGCCGGTGGGGAGCCGTCCTGACCGAGTATAATGACATCAGTCCGAATTATCTCCTGAACTGGGCAGCGATGGAATACTTCGGCGCTTCGGGCGCACAATGGTTCGATTTTGGCAGAAGCACAGTGGGTAGTGGACAGCATGTATTTAAGAAACGATGGGGGGCCAAACAGATTCCTTTGGCGTATCAGTATTGGACAAGCCCGGGTCACGATTTGTCCATCGCCAAACCGGACAATCCAAAATATGCAGCACGAGTGGAGACATGGAAAAAGCTGCCGCTATGGTTCACACGGCTGGCCGGCCCATACATCAGTTGCAGTCTGCCATAATTAGAACCTATCCGAATTACCCTTTAGCGTTTGTCATTCTGAGGTGAAGCCGAAGAATCTGGGCTTGATATCGCCGTTATCAATCCAGATGCTTTACTGCGTTCTCCGTTAAGCGGATACTCCTTGCAACTCGCTTCATAGAAATTTCTATCCTGTCAATAATCATTATGACAAGTAGCAGGAAGCTATAAGTCAAAGCAAACAGTTCTTATCTTTTCATGGAGGAAAAGTTCATGCCGGCATCAAAGAACCAGCCGAAAGGCAAACTGCATTCGTGTTTGACTATCGATGTTGAGGATTGGTTTCACATTTTGGACAGCCCTGCCGTTCCGGATATCGAGCGTTGGCCTTCTCTCGAATCTCGGATTCAGAAAAATCTCGAAGAGTTGTTGGCTTTGCTCGACTCCTTTTCGGTGAAAGTCACTTTCTTCTGGTTGGGGTGGCTTGCCGAGCGGCACAAGGATTTGGTATTTATGTGTCGAGACGCCGGTCATGAAATAGCCAGCCACGGCTATGCGCATATTCTCGCATATAAAGTCGGACCGAACGCGTTTCGAGATGATATTACGCTGGCAAAGGATATTTTGGAAAATACAATCGGAGACCAGGTCAGAGGTTTCCGAGCGCCAGGTTTTGGAATTACAAAGAAGGCTCCCTGGGCCTTTGATGTGATTAAGGAATCGGGCTATCAATACGACTCAAGTGTATTTCCCGCTTCAAGGGGACATGGTGGAATTGCGGATTCACCTCTTGGACCTTACTTTATCGAGACTCGGAGCGGACACCTGCTCGAGATTCCAATGTCCATTGTCAAGATATTCGGTCACAGGACAAGTTTATTTGGTGGCGGGTACTTAAGGTTAGCGAACAAACTGATGATTAAGTGGGGAATAGGCAAATTGCGAACAGCAGGGCGGCCGCTAATTGTCTATGTTCATCCCCGTGAGATTGATCCGGCCCAGCCCCATCTGCCGTTGAGCTTGTTGAGACAATTCAAGTGTTATGTGAACCTGAACAGCACATTGCCGAAGCTGAAATGGTTATGCAAAAACTATGCCTTATTCACCATGCTCGAAATGGTAGAGAATTACATAAGATCGTTCTATCTTGAGAGCAGAATGATCCCCGTTATTCATCCGCAAAACATGCAGGCTTCCGGTAAACTTTCGCCTGAATCCGAAGAACGCACGTACCCAGCCGATCCCGAAACATTCCGCAGCAGACTCCTGCTCGTAGAAAGAGCAATGGCAGACTTTCTCGGCCGACCCAGCCCGGCATTCCCCCCTGACACAGAACACTCCGGTATAGAAGCCGACTCAAACTCTAACATCATACAACAACTTCCTATCACTTCTAAAAAACAGGATTCTGAAATACCAAATGTCGTAGCCAACACCGCGCATTTATAAATCGACCAGGTAGTGGGTATTTGTCGCTACGGCAAAAACTTCTTCGGCGCCGCAAGCTTCTCGGGCAGGTAATGTTCGATAACGTAGTTTAAGTCGTGTACCGCAAAGGCCTGCTGCTCAGCCCTGACCCCCATTTCAAGCAACTGCCGGATCGAATCCTGCCAGGGCTTGTAATGCTGCACAAAAGGATCGTTCTTTAGAGCATCATTGGCCCGTTTGATATCAACCTCTTTGAGCGGGTGCGTGGGCAGCTTGTAGTCAACGATGTCCTGCGGCGTGACGCCGAGAAACGAGGCTTTGGGTACGCAGAAATAACGGTTGATGTGCGCAGCGTTGCCCGAGCCGACCTTCAGCGTGCGGTAAATATTGAACATGCCGTACGGGTCGCAGTCCACAAAGGCATAGACCGGCAGCTTTAACTCGTCGGCGAGCCGCCGGATAAAGCGCCGGCAGGCACGAGTGGGCACACCGCCCATGGAGATGAGGATGCAATTGGCCTTGCGCCAGTAGTTGTGCTTGACGAGCCGTTGAAACATGCCTGCGGTCTCGATGGCGAGCACGAATTTGGCTTTTGCCTCGAACTTCAGGTGCTCTATGGAAATCGGGATCGAGTATGCGCCCGAGCCGAATTTCGTGCAGTCGATGCGTAACTCCTTGCCCGTTTCTGAGTCGCGGTCGATAACGACAAGCTTGCCGGCGACCTCACCTCCCTTTTCTTCCGGAATAAATCCGAGCTGCTCACGATTGACCTGGAATAGTGCTTCTATATCGTCAATTACCGTGTCCGACTCGGGCTGCTCGTCGAAGCGTGCGTCTTGCCAGTTCTTGGATACGTAGTACGCTTCTCGCTTGGTCATAATTTCATCGTCTTCGACCAGGGTTTTGGCCTGGGACATCATCCGCAGGGTCTGGGCGAACGTCTTGACCGTGCTGACTGTGAGTGTCCGGACCTTTTTCTTGCCTTTGAGCTGGAGAAAGCCCTGCTTTGGGTGGTACTTCACATTGCTCAAACTGCGCAGGGGGAACGATAGGGTGGGTTTGGACCTTCGCTGAATTTTTGTGCGAACCGAGGTGGCCGTGTCCTTAATTTGCGTGGCAATCTTGCTCATGAGCGGCTCCTTTCGAGGAGGTCTTTTAATTGCTTTACTATGGTTGTTTCCTGTCGCTCGGACAGCTCCAGCATCTCCCGCAAGGCGATGGCGATGTGGGGAATATACTGCTGGATGTATTCCTTCTTACGTTGGGATTCGGCTGCCTTACGCCG
This sequence comes from uncultured Pirellulales bacterium, assembly GCA_964612465.1. Lineage (GTDB taxonomy): Bacteria > Planctomycetota > Phycisphaerae > Sedimentisphaerales > Anaerobacaceae > JAFGPJ01. The sequence continues at coordinate 32,658 of CAZTDF010000016.1, forward strand.
GCGACGGATAAATACCGCCAATTGCCGCCCGCATTCCTGCAGAGCAAGCCGGACCTCTTTGATGATCTCGGGATAATGAGCTACGGCCTCTTTGCTTTCCGATGTAAAGGGAACCCATACCGAGGCCATGTGAACGATGATGACGAGCGGCCCGGACGGCAGAGCGCCGGCAGATTGTGACAGCGCGTAGTTGCGCCACGCCGTGTTGAGCACCGAGCGCGTCATCGCACAGGCCGACTGCTGGTATAACAGCGGCACACGATTGGCGTAACGCAGCACCCGGGCGAGCCCTTCAGCCTGCAGAGAACCGCCGTACGCAAGCCCTGCTTCTATCTGGAAGGGGTTGCCGCGGTACACTGAGGGCGGCCGGGTGACCGACGTGTAGAAATCGGCTTCGATTTGCTTCTTCAAGCCGGTCAGAATCAACGTCTCGCCGATTGGGCTCAGGCAATCCGTGCGAGGGTTCATGATTTTGGTCTGATTTATTGCTTTGAATAGATTGTCGGCTTCCTGTCGGGCTATCCGTGTCGGTCGGGATCGCTCGGACACCTTCGCTTTCTCGCAGATCGTCCTGGCGACCTGACTACTTACCCGGGAGAATTCGGAATGGAGAAACGACTGAAGGGTACGTGCCTTTGTATCGTGGAGCATCTTTATGAGTACACCGAGTTCCACGCCGTAAGGATGCGGCTTGATCTCTCTGGTTTCAACGGGCAACTCTTTGGACGCCCGGTTGTACGTTTTTGTCTCGCCGTTTGGGGTGACGAATTGTAGCAAAACATGAGGATTGGCGATAGCGGTCTGTTCGAGATACTCCTCTACCGACTGGCGGCCCTTCTGAAACTTGGCCTCCAACTCTATCTCGACTTTAGTGCCCCGTTGGACCGGCCAGTCCACGGTTTCATCCACGATAATACGCGGCTCGTTCCTCTTGGTATCGATTTCGAGCTCGTAGTGATGTGCCGGTTTGTTACGCGAGGTCTTCGATGTGATGGATATGGGCTTGCCCGTGGTGAGCTGGCCGTACATGCCGGCCGCCGATATTCCTATGCCCTGCTGGCCTCGAGACATCTTGAGCCGGTGAAACTTCGATCCGTAAAGAAGCTTGGCGAAAATCCTGGGGATCTGCTTCTTGAGGATGCCCGGCCCGTTGTCTTCTATGGTCACGCGAAACCGGTCTTCCTCCCTGGCGGGCACGATAACCACCTTGACATCCGGCAGAATTCCCCCTTCTTCGCACGCGTCCAGGGAGTTGTCGACTCCCTCTTTGATGGTTGTCAGCAGGGCCTTGCGAGGATTGTCGAAGCCGAGAAGGTGGCGGTTCTTTGTGAAGAACTCCGCAACGGATATCTCACGTTGCCGGCTTGCCATGTCTTCGGCAGTGGAATGACGGGGAACGTCTTTCTTCGCTGGAGTTTCTTCGGCCGGTTTCTTGTCCGGCTTCTTAGCCGATTTCCTGGTTGCTTTCGCTAACTTAGGCTCGGCCTTCTTCGTTACTCCACGCTTCTTCTTTACCTTCTTAGTAACTTTGGTCTTCGATTTAACGCTCTTCTTCCTTGCTTTTCCCATAGGCTCAGTTCCTTACGTCTACTGTTGGGATCGGGCCAGACGGTATCGGCCATATCTCATGCTATGGACATGTGCAAACCGGCCCATTTCTATAACGCCGGATGATAACAAAGAGGAGCCTCTACGTCAAGCTTGAGAGCGAGTCCCTTGGGGCCGACCTGGGAATGGTCATCTTAACCGACTATATTCGCAAGGCTGCTTTTCCGCGAAATAAAGAAGATACAGAATCGCTAAAACGAATAGGCGCCCTGCCGATTTTTGAAACAATACGCAGGAGTTCAATCGACTGGGTAGGGCTGGGCATTCTATGCGGCTCATTAGTGGTCATACCTGTCCGGGCCAGAGATTTGTGGGATGGGATGTGCGCCATCCTCGTTACGACATATAAGAGTAAAACAACCGGGGCTCATACCGAATCAACCGGTATAAGCCCCGAACTGGTGCTAAGTTGTTACCGACCATATCACATTTTACGGCTGCGGTTCCGGCCGTGGTCGATACAGCCGGATATCGTCAATGAATATCTTGCCCGAACCGCCCGGGATTGTCATGCTGCCTTTGGTTCCCAGACCAATCCCTATCCTATCCACGTCGGTCAGGATTATGCCCTGATCTGCAAAAGTTTGCAGGGGGATAATCCACTCCGTCCAGGCGCCTGTCACTGCGGCGTTCGGATCATCGTGGTATACCACCGCAGACGTGCCGGCGACGTTAGAGACAGCTATATACAATGGCTCAGGATCGTTACTTGCTATCCCAATATCCTGGTCCATCCACTGCTGCTGAGTAACGTTTCCGGTGATACTAATGTCGGAGAACACGGCCTGGCATGTGGCTTCTGCGTTATTTGACGTCACTGCCAAACCTATATAGGCGTCAGCACTCATCTGGATGATCTGCGATGTGAAGTCTTCTACCGGTACCCAGCTTGAGCCGTTAACCGAATGGTAGACTGTAAAGCTGCCGGCCAAGTCCCGCTCCAGCTTCACCCAGTGCGGTGCGGTGATACCGGTCTGGTTCGAGGTGTAGCTATCACCGCCCGTATTGACACGAACCACAGAGGCAACACCATTATTGGGCGTAACACAAATAAGGGCGTGTTTTGAGCCCGGCTCCAGCGTCTCACGAATCATAACACCGGCCTTGGCCCATGGATCTGTGTTATCGACGCTCACAACCCTCGCTATAATAGAGCCGGGGCCGGTAAGCATCTTAAAGGCATAGTGAAACCCGTCCGATTGATCCGCGATATCCGTGCCGGAAGAAGTTATCGTGTAAGTGCCGAACGGTGCCTCCGTGAAGCTGCCGACGGACACAGGGTATCCCCTGAACCACAGCGACAAATCTTTAACACCTTCCTCTGTCCAGTCCCGCGGAGCAGTTAGCGTCTTTTCTGCCTCTGAATAATACGCGAAGCCCTGTTTATTGTTGTTGTACCAGTACGGCATCGACTGCTCACCACTGTTGACAATGGTTTCCTCAGTATAAGAAGGAGTGCTTTCATCGCCTACAGCAGCACCGGTGCCATTACCGGGAATGTAAGGATCGCTGCTCGGCACGCCGGCGCCAAGCCCATCATGCCAGGCAAACCATATCTGGTTCTCGCCGGCATCGTAGTCCTCAAAGTCATCCACGACAAGGAAAGCGCCAGTCCTAAAGCTCCAGACTTCGCCGACCCAGGGACTTTCAGGATTGAGGCTATTGACCTCATCAACACGCCAGTAGTAGGTAGTCTCCATATCCAGTCTCGCCGGCTCAAAAGTGTTGACGTTGATATTTTGATAGGTGACATTCGGATAGTCGGCCAGATTGTCTGAGTTGACTTCATTTACATCGTCGGCATTGGTGCCGATAAAGATATCGTGTTGTTCGGCATCCAAACCCATCCTCCAATCAAGATTAGTATCGATTCGGACATCTATGGCACCGTTAGCCGGGTTCGGCGCCGAGGCTTTCGGGGGATTTTGCGAGAGGGCTGTTACGATAGTCCTGTCCGGCATTGTATCGGTGTCGATTTCGATTTGAGGGCCTTTAGGCAGGCCCGGCGTCCCGCCGTAGGCTTTGAGAATTCCTCTGTCAATCCAGTCCTGAACCTCATCGCTGAAATTGGGGGGCAATATCAACTTGCCCTCATAGATATCCACGCTTATCAGTTCATCAGGCACGTTTTCAGGTGTGCCGATGCCCATGTTAACACCAACCAGAACATCAAACGTGCCGCCATACATATTGAGGTGACCGCCGATCCATGCCCAGTTAACAAGGCACTCAGACCCCTCGTACATGTTCATCGTCACATAGGGCAGGGGAGCCCACCAGTTGGTACCGATAGCAATGCCCTCGGCGTACGCAGGGTCGCCCGGGCTGTCTTGCGTACCATGTATTCTGGAGCCGCTGTACATATTTATAACGCTGCGGTTCGGATCATTGTCAGGATTGCCGGGATCGCTCAGGCCTTCAATGGCCTGCGCCAGCACGAGGTACCATCTGTAGGTCAGACTGCCGTAAATATCCACTTGCAGTCCCCATTCCGGGCCGAAAATCGTGCCATAATCTACGCCATATGTGCAGTCGGCATCGTAGCCCGTGGGAATAACTAATGGCGCCGCGAGCGTGGTTGGATTTCCGGAAATCCAGATATCGGCAGAATTATGCTCCGGCGGCGGGCATGGTATCCTTGGCCCGTCCGGATTCCATGCAGGCGCTCTTTCCCAGTTATACGGTTCTGTATCCTTGTTCCACATGCCGTCACCGCTGGCGTTCGTCCAGTAGTAATTATCCTGGGCAATTGAGCTTGCAGCCAAACCAAACACCAGGGCAAAAGAAACTATAAGGCAAAATTTTCTACTACACATAATGCTCTCCTTCAAATAGAGACCAAAATCCATCCCAAAATCCAGGGATGGTCAAGGCCACGAACCGCTTGCAAGGTTCACGGATCTCCCACAGCAGATTAACTCCGGCAGGAATCCTGTTACAGGTGTAGCTAAACGTACTTTTCTCCGAAGGCCCTGTAGTGGCTATAGCCACCCTCAACGCCAGGCTTTCGCAGAACAGATTCCTCAATACAGCATTAGCAATTGATTACCTGTAGAGCGAAACCTGCCTGTTCATCAGGATTACAGCACCGGTATCATTTATTC
>CAZTDF010000017.1:0-15464 GCA_964612465.1 uncultured Pirellulales bacterium
ACCAGTTGGTATCTCCTGTTGGGATAACTCGAAGACTTCTTTTGCCGTCAATGAACTCGGTTTCATCGATTTCTACTGTGCTGTCTAAGCCACTTTCATAACCCCAGGTGGCCCATTGTAGCCATTCCGGGTCGTCTAAGATGACCTCATCTTCTTCAAAACTTGGATTTAACACCAAGTTCTCGACTTGTGCATGAGTTACAAGTGGGACTGCAACCAGCATTAAAACGAAGCAAGTTAAAAAGATTTGTCTTTTATACATAATAATCCTCCTTATGAAAACATGGATATCTGTACTTTAGCTACATACCAAAGCGATTAACAGGGATTGTCACTTCTACAATATTGTTTCAATATTCATCTTGAAGTTTTCTGGACCTGAGCCACCTCCTTTAATCCAATGCACAGTACGGATTGCTCATTAGAAATCTATATTCTACACGAACTTCGTCTGCAGAGATAGTAAAACCATAGATGCTAATAAGCTTATTTATACCAGATTAGCTGCCTTTGCGTCAAGTAAAATCGCCGGGATTACAAATTTATTGTTTTCATGATAAGGTTCTGTGGAAACACCGAACTTTTTAGTTTTGAGAAACGGCATTGCAATTGACGTTTCTGTGAAGTACAGTATGATCTCGATAAAATGCCAATCCGGACGATTGTCCGGAAATTTTTGGAGGTTTTCAAATGTCTCTCAAAAGCGCAAAACAAGCTTCAGGAAGTTATCAGTCGGAAGAAAATCACGGATTTCCAAGCAATAATTCCGGCAAGTGCCCTCGAAAGGACGGCCTTGCTGCCTGGATCGGGAAGCACCCATGGCTGATATGGCTGCTTCCAATTGCGGGACTGGCATCACTGATCTGGTTTCTGATTCGTGTCGTGCCGAAGCCTTCGCGTGCGACATACCCATGCCAACGACTGGCTGGGCCGCTGGCAGGCGGCTTTGTGGTCTGGATTGCGGGGCTGATTGGCTCAACTTTAGCATATCGCAGAGCGAAGCGGCTGCTGGAGAAGTCACGATATGTGCTGGCCGGGATTTGTGCCGCAGCGGCTGTCGCCATCGTATGGTGTGCAGTGTCCATCACGGATAATAGTCCGGCCAGTGCTGCTGCATTTGCGCCCTCGGAGTCGGTAAACAGCCCGATGGGCACGGCAAAAGGGATTCATCCGGGGCGCGTCGTATGGATTCGCGATCCCGAGGCCGCCGATTGGGACAGCTCGACGGGAAGCTGGTGGGATGACAATAATACCGACCAGAAGACGGTCGATGCTATGCTTTCTAAAGCCATTCAGGGACTGACCGGCCGGTCGAGCGATTCTCAGGCGTGGGATGCGCTTTTTAAGGACTTCAACAAGAGCAAGGACCTTGGCGAAGTGGGCTATCGCAAGCCGGAGAAGATCGCAATCAAGCTCAATATGAACCAGGACCGCCGGGCCGACTGGACGCCGGACATAGGCAATCCGAGCCCTCATGTTGTTTATTCGCTTGTGGAGCAGCTTATAAACAAGGCTGGAGTGCCCGGCTCGGCGATTACGCTGTTTGATGCTACGCGATTTATCGGCGATCCGATTTACAATAAGATCAGGGGCAATCCGGATGCTGACTTTCAAAGCGTAAGATTCGTGGTCAGTCCGGACAGAGCCGGCAGCGGGCGTATCGCCGCGCAGCACGATACGAGCAATCCGCTTCATACCAGGGCAGGCACCGCGTACCTGCCGAAGTGCGTGACCGAGGCAAGATACCTGATAAACCTGGCGCTGATGAGAGCACATACTCTGTTTGGCATGACGTTATGCGGGAAGAACCACTTCGGCACGACGTATTTCCCCAACGATCGAGGCTGGTCGCCCAGCCCGCTGCACAAATACGGCAACCGAAGGAATCCGATGGGCTCATATAACTGCCTTGTGAATCTGAACGGGCACGAACACCTGGGCGGCAAAACGCTGCTGTACATGGTCGACGCATTGTACCCGGCACGAAATCAGACGGGCAACGTGATACGCTTTGCAAGTTTTGACAACGACTGGTTCTCCAGCATCCTCGTCTCGCAGGACATGGTGGCCATCGATTCGGTGGGCCTGGACTTTCTGCGAAATGAGCAGGTTCTGAACCCGAAGGTTGTGGACGTGACCGGCAATCCCGACAATTATCTGCACGAGGCGGCTCTGGCCGATAAGCCGCCGTCCGGGACGAAGTACGATCCGGAACAAGACGGCACGGCCCTGAAAAGCCTCGGCGTCCACGAGCACTGGAACAATCCGAAGGACAGGAAATATTCACGCAATCTAAAAACCGGCAACGGCATCGAGCTGCTTGCACAGAACTGATTAGAAAGCTCTTTACTTTTTAAGCTTTACCTTTTCAAGCTCTTCTTCAGCCTCTTTGCGTGACGTAATGTCCCGAATGCTCTCGCGATGCCCCAGTGAGTTGCCGTCGTCGTCGTAAATCGGCTGCCATGATATTTCCCCCCAGATGATCTTCCCGTCTTTCCTCACAATCCTGAATTGAACATCGTTGCCGGTACTGCCTTTTAATGCCGAACGAAAGGCTCGTTCTATCCTGTCGCGGTCTTGCTCGTAAACTACCGAGCCCGGGTAATCCGACATGGCCATGATCTCTTTGATGCTGTAGCCTGTGACACGCTGTGCCGCCGGGTTAGTCCACAACACGCGGCCGGGCGGGCCGACCCAGATCTCCCAGTCGTACGTATAGTCTGCGATTGCGCGAAAGCACTGGTCGGTCATTCGAGCGACTAATTCCGTGCGTTTTCGCGTGCTGACGTCGTCGTAGACAGCAACAATCTGCCCGGAAGGCAATCGATAGACGTAGTTTTCCCGCCAGCCTGCGACCCTTTCATCTTTGTAAACTGAAACGGGGAGGTGTTCCGGCGTGCCGGTCTTATACACCCGGCGGAACACGTCGAACAGGCCGAACTGCCTGACACCGGGAAAGACCTCCGTGACGCTTTTACCGATGATTTCTTCTCTCTTGATATGCTCGATTTGTTCAGCGGCCGGGTTGAAGTCCACGAACACGAAATCTTCGCCGTCGTTGCGGGCTTCGTAGATTGCCACGCCGCTGCACATGTTTTCGAACAGGACCTCGAATTTCGCCTGATATTCTTTAAGTTTTTCCTCTTGATGCCGGTCACTTTTGCAAGGCGCTTCCTTTTTATCGCGGTTGGTTTTCATATTTGACCTCCGCTTACAAACTCCAAATAAACACGCATTTAAAATTACATACTCCGGCTTTGCGATGCTTGTTCAAATGAAGCTCAAACTTTTGCCGACTTATATTCTACCGCCGCCTTATCCAAATTAGCAAACCATAAATCCGCCCCGTATAAATATATTCTTTGTCATACTACGTAGAGCAAAGCGATGTCTAAGAATCCGGCCTTTCTAACTTTCATGTCCCCGCTATTTGCGATTACCGAATGTCCCAGAATCAACCTGCAATTGCCATGCCGATTTGATAGACAAGCAATGTTATTATGTAGGCCAGGGCAGTCAGACCGAAGAACTGGAACATCGCCCATCCCCAGGAGTTTGTCTCCTGCTTTGTCATCGCAATCGTTGCCACACAAGGCGCGTAGATCAAACAGAACAGCATAATGCAAAAGCCGGTTAACGGCGTATAGTTGGCTCTCAATCGTTGCCGGAGAGTCGCGGTTCCTTCGTCCGCGCTTCCGACTGCGTATACGATTGCTAATTGTGATACGAAGACTTCCTTGGCCGCGGTCGCACCGATCAGGGCGGTTCCGATCTTCCAGTCGAAGCCGAGCGGTTTGATGACGGGTTCTATCGCTTGTCCCAATGTTCCGATGACCGAATGTTCCAGCCTAACTTGCTGGGCCTGCTCATCTGATAAGCCCGCCAGAGATTCCGCGTGGGGTTTCGGATAGCTGCTCGCAAGCCAGAGCAGGATCGAAATGGCCAGAATAATCGTTCCGGCCTTTTTCAGATACATCCAGCCTCTGTGCCACATATGGAGACTGACCGATTTGAGCGTGGGCATGCGATAAGGAGGCAGCTCCATAACGAACGGGACAGTGTCGCCCTTAAAAAAGGTCAGACGCAGGACTTTGATTAAGATAATCGCCAGAACGATGCCAATGAAATAGATAAGCCACATCATCGGCCCGTGCCAGTTCTCCGGGAAGAAAGCCGGGATGACCAGCGCGTAAATCGTCAGCCTTGCGCCGCAGCTCATCAGCGGGATGACCATGATTGTTGTCAGCCTGCTTCGCCGGTTTTCGAGGATTCTCGTGGCCATGATCGCCGGGACCGAGCATCCGAAGCCGATGAGCATCGGGATGAAACTTTTACCGTGCAGGCCGATTTTGTGCATGATGCAGTCCATGATAAACGCCGCCCGGGCCATGTAGCCGCTGTCTTCGAGCATTGCGATGGCCAGGAACAGCAGCAGAATATTGGGCAGGAAGACAATCACCCCCCCTACTCCGCCGATTATGCCGTCCACTAAAAGAGAGCTTAGCCAGCTTTCGCTGCCTACCGGCCAAAGACCGGCGATGGCCCGCCCGGCCCACTCGAAGAACATTTCGAGCCAGCCCATCGGATATTTACCGATCTTGAATGTCAGTAGGAAAACCAGGTACATCAGGATCAGAAATATCGGCAGCCCCAGCATCCGGTTTGTGACGACCGCATCGATCATGTCGCTGTAGCTGTGGCGCAATTCGACGGTGGTTCTGATTGTCTCCTGGCAGGCGCCTGAGATGAAGCCGTACCGGCGATCGGCCATGACGACTTCCGGCCCATCGTCGAAAATGCTCTTTAGGTGTTCCGTGCCGGCTTTGACGGCGTCGATTAGTTCCCGGCTCCGGACTTTTTTCGTGATGTCGTCGTCCTGCTCCAGCAGTTTGATCGCCGACCATCTTGAGCCGTACTTTTCCGCCAGGTGGTGCTCTTTGTCAGTAATCATTGCTTCGATTTTTGCCAGCTCGTGCTCGATTTCTTCGCCATAACGGATATTATGAATGCGGCGTCCCCTGCCCTTTTGTGCTATTTCCACAATCGCTTCGAGCAGCTCTTTTTTGCCTTTGCCTTTGTTGCCGATCATCGGGACAATCGGTGCTTCAAGAAGCCTGGATAACTGCTCGATATCGAACAGCAGCCCTTTGTGCTCGGCAACGTCACTCATATTGAACGCCAGGATCAGCGGGACATCCATTTCGATAAGCTGCGTCGCTAGGTAAAGGTTTCGTTCGATATTGGATGCATCCACAACATCGACCACAACGTCCGGCTGCTCTTCGATGATGAAGTTGCGGGTAACTATCTCTTCGATTGTGTAAGCGGTCAGGCTGTACGTTCCCGGCAGGTCAACGAATGTAATCTCATGACCGGCGTATTTGCACAGACCTTCCTTCTTCTCAACTGTTACGCCGGGATAATTGCCCACGTGCTGGCGGGCGCCGGTCAACAGGTTGAAGATAGTGGTTTTTCCGCTGTTAGGATTGCCGGCCAGGGCGACCGTGATCTTCTTCATAATCTCAGTTACTTACAAAAATTTTATCTGCCATCCCCCTGCCCAGCATCATCCTGGAGCCTTTGACGCTGACTACAAAAGGCCCGGGGTGGCCATTGCTTACGACGGTTATTTCCACGTTGGGCAAAAGGCCCATTGCGGCAAGCCGGCTGTTCAAACCGCGCCCGGCTTCGACGCCGGCTAATTTAACCTTCTGCCCGGACTTAATCGTGGAAAGATGTATTACTTTTTTCTGCTCCATTGTTACTGTCTCGTTTACCTGTACTTTTTGACATCTGCTCTTTGCAGAATTTTTGGAACTGGTCCACCAGATCGCAGCCGTTTTGGCTGCTATGGCTTACGAATTCGATAAAACATAATAGCTTTTCGATGATTTCCGGCCCGAGCGTGTGCTCGGTCTTGCATGCGGCTTCCTGGGCGATGTTCGGCTCGATGCCCAAAAGGTCGATGAAAAAAGATTCCAGAATTTTGTGCTTTTTGGCGATTTCCGCCGCAGTGGCCCGGCCGGTTTCGGTCAGCGTTACATAATCGTACGGCTTGTAATTGGCCAGACCCTTTTCTTTAAGTACCCGCAATGCTCCGGTAACCGAGGACCTGGATACGCCCAGAGATTTCGCTATGTCCTTGCTGCGAGCGATGTTAGACTCTTTAGAAAGGTTGAAAATCGCTTCGAGATAATCTTCCAAAGATGAACTTAAATTAGCATTTTCTGCTGCCATTACTGTTTTTCCTGCATTTTCTTTGCTTAGCCTAATATAGTTAGTCTGTCCTAACTTTGTCAAGACTTTTTTTGAAAATATTTAGTATCATTCATTTAATTAGCAGGTACTCCATGGATAGAAGACGAAAGGATGATTGACGAGGGATGGTGGATGAATGTCCATTGTCCATCCTCTCTCGTCCATCGTTATCTAACCTCGGAGTTCTGTTCTACCCTTTTGAGGGTAGTGTGGGCCTTGAAATTGGCTTTGATTGGCTTTGTTTTTTCGTTGCCTCCAATCGTAAAAATTCCATAAACCATTGTTATTAAAGACTTAGCAGAAATTTTGCCTCCGGCAAATTGGCTTTGTTTTTTCAAATAGCCATTCCGGAGAAACGACGGATTATTTATTATTGACTATTTGCTTATCCCCTTCTGCATTTGCCATCCCCTATACGAAATAGTAATCTTCGACTTCCCCTTCAACTTTGCTCAGAACTTCGGCTAATTCAGGAGAGATATGCTATTGTCTAAGAACAACGAACTATGAACCACGAACCATCCATTAGTTCGATGTATATTATACAAAGCGGCAAGTTGTCCGTCAAGTGAAATGAATTAATAATTAGAAAATTGTCAAATAGTTTAGACTGCTTATTTGCCGGGCGGAGATTTATGTTTACGGGATCCCGAATGATCCATTTCTTTTCATCCGGACTCCGAAGCTGCCTTCCCGTTACAAATAAGAGCTAAAAATTATTGATATTTATTGAAAATCAATGATTTCTTATCGCTCGACAGCCCCTTGCTTGCGGAGCAGTTCGGCTATTTCCTCATAACCCTGCCAGACAGCACAACGAAGAGGAGTAATACCATCTTTATCTTTAGAGTTGACTTTCGCCCCATTGGCGATGAGAAGCTTAATCATTTCTTTGTATCCTCTTATCGCCGCCCAGTGTAAAGGAGTGACTCCCGTGATATCTCTTGCATTTACATCCGCTCGGTTGGCAATAAGAAGCTCGGCAACATTCTTGTGGCCCTCAACGACTGCCAGGTGTAACGGGCTACTGCCTTTAGCTCTTAATATTCTTCTTGTTGAAGAAAAAAGCCGGGTCGTGGTTTTCGCGTTAACATCTGCTCCCTTTGCGATGAGAAGCTCTGCAATTTCCTTATGCCCGTTAATGGCTGCCCGGTGCAGCGTATCGCCGTCAATCCCGGCCCCATTTGCGATGAGAAGCTCGACCACTTTCTTATGCCCGGCCATGACCGCCCGATGTAGAGGAGTAACACCGCTTTTATCTGCGGCGTCAACCTTAGCTCCTTTGGCAATTAGAAGCTCAACCACATCTTTGCTGCCCTGCTTAGCCGCCCAGTGCAAAGGACTGGCGTCCATGCCGGTTTCGTTTTTTGTGCCGACATTCGCCCCTTTGTAAATGAGAAACTCGGCCACTTCCTTATGCCCCTCAATGGACGCCCAGGATAATGGCGATAGTGACAGGTAGGAATCTTTGGCGTTGACGAGTTTAGGATTTTCAGTTAAGAGAACCGTCAATGTGCCAAGGTCGCCCTGCTGAACCGCATCGAAAATCTCCGAGCCCATGCTGGCACCATGTTTGCGGAGAAGTTTGACTAACTCTTTATGGCCTTCTAAGGCTGCAACGTGCAGAGCGGTTCTGCCGCTGTCGTCTTTAACGTTAATATCCGCTCGGTTGGCAATCAGCAGCTCAGCTATTTCTATCCGGTCGTCACGAGCTGCGAAATGCAGAGGAGTTCTGCCGTTATCGTCTTTAACGTTAATCTTTGCTCCTTTGGCAATCAGAAGCTCGGCCATATCTTGATGTCCACCTGCGGCTGCAGCGTGCAGAGGAGTCCACATGAATTTATCTTTGACGTTAACATTCGTTCCGTAATCGATAAGAAGTCCGGCTATATCGCTGTGACCATATTGAGCCGCATCGTGCAGGGGTGTCTGGCGGAAGCGATTTTCTCGTGTAGTAACTTTTGCTCCTTCGACCAGTAGAAACTCCACTAAATCCTTATGGCCTTTATAAGCCGCCATATGCAGAGAAGTCCAGCCGTCTTCGTTTTGAGCGTTAATCAGTTCCGGCTTTGTTGTCAGGATTGCTTGGACTGTCGCGAGGTCTCCGTTTATCGAAGCTTTTGTCAGCTCAGGGGGAGCCTGGACTGCACAACCCGCCAAGGTTAAACCGGCAACTACAACCGCAATTCTTATGATTGCATTTTTTTGATTAGTCATGATAATCCCCATGTAATCTTTCCGATTTTTCTCAATAATAGCGGATTGCGAGTCACTTTATTTAGGATTTATGATGATTTTATGTAATTGAATATTATTCGTCAAGAACGATTAAGTACCGGTGAATTTTGAAAATTTATTTGTTTAACGGTTTGTCTTGTGTTAGAATACGGTTGTTTGTACGGGGCGTAGCGCAGTTTGGTAGCGCGCTTGACTGGGGGTCAAGAGGTCGCTGGTTCAAGTCCAGTCGCCCCGATATGCTCGATATTGCAGGTATTAGCAACATGTGCTCTTTTTAGCAGATGGTTTTTTATGGATTGGAGGCATCGCAGACATTTATTCAACATCGTTTTTAATTTAAAGGAGGCAAAATGCTGCCATTAATAAAAAAAACTGTTTCATCAGTTCGTTCAAAAATGAATAAGTTTTCTGCTCGTAAGCAAAAAGGTCGCTGGTTGATCTGGCTTTTTCCGTTGGCCGGATTTGTCGCGTTTATATGGTTCCTTGTGCGTGTTATACCGAAACCTTCGCGGGCGACTTATCCCTGTCAGCGGGTGGCCTTTCCACTGGCTTCGGGTTTTATCATATGGCTTTTGGGGCTGGCCGGATCGGTGAGTGCTTTTCGTAAAGCCAAACGCTATCGAGCGCAAGCGCGTTTTGTGCTGTGTGCGGTATTCATTGCTGCGAGCGTTGGATTTATGTGGCTGGCTTTGAGCTCTACCGAAGAAAAGATGGCTCTGGCTGCCGCGCAACCGCCTAACGATCCCATCGGCGTTGCTCAGGGTGTACAACCGGGGCGGGTCGTGTGGATACATGATCCGAACGCTACGGATTGGGACGGCTATTCTTCGCCCGAACACTGGTACGATGACAATCATACGGACCAGGTGGTGGTGGACAGAATGGTTTCGCGAGCGATTCGCGGCCTGGCCGGCGAGGGTTCGGATGCGGCGGCGTGGGATGCGATTTTCCGGAATTTCAACATCCGCCGGGGCAAAGGTGACGTTGGATACACCGCCGGTGAAAAGATTGCCATAAAGGTAAACAATACGATGTGCTACAACGCGAACACCAGCACATTCGAGCAGCGAGACAGCAATAAAAACAGGATTGATAATTCGCCGCAGATGACCATTTCGCTGCTGGATCAATTAGTGAATGTGGTTGGAGTGGACCAGGTGGATATTAGTATTGGCGATCCGGGCCGGATATTTCCGAATTTTTATTATAATATCGTTTATCCGTTGTTCCCGGACGTCTGCTATGTGTCCGTTTACGGCGGGCTCGGGCGAACTGAATCGACATTTTCCGACGTGGAGTTTTACTGGAGCGCGCCCGCAGCCAATGGCAAGAGGCAGGATTATATACCGAGTTCGTTTGCCGAGGCGGACTATATGATTAACTTTGCCATTCTCAAGAGCCATGACAGCGGCGGGATTACGGTCTGCGGCAAGAACCATTACGGCTCGCTTCTAAGGAACCCGGACCGCACGCTTAAGGGCCGGCGATATGACTATTACGACATGCACAGCAGCCTGCCGGTAAACCGCAGGGGCATGGGATATTATCGTGCTCTTGTGGATCTGATGGGCCATCCCGAACTGGGCGGCAAGACGGTTCTATATCTTGTCGATGGTCTTTTCGCCGGGCGGAACTGGGATTCGCGGCCGGTCAAGTGGGACATGGCGCCGTTTTACGGCGATTGGCCGTCGAGCGTGTTTGTCTCGCAGGACCCGGTTGCTATCGATTCGGTTTGCTGCGATTTTCTCCAGGCCGAGTGGGATGATTACCCGCACTACGACGGCGCCGACGACTACCTGCACGAAGCGGCGCTGGCCGACAATCCACCGTCGGGGACATTTTATGACCCGAACAATGACGGCATTGGACTGGCCAGCCTGGGGGTTCACGAGCATTGGAATGATTCGTTGTTAAAACAATACTCCCGTAATCTGGGCGTCGGCGAAGGCATCGAGCTGACATCACCGGTGCCGGCTGACTTTAACGGCGACGGCGTGGTGGATTGCGAAGATTTTAATATCTTAATGGATCAGTGGATGCAGGTTTCAGAGCAACTTTCCGCCGATATTGCTCCGGGCCCATACGGCGATGGAATTGTCGACATGGAAGATTTAGCCCTGTTTGTGGAATACTGGACGAGGTAGTTTCAATCGCTATTTGTGACTCGTTTTGCTTTTGCTGAATAAAGCGTAGCCCAATACTGCCAACAGCACGACCGCTGAGGCGTATTTTACTCCGGCCGGCAGCATCCAGTGCGGGTGAGCGGCGATTTGGATATCCGCGCTGGTAGCCAGTAAATCCAGCAGAATACCGCCCAGAAGAGCACAGCCCGCTACTGTGGCCAGATAAATTATTGCGGTGGTCCTGCCTAAAGCCTTCCAGATGGTTATAAATGAAGCGGCGTTTGTTGCCGGGCCTGTCATAAGAAAGACCAGGGCCGCACCGGGTGTCAGGCCTTTCAATATCAATGCCGCCGCCACCGGCACCGAGGCCGTCGCGCACACATAAATCGGTATGCCCAGAAACATCATTACGACCATTGCGAAGATTCCGGTTCCGAGTTTTTCTGCGAAGTAACCGTCCGGCACAAGGGCGGAAATAAATGCCGCTATAGCCAGCCCCAACAGCATCGCCTTGCCGATGTCCCGAGGCAGTGTCACAAAGCCGTATTTTAATCCCCTGAGAACTCTGCCGGTATTTTTTTTGCTGCTGCAGCACTCGTCCGTACATTTTTCCGGCGGGCTTTTCCGAGCTTTTCCACCTTGCTCGAATACGTCGACGACAGTGCCGCCGACAAGACCGGTTATGAGAGCCGCCACGGGCCTGAAAACGGCAAAGACAGGGCCCAGCAGGCTTAATGTCACAAAGATACTGTCCACGCCGGTTTGAGGCGTGGAAAGAAGAAACGCTATCGTGGCCCCTTTGCTCGCTCCGTGTTTGTGCAGTGACATCGAGACCGGAATGACGCCGCACGAGCACAAGGGCAGCGGAACTCCGAAAATCGATGCCTTCAGCAAAGGCCACAGCCCCCCGCCGCCAAGATGTTTTTCCACAAGCTGTTGTGAAACCAGCACGGAAAGCAGCCCAGCGACAAAAAAGCCGAACAGCAGGTACGGCGACATCTCCGCTATGGTGCCCCAGAAATCCGTTATTATCAGTTTAATGAAATCAGCCATTGTCTATTCCTTTGCTCAACGAACAACCGCTGTTTCCGAGCCGGAGTTAAATCTTTATCGTTTCAGTTCGGCCTACGTTTCCCTGCAGGTCAATAGTAACATCTTCGAAGGCTATTTCAACGTTGCTTTTGGCGATAGCTTCTCGTGCGATGTGAGTCAGGCCGGAACAGCAAGGTACTTCCATATGAATTACGGTCATACTGTTGAGCTTGTTCGCCTTTAGTATTGCTGCCAGCTTCTCTATATAAAACTGTACATCGTCCAGTTTCGGACAACCTACGGCGATGCTGTGGTCCTTTAGAAAACGGTTGTGAAAATCGCCCATCGCGAACGGTACGCAGTCCGCCACCAGCAACAAATCGGCATTGGCAAAATACGGGGCATGAGGCGAAACCAGCTTTAACTGAACGGGCCACTGGCCAAGCCGAGATGGCACTTCTCCTACGGGAGCTGTATCGTCCGGCTCTGCCTTTTTTCTCGGTTGTTTCGGAGCCATGCCGGGACAGACAAAATCAGTCTGCATCTGCGTGTTTTTCTCTTTAGCCAGATATGCCTCGGTTGCTTCTTCGTCAAAATCTTCGGCCTGCCGCTTTTCGATTGTTATCGCATCCTGGGGGCAGTGCCCGAGACATGCCCCAAGTCCGTCGCAGTAAATCTCGCTAACGAGTTTGGCTTTACCGTCAATTATCTTTATGGCGCCTTCGGCACAGGCATTCACGCACAAGCCGCAGCCGTTACATTTTTCCTCGTCGATTTTTACAATGTTTCGCAAGGCCATCTCACAATACCTCATCAAATATAATCAAGTTTTTCAAATTTAGTTTTTATTTTGCAGCCGCTTCGGCAATAAGATTTTCGAATTCATTGATATTATTGACTGGTTTTTTGCAGACGAAATTCTCACATACATAAGCGGTTGCTTTGCCATCTATAGCGGTCTGGTTCTTTATAAACGGTGCGGTGTTATAAAGAGCTGAATCCGCCTTATCGGGTTCGTGCAGCAACACAACCGCGTTCGGTAAAAATGTGCCGTGTATTAGCTTGAGCATCTGTTTTACATCCGGTGCATCGGCATTGCCGGCAATTATTATCTCCTGCGCCGGCCCCAGCCGGAAGTCTAATGCTCTCAGCATTGCGGACGAATAAGCAGGTGACTGCTCCAACTGTTGCGAGAATGCTTCGATAACCTTACCGCCCTGCTCGGTGAAATATTGATTCATGGTCAACCTGCCGAGTTTCAGTAAAACCAGTGCCGCAATCGAATTGCCGGATGGAATGGCTCCGTCGGAGCCTGGCTTGGTGCGGGCGATCAGTTTGTCGCCATCCTTACCGGCCAGAAAAAATCCCCCCCTCTCCGTATCGGCGAATAAATCAATCATCTGGTTGCTGAGCGATTTTGCCTCGATGAGCCATTTCACATCAAATGTCGCTTCATATAAGTCCAGCATCCCCATCGCCGTAAAAGCATAGTCATCGAGAAATGCCTTTTCGACCACCTGGCCATCACGGTAGTATCGCATCAATCGGCCATTCTTGCGCAAAGTGCTCAATATGAATTCCGCCGAACGCCTGGCTGCTTCTATGTACTTTTCTTTCCCCAGAACCGCCCCGCCATAAGCAAGTGACGAGATCATCAGACCGTTCCATGCTGTAATAATTTTTTCGTCTCGATGCGGCCTGATTCTTTTTGCCCGTTCCTGAAATACCCTGGTCCGGGCGGTGGTTAGAATATTCTCAATCGCAGCCTGGTCCTTTTGGAATTCCTGCTCCAGTTGCTCCATTGAGGTTGCTATATTCAGAATGGTCTTGCCTTCTTCAAAATTGCCTTCATTTGTCACGCCATAGCGGGCGTTAAATACCCGGGCCTGTTCTTCGTCTAACATCGAAGCTATCTGCTCGGGATCCCACAGGTAGAAAGTCCCCTCCCTGCCTTCGCTGTCGGCGTCCTCGGCGCTGTAAAAACCGCCGGCCGGATCCGTCATGTCACGCAGAACATAATCGAAGATTTCTCTCGCGATTCGGGCATACCGCTCTTGCTTTGTAATCTGATAGGCCTCGATGTAAACTTTACTTAGCAGGGCCTGGTCGTATAGCATCTTCTCGAAATGCGGGACGAGCCATTGGGCATCGGTTGCGTAACGATGAAAGCCGCCGCCAAGATGATCGTAGATACCGCCGTGAGCCATCGCACTAAGCGTCTTATCAACCATGCTCAGGGCCTGATTATCAGCATTTCGGTGCCAATAGCTTAAAAGCAACGAAAGATTGGCCGGCTGAGGAAACTTCGGAGCGGTACCAAAACCGCCGTTAACGGCATCAAATGAATTCTGGAAGCTTACGAAGGCAACATCGAGTATCTCCGGCGAAAGATTGTTTTTCCCGGTCGGGCCGGCCTGACTTTGCAGCAATTCGGTCATTTTTGCAGACGAGCCGACCAATTCCTGTCGTCTGTTTTTCCATGCTTCGGCAATTGATAGAAGAACCCGCTCGAAGCCCGGCCGGCCATAGGCGTCACTCGGTGGGAAATATGTTCCGCCATAAAAGGGCTTGCCCTCGGGCGTCAAAAAGACCGACAGGGGCCAACCGCCCGAACCGGTCATCATCACGACGGCATTCATGTAAATTTCATCCACATCCGGCCGTTGTTCCCGATCCACCTTAATGCTCACGAAATGCTCGTTCATGATTTCGGCAATCTGCTCATTTTCGAAGCTCTCATGTTCCATCACGTGGCACCAGTGACATGTGGAATAGCCGATTGAAAGGAAAATGGGCTTGTCCTGTTTTTTGGCTTGCTCGAAGGCTTCGCTGCCCCAGGGATGCCAATCTACAGGATTGTGAGCGTGCTGCAGCAGGTAGGGACTGGTTTGGTCGATAAGCCCGTTCGTATATTTATTTTCTACTGCATTGGCCGGCATTTGAGCGTCTCCTTTTATAGCAAAGAGTCCAGCAAACACAAAAATCACTTTAACAATATAAATCATTGCCCCAACACGAAAATTATGGTCACCGAAAAATCCTGCTATTAATTAGCGTTCATAATTACTTTTGCATCTGCCGGTGGCACCAGGCCGACCGCGGCGAATTTTATCTTACCTTCAGGATCGATGAAAAAACTCGTCGGTATCGAGGTTACATTGCCAAAGGGTTCCGGCAGAGGGCTGTCGCCAAGGGAAGTAACAGTATAGTTTATACCCTTTGATTCGGCGAAATGTTTCAAGTGCTCGGGCTCCTCATTGGATATTGACAGAATTGCCAGCTTGTCTTGACCGAACATGTTTCGAAGCTCAATGAGATGGGGTATCTCCAGGTTGCACGCCGGGCACCACGTTGCCCAGAATATGACCACGACATTCCTGCCTCGATAATCACTCAGCTTGTGTGCTTTACCCGAAATATCATTAACCGAAAAATCCGGGGCGTCCTTCCCGAACGATGAAGCAAAGGCCACGTCCCATGTCTTTGGAGTTTCGGCGATATATTCCGGGTTTTTGCCCGCAGCATCTTGCGGCAGGTTTAACCGGCTTCTAACAGAAGCAAAAACCGCAACAACCGCAATCGCGGCAAAAGCAGCTACTATCAATGATATTTTCTGTAATTTCGATTTATTAACCATTTTTAACTCCTTCTTTTTAATTGTAATCACCGTTCTCTTTTATCACTTGAAGGAAAGCCTATAACCTGCTTCAAGTAAAACTTTCGCTACTATATACGACAGAAATAGTCCTACTTGTTCGTACAAATTCACATTTACCTATAATATAAGTGAATTTTCGGGAATTTCTCAGCGAA
>CAZTDF010000017.1:15564-17042 GCA_964612465.1 uncultured Pirellulales bacterium
AGCACGTTCGGAGTGATAAACGCCGGCAGGCTCGGTCCGAGCCGTATATTCTTGATTCCCAGGTGCAGCAGCGTTAAGAGTATCGCGACGGCCTTCTGTTCGTACCACGAGACTACGAGCGAGAGCGGCAGTTCGTTTACGCTGCAAGCGAACGCCCCGGCGAGTGCTGTTGCGATTTTGATGGCGGAATAGCAATCATTGCATTGGCCGGTATCGACCAGGCGCGGAATCCCGTCGATGTCGCCGTAATCGCGGTCGTTCAATCGGTACTTGCCGCACGCCGCCGTCAGTATCACGCAATCATCCGGCACCTTCTCAGCCAGCTCGGAGAAATAATTTCGCCCGGGCTTGGCTCCATCGCAGCCGCCGATAAAGAAGAAATGTCGAATCTTGCCGGCTTTTACTGCTTCGACTATTTTGTCCGCCAAGCCGAGGACAGCGGTATAGTGGAATCCGGTGCTCAAGGTCCCCTGCTGATTCTCAGGAAGCGGCGGTTGTGACAGGGCTTTCTTTATGACCTCGCTGAAATCTCGACCCTGGATGTGCCTGACTCCGGCAACACCTGCGATTCCGCACGTGAACAATCGGTCTTTGTAGCTGTCCTTCGGAATCATCACGCAGTTTGTCGTTACCAGAATCGCTCCGCTGAACTGATCGAACTCCTTTTTCTGGTTCTGCCAGGCCGTGCCGTAATTGCCCACAAGGTGCTTGAACTTTCGCAACTCCGGATAGCCGTGAGCGGGCAGCATCTCACCGTGAGTGTAAACGTTGATTCCCTTGCCATCGGTCTGCTTGAGCAGCTCGTGAAGATCGAGCAAATCATGGCCGGTTACTACGATTCCGGGGCCAGACTTTGTGCCGCTCGGGACGGTTGCCGGCGTCGGATTGCCGAAAGTGGACGTGTTCGCCTTGTCGAGCATCTCCATAACGCGGAGATTCATCTCGCCGGCCTTCAGCACCAGCCCGATATGGCGGTTCAAATCGAAGTCCACGTTCGTCAGCGTTGAAAACATCGCCTCGTGCATAAAAGCATCGACTTCTTCATCTTTTTGCCCCAGTTCCCGAGCATGATATGCATAAGCGGCGATGCCTTTGAGCCCGAACATAAGCGTGTCCTGGAGGCTTTGAATATCCTCGTCTTTGCCGCAAACGCCTACCTTCGTACACCCTGTTCCGCCCGCGGTTTGTTCACATTGATAACAAAACATAACTATCCTTTCACTTTCAAATCTAATAACGTCCTGGCTTTTAAGAAATAGCCTCTTTCCTTATTTCAAACGGATTGTTTTTGTTTATTCGCGAATCATTGTCAACAGCATTTTGAATTTCTCGCCGGCGTTGACAGCGTGCGGTACGTTAGCCGGCATAATAATTAGCTGTCCTTGCGATAGTTCGTTGGTTTCGTCTGCTATTTTCACCTGAGCCTTACCGTCGAGGACCTGAACGACCGCGTCGTAAGGTGCCGTGTGCTCGCTCAG
>CAZTDF010000017.1:17142-28529 GCA_964612465.1 uncultured Pirellulales bacterium
AGTAGACAGCGATTCATATTAATAGGACCCTGAATCACTTCTACTACATCGAGCAAACTGATCTTTGAAGGCTCTGTTGCCAATACGAAGCCGCCTTTGGGCCCCATACAGCTTGTGACGAGTTTTGCATTGTTTAGCTTTTGCATCAGCTTGCATGCCAACTGATACGGAACATGCTCTTCGGCCGCCGATGCCCTTGTCGAGATGGGTTTGTTTCCATAGTGCTTTGCAAGATGTACCGCCAAACGAACGGCATAATCAGTATTGCGTCTAATCACATCCATTATAATTCCGCCTGTATAAATAAAGTTATCATTAGACACCAACTAAATAAGACTTATTTAGTACAATACGACAAATATAGTCCTATTTGTTCGCTTTGTCAACACGGAAAAGACAATTTTTCAAAAAATTTTTTCCGCCGGTACGCGTCTAATAATCAGTGAATCCACTTCTGCAGATCATACCGTTCATTATTCGACGATATGGAGGACCTCCGCGGCATCGATACGAATTCTCTTTTCAAGACCTTTTGTTGATGTGAATCGGTATTGGTTCTGCCCTTTTAAGATCACATTATTCTTATCCGCGATGATTTCCATATCCTGCTTAGGGTTTCTTTTGTGGATTACATTTGCCAGCAGGAAAGCTTTTTCGAGGCCGTCGCCGGTACGGTAGTTTGCCACTTCGTCGGGCTGTGCCAGTCGAGAGCTATCGTAAATCGAATCTTTCTGCATTTCTCCGAGCCATTCGTAGACTTGTTCGAATGACATCGAGCCGGCCATTTGTATCGAGACCGGATTACGCTGCACCGCGGCCTTGACAAAGGGAGCCCAGTGGCAGCTTTCCATATCGCGATAGGCGTAAAAAGCGAGATCCGCTGTAGTATTGCTCTGCCTTTTTCGCTGCAGGTAATCGATAATCTGCTTCCTGCTGTGCTTTGGGGTTATTTCGATGGGATCGGGAGGCAGGAAATTTTTGTCCTGATCCGGCAGCTTCGCCTGGGTGTGTAAAAAGTCAACCAAGTCGTCCATAAAGCTCTGAGCGTCCGGGATGACGGGCTCGACGAATTTTAGAAAGGCGGATTTGCCCTGATCGGTTCGAAGGTCTGGTTTCTGCTGTTGTATAAATTCGTCAAGTTCGTCGCAGCGAATTCTGCCGGGCAGTTGATATGGAACAAAATCTTCATCGGACACTTCGGCAATCAATTTATCGAACGTCTTGTCGGCCACCCTGAAATTGCTGCCGTGCTCGTAAAGGAAAAGTGTCTCAGCCTTGACAAATTGCGGCTGGCCATGACATTCCCGGCAGACCTGGAAGTATTTGTGATAGCTCTGGTTCGATCGCATAAAATTCGCAAAGATTTCGAGCGAAAGATCGGTCGACAAATAAGCATCCAGCTTCCCGCCGAACTCCTGATAGCGTTTTTTGTCAATTGTAGCGTCTTTATAGAGGCAATGTACGTAACCGCTGCTGTGAGCGACTATCGTAATATTTTCGTTGCGAAGCGCCCGCTGTGCCTTGTTGGAAATGGCGGTGCCGTTGAACCACATAGTCTTCGTGACGAGCCTTCTGTTGTTGGTCAAAATTCCATCCTGTATGTCGATAAAATTTTGTGAGTGTAGCGGCGTTAGTATCATGTAGATGTCTTCAAGAGGGATTTCACAGACGATAAACGCAGCCGCGGCGTACAAAGCCGCGAGCGACACGCATTCGCCGGCCGCCGTCTTGTAACCTTCTTTAAGGCGAAATGCGTTCATCGCCTCAAGGGTTTCGGTCTTCCAGTAAGGGATGATGTCACTATCGTATTTATCGAGCCCGAAGTGCCGGCGAATATCCACATCGAAATAATATTTGTCGCCCTGGTAGCCGAACAGGGCATTGCTCCTGGAAATATCGTCTGGCGAAATGAATTTCTCAAACCGTTTAATCTCCATGGCCTGGTTCGTCAGGCCCCACGTTTCGAGATCCAGATTGAACTCGAACTCGTCGATGATGAATTGTTTGAGCCGCATCAACTTTCTGTATGTGCTTTTGCCGTCCAGCTTCCTGAAGCAGTCAAGCTCTCGCCACTGCCAGATGATCGGGCTCATAATATTCGCCAGAAGCAAGCTGTACATCAATTCCGGAAATACAAAGATTTCCATATCCGAAAGCGTTATCGCGGACGAATATTTTTCCAGTTCATTCGAATTCATTTTTCATTCACTCCGTTCATTAGACGCTCCCACATCAATCGCCAGGCTCTCCGGCAGGGTTTCAACAAATTCCCCGATCTGGTCCCTTATCTTTCGAAAAATCGCCATGACCTGCTCTGAGCTTCCCAGGGCCATCATCGGATCCTCGAACGGCCTGTGAATCACCCTGGTTTTGCCGCCGAATACGGGACATTTCTCACTTGCGTAATCGCATAAAGTTATAACATAATCGAAATCAATTGCCATATAATCATCGACATGCTTGGAAGTTTGTGACGAAATATCAACTCCCGCCTCGGCCATTACGGTTATCGCTCTTGAGCTGACTCCAGCCGGCATTACGCCCGCGGAGAAGGCCTCGATTATATCGGATTTCAGGTGTCTGGCCCAACCTTCCGCCATCTGGCTGCGGCACGCGTTGCCCGTACAAAGAAACAGCACTTTGATCTTTTCTTCCGCACTACGCATTAACGCTCCTTACCTTTTTCAATTTCATTTGTTTCCATGAGTTGCGACGGCAAAACTCAAACAACTCACAATCCCGGCAAGCCGGCCGATCGTTGCCGTCACAGTTTTCCACGATGCCGATTCTGGACAGCGCGAAATCATATTTTACCGGATCGTCCGATTCTATCTCGGCAAAACTTTTTGTTATTTCTATTGCGGTCAATAAAGAAACTGTTTTCTGGCTATAGAAGCCCAGGATTTTGCACAACCGGCTCATATGCACATCAACGGGAACAATTAGCTTGGCTTTATCAATCGACTTCCATAGCCCGGCATCTACATCATCGTCCCGCACCATCCATCGTAGAAAAAGATTGAGCCGTTTGCAAGCACTTCCCCCGGCGGGACTTACTAACAGGTATTTCAGCCCGCGGGAAGGCTGCCGCTTGCCACCGGCGGCATATATGTCCAAAAGGGAATTGCAGAATTTGGATAGTGCCGGAATAATATTGCTGTCGCCGGGATTATAGCCCAGGGCAAAATACTGCTCTATGCTTCCGCACCGGTTGATGATTGTCTTTAACAGCGTCAACAAATCAGATATATCGTCACCGGTAGTGAACCGGTGCTTGAAATCTTTCAGCGTTTGTCTATTGTCCTTGTCGAAATTTATTACGAACTCGAATGGGCTCTGGCCCATACGCCCGAGCAGAGTGGTCAGACTTTTCTCGATTTGTTGTACTCTGCCGTAGGCAAGAGCGGAAGCCAGAAACGCTGCAATTTCCATATCGACCGGATTGGAGTAGCGATACACGAATTGCAAAGGGTCGGGGCTTATCAATTCACGGCGATTATACCTTTCGTACAGTCTTTCCAGAACATCTTTAATTTGAGCGGTGCTTTTACTCACTGACTACTGCCGCCTTAAATTCTTCGATGCTCATTTTTTCAATCATCGCTCCGAGTCTCTGATGTTTTTTGCCGTTCGATTTATAAAATTCAACTATTTTGTCAATTATATCAAGGGCCTGCTCGGTCGAAAGGTCCCTGGCCACTTCCTGAGCCAGCCTCGGGCGGGCGCCGCCGTTGCCTCCGGCCAGTACTCTCCAGCCCTTGAGCGTTCCCACCAATCCGATATCCTTGATGCAGGTCTCGGCGCACTGATTCGGGCAGCCGCTAACGCCGATCTTTAGTTTTCCGGGCAGCTCTATGCCGTGATATTTCCTGTCCAGCTCCAGGCCTACCGTAAGACTATCCTGCTGGCCACGCTTGCAAAACGTCGTGCCCGGGCAGGCTTTGACGCTTCTGACGCACAACCCTACAGCAGCGCCGAGCGGCATTCCAAGCTCGGACCAGATGCTCTCCACGTCCTGCTCCTCCACGCCAACGATAGCAATCCTGGCGGCACTTGTAATCTTTAGGGCCTGTGCCTTATACTTTTCAGCCACGTCCGCGAGTTTGCGAAGTGTTTCCGGCTTGATAACTCCGCATGGGATATGCGGGGCTACGGCATAGGTTTGTTTGTCTCGTTGAATAATGACTCCTTTATCGCCATCCTGCAGCACTTGAGTATCCTTTCCTAAAAATTTCTTTTTGCATTATTGATTAAAATTGTCCGGCTGTTTACACGAACATCAGCAGACTCACCGCCATAACCATCATTCCGCCGACTAATCCGTAAGCTGCTAAATGATGTTCGCCGTATTCACCGGCGGTCGGCAGCAGCTCGTCGAGCGAGATAAAGACCATAATTCCCGCCACTGCTGCAAAGATAATGCCGAATACGATGTCGTTAATGAACGAAGAAATAATCGCGTAGCCAACCAGCGCCCCGACCGGCTCGGCTAATCCGGAGAGAAACGAATAGACAAAAGCCTTGTTTCTGCTGCCCGTAGCATAGAATATGGGGATTGAAACGGCAATGCCCTCGGGGACATTATGTATCGCTATGGCAACGGCAATCGCGATACCGAGTTTCGGATCTCTCAGGGCGCTGATAAAAGTAGCGAGACCTTCCGGGAAATTGTGGATGGCTATTGCCAGCGCCGTGAATAAGCCCATCCGGTAAAGCTTCTTGAATTGGGCCGCCTTTTCCGGGAGGTCCATTTCCTCGGCCCTGTGAACTTCGTGAGGATTTTCGAACGAGGGCACAAGCTTGTCGATAATGGCGATAAAAACAATTCCCGCGAAAAATGCCAGAGCGGTCGCCCAATACCCTCTGGCCGGGCCGAATTCAGCTACGAGAGAGTCTTTTGCCTTGGGAAATATCTCGACAAACGAGACATAAATCATTACCCCGGCGGAAAAGCCGAGAGCTACGGAAAGAAACTTAGTGTTCGTACGCCTGGCAAAAAACGCCAAAACGCTGCCGAACCCGGTTGACAGGCCCGCAAATAAAGTTAATCCGAATGCGAATAATACGTTTTGAATCTCCATGGTTTTTCACGAAGCCTTTGCCTGCACTTCTGACGATCCCGTAACAGCGATTGTGGGATTGCTTAACTGAATCACATTTAGCCCAAGAACCTTTAAGAAAATCCAGGACTTCCAAATGCAACGTCTACAAGTGATTTTGAGCAGGCTAATGGCCTTACTTGTCCTTACTTAGCTCGCCTATCATCTCCTGTACTTCTTCGGAGCCTTCAGTGTAATACTTTTCCTCGTCCGGTGCCAGTTCGTGCAGCAGCCGTAAGAATTCTCCGGCGTGAACACGCTCTTCGTCGGCAATATCTTTTAGCACCTCCACGGCCAATTTGTTGTCAGTCGATTCTGCCAGTTGCATATAGAGTTGAATCGCTTCATATTCGGCCGATACCATAAAGCGAATGGCACGAATTAATTCTGCGTCTGTCAGCTTGCGATCTTCTGCAAGTCCACTAAATGGATTTCCAAATTCAGGCATTTTTATCTCCTTAAAACTGCGATACCATAATTCAAGTTACACACATCTTTTCTGCACAAATATGACGATATATTGTTTGTCAATTCTCACGAATTCTACTTTTTATTTGTTGATTTCTTCAAGCAGTTTCTTCCATTTGCTGATATGACCATCTTCATCAGCCTGGTCTTTTTCAATGATCTTACGAGTAACTTTATCCCAATCGATAGTATCAAGAAGCTCGGCATAATGCTGGATCGCTTTAGATTCGACCCATATCCCTGTTTTGAGAATTGTCTTTCTGCCTAACAGCCGGGAACCAAATCCAAACACGAAACCGACAATCCAGAACGCCCCCCTGGTTAGTCTGGGCTTGAAGCCGAATTCATAGAGTTTGACCTGAAAATCCTGGTAATGAGTCATCTCGTTACACATGGCGGCTATTAACTGGCGATTGAAATCACAATTCTCGCCGGTAATCTGGAACCTGTAGATAGTTATTGCCATAAGCTCCAGAGTATGCAGCGTGAGCAGTCCTTTTTTGATGGCCTTAAGTCTTGCCGGCTCCATGTCCCGGCCTCTCATTTCGAAATCCTTGCTATTCATCTGAGGCCTGACGATTGAAATGTCATAGGATGTTCGGCCTTTTGTGTTTTGGTCGGACATTTTGAGTTGCTCCAGATTTCATTGATAAATATCGTACATCGACTTTGCGAGAAGTCTTCGCCACTGCCGGCCGTCGTTTTCAATCAGAGCGTCGGCTTGAGCGAAACTTTCACTACCGGCGTGATAAATATAAGGCGCCGACTCATCCTGTTCGCAGGCCTCCAGCAACGGAGTCAATAGCTGCCAGGAGATTTCGATATCATCCTGTCGCGTAAAAAGCGTCTGGTCCCCAACCATACAATCGAGAAGCAATCTCTGGTACGCTTCGGGCAGGTCAACTAAAAAGACGCTTTTGTAGCTGAAGTTCATATTGAGGGTGCTCATACAAATTTTCGAGCCGGGCCTTTTGGCCTGGAAGCTCAGCGATATTCCTTCTTCAGGCTGGATTTTAAGCACGAGGATATTTGAAGGCAGCTCTTCAAGACCGATCGAAGAAAACATCGAATAAGGCACCTTTTTGAAGGTAATCGCGATCTCTGTATCTTTTATCGCCAGTCTCTTGCCGGTTCGAAGATAAAAAGGAATCCCCTGCCATCTCCAGTTGTCGATGAACAGTTTAGCGGCGATAAATGTTTCCGTTTTTGAATCCGGGCTGACTCCTTCTTCGTCCAGATAGCCTTTAACTTCTTTGCCAAGGATTGAGCCGGGACCATATTGTCCTCGCACCCAAAATTCGTCCAGTCTCTCAATATCGAACTGCCGAATCGATCGTAGCAGTCTGACTTTCTCGTCACGAATACGATCCGCCTCGAACGATATAGGCGGTTCCATCGCTACCAATGTGACCATCTGAAGCATGTGGTTCTGGAACATGTCACGAATAGCGCCGGATGTGTCGTAATATCCCGCCCTGTGCTGCACTCCGTCAGTTTCGGCAATTGTGATTTGGACATTATCGATATAGTTTCGATTCCAGACCGGCTCGAAGATGGCATTGGCGAACCGCAGCATCAGGATATTCTGGACGGTTTCCTTGCCCAGATAATGGTCGATTCGATATACCTGAGATTCCTTAAAGCAGCGACTTATGCAATTATTTAAGTCCACCGCGCTTTGAAGGTCCCTGCCGAAAGGTTTTTCGACAACCAGCTTAACCTGATCCTCCGCACCGGTTTCTTTTATGCAGGCCAGCCCTGCGGAGCCGAGATGCTCGACAATCGTGGTGTACAGGAAAGGAGGAACCGCCATGTAAAGAACGAGATTTCCATCGATATCGTGTTTTTGGTTTAACTCCGCGACCCTCGAAGCGATACGTTCGTACAAGCTCGTATCGTCATAGTCACCGTCTATGTAATACATCCTGCTCACGAAATCATCCAATTGTTTCGAGGATAAAAAGTCGGAGCTGTCCCGTATAGACTTCTCGGTTTTGCTGCGAAAATCTTCGTCCGAGAATTTTTTCCGGCCGCAACCCAACAGATAAAATCTGTCGCTCAGCAGGTTCTCGGTGAAAAGCTTGAACATGCTGACCAGCAGTTTTCTGTGTGTAAGGTCACCGGATGCTCCGAAGACAACGAAAGCGCTGGGGCTGGCCGCGATTTGTGCGCAAAAACCATCTCCGTTTTGTACCGAAGGTTTGATTTCCTTCATAAGAATAGCCTTAATATTATACGGTGTCAAGCTGCGGACACCGTCGGTATGCAGCAGCGGTTAATCTTCGATCGGCTCGAATTCGTCTTTACCCACGCCGCAATCCGGACAAACCCAGTCATCCGGCAAATCCTTAAAAGCCGTACCTGGTTTAATGTCATTGTCGGGGTCACCGACCGCCGGATCGTAAATGTATCCGCACATAAGACACTTGTACTTTTTCATGTTGTTAGCTCCTTGTTTTAATGTTTCTGTTGATTTTTTCTTTGCTATATAAGTCGCCGCAGTCCTCGGCGTTTTGCCGCCTTTTACATCCCGGTAATACGTATAGGTCATCGGTATTTTTTGCTCGTCGATCGTTTCGCACGCAATGATTGTGGCGATAAAGAGCGTATGTGTTTTGGCGTCAATTGCCTCGACCACTTCAGCTTCGATAAAACTCGCCGCGTTATCCAGCACAATTGGTATGCCGGTTTGGCCTGTTTTGTATTTTACCTGCTCGAATTTGTCCGTATCTCTGCCCGACTTGAAGCCCCATTTGCCGATGAACTCCAATGGCGTACGTTCAGCCAAAACGGACACTGTGAAAGCCCTGCTGTCTGTAATGTACTCATGGGTCAGGCATTCGTTATTGACGCTTACCGCGACCATCGGCGGCTCAGGCACAATCTGAAATACCGTATTGACGATACACCCGTCGAATCTGCCGTCCTTCTTCGAGCAGATAATGCACATTGGATAGTTTAATTTATACAGAGACTCCAGGTCTAACATCTATGTTGTCCTGAATCGAATGGGCTACTCATTTTCTTTCAATGATTGGTCGAGGGTCACAATGTGCCTCATTTCTTCTTTGATTATGTCATCGATTTTGTCCTTGTCGGTACCGGCTGGAACGAACTCCTTCAAGCCGTGATAGAAAACGATCGAGTCCTTTTCCTTCTCTACGGCTCTTCGGATAATATCGATTTTTTCCTGCCTGCCCCGCAGTTCCCCGGCGGGATCCGACCTGATTCCAAATACGGCCAGGCCCGCCATGACCCTCGGGTCGGGCAGTAAATCGTCAGCTTCCGAAGGTTTTCCCTGCCGGCTCTGTTCCGAAAGCTGCTGCTTCATCAGGGCAAAAGTCTGTTCGTGCTCCTTCTCCCATTCGGCCAGCCTGAGAAACATCTGGCAGGTGCCGGGATCGTCAAAAAGTTCCGCCGCCCTGATGTAAAAGTTTGTGCCGTTTCGTTCGATTTGCTCGGCAATTTCAAATACTTCTAAAGCGTTAAATGTAACGGTCATTATGCTGCCTTTCCTGGCTGTTGCGCCTTAGCTACATTAAATCCTTCAGTTTCTCATTCAATATAACGATATGGCCCATTTCTTCCTTGATGATGTCCTCAACCTTATCTTTACCAGCTCTTCGGGAGACCGCCTCTTTCAGGCCGACATAAAAAGCAATCGAGTCCCTTTCGACACCAATTGCCATTTTCAAGACGTCTTCGGGCGTGTTCCTGGCAGCCAACTGTTCGACAGGATCGGCCTTGACATCAAAAACATTACCGTCGGCCATAACTCGCAGATACATCTGTGCCTGTCCATCGGGATCGAATACCGGCTCTTCAACTTCTGCTGCGGAAAGCTCCGTCCGCATATTAGCAAAAGTCTTCAGGTGCTCGTCTTCCATCGCGGCAAGGCCGAGAAAGATCTCGCTCACCACCGGGAACTTCTCTGCTGCGGCACGATAAAATTTGCCTCCGTTTCTTTCTATCTGTTCGGCCATCTCAAAAACTTCATTAGCGTTAAAAGGCATAACCATTATTCTTTTCCTTTCAGTCGTGTCTATGCAATTTTCAAATAAATTTTATATACATAATCGATGCTCAGGCACCTTGGGCCGTAGCTTTGGCCCTGTCTTCCGGGGACATCGCAGCCAGCTTCTCAACTTTTTTGACGTTCAGGCCCAGCTCTTTTGCCACACGCGAGCCGTAGTCCGGGTCAGCTTTATAGAATATTGCGCTCTGTCGCAACTGGATTCGTTTCTGGGCGCCTTTCAGATGGCCGACAATGTTGCCTATAAGGTGGTCGCGATCCTCGTCCGTCATTACGTCGCGGTAAAGGTTGCCGGCCTGCACGAAATCGTCGTTGGGGTGCGCATAAGGCTGGCGGGCCGCCTGGCCGGATACATCGAAGGGCGGCTCAAGTGAATCAGGATCCGGTGCCGGGCCACCGGCGCTGTTGGGCCAGTAATTCGGGCCGGAGCCGCCGTTGTCATCAACGCGCATAAATCCATCTCGCTGGTAGCTTTTCTCCGGTGCGGCTTTGGGCGAATTTACCGGTATCAGGTGATAGTTGGGTCCCAAACGATGGATATGCGCATCGTGATACGAGAAGATTCGGGCCTGAAGCATTTTGTCCGGCGATGCGGCGATTCCCGGCACGAGATTGCCGGGGCCAAAGGCGGCTTGCTCTACCTCGGCAAAGTAATTCTTCGGGACGCGGTTCAGGACAAGGCGGCCGACCTCGATCGGCGGAAAATCGCTGTGGGGCCAAACCTTCGTGATATCGAAGATGTCAAATCGATAATCTTTTGCCTGCTCGGGCGTCATAATCTGCATCTGCAGTGTCCAGCTCGGATATTCGCCCCGCTCGATAGCTTCATATAAATCTTTTGTGGCATGATCGGGATTCTCACCTGCTAAACGAGTCGCTTGTTCTCTCGTAAGATTCTTTATCCCCTGGTCGGTCTTGAAATGATATTGCACCCAGAAATACTCGCCCTTTTTATTGTACCATTTGTAAGTGTGACTGCTGTAGCCGTTCATGTTGCGGAAAGTAGCCGGCGTGCCCCGGTCGGAGAACAGAACAGTAACCTGGTGGATTGATTCGGGAGTCAGCGAAAGAAAATCCCAGAACATATCGGGATCGGGGCAGTTAGTAGCCGGATGCCGTTTCTGGGTGTGGATGAAATCGGCAAACTTGAGAGGGTCCCGTATAAAGAACACCGGCGTATTGTTGCCCACGAAGTCGTAATTGCCATCTTCCGTGTAGAATTTGACTGCGAAGCCGCGAGGGTCTCTCGCCGAATCCGCCGAGCCCTTTTCACCGCCCACGGTTGAGAACCGGGCAAAAACCTCGGTCTTCTTACCCACTTTGGAAAGAAATTTGGCTTTGGTATATTTAGTTACATCTGCGGTTACTTCGAAATAACCGCCTGCTCCGGCACCCTTGGCGTGCACAACTCGCTCGGGGATGCGTTCACGGTCGAAATGAGCCAGTTTTTCCATAAGATGAGCGTCTTGCATCAGGACCGGTCCGCGACTGCCGGCCGTTATGGAGTTCTGGTCGTCGCCAACCGGAATTCCGAATGCGGTCGTTAATTTTTTTGAATCACTCATTTTCTAAACTCCTTTCTGAACAAATTTCAATCTGAACCATACTCTACGGTTTATTGCTATTCATTTGCACTTCGTAGCCTCAGGCCCAGATGCTAATTTATAACCGAACAAATAGTCATTCTTTGTTTGTCAGTCAGTTAGAATTCCAAATGATGCCGCAATTTATTTAGCTATACGAGAGACTTCAGCTTTTTCAATAAAGCAGTAATGTGGCCGAGTTCT
>CAZTDF010000017.1:28629-36939 GCA_964612465.1 uncultured Pirellulales bacterium
CTCGCGGTCGAGCATAAACATTCCACCCGGCGCCTTCTCCATCATTTTGAGCTGTTGGACTACCTGGTCGGCGGATGCTTCCTCTTCGACCTGCTCGTTGACGAACCACTGCAGGAAGGTGTTGGTCGCGTGATCTTTTTCTTCAATCGCCAGATTCACCAGGTCGTTAATCAGGCTCGTAACTTTCTGCTCGTGTTTGTAAATGTCCTTGAACACCGCCAGCGGCGAATCCCATTCTGTCTGTGGCCCCTCGATTGCCTTTAAGGTGATTCGGCCGCCACGCTCATCGATGAATCCGTAAATCTTCATGGCGTGCGCGACTTCTTCCTGAGTCTGCACTCTCATCCAGTTGGCGAAACCATTCAAATTCA
Organism: uncultured Pirellulales bacterium; assembly: GCA_964612465.1. GTDB lineage: Bacteria > Planctomycetota > Phycisphaerae > Sedimentisphaerales > Anaerobacaceae > JAFGPJ01. The sequence continues at coordinate 29,001 of CAZTDF010000017.1, forward strand.
TGGACTTGAAATAAGCTTCCATCGACAGATACAGGTAAGCGGAATATAGCTCGGCATTCACCTGCTCATTCAAAGCTTTTTCCATTTTTTTGCTAATCATTGCCTATCCCTTCCATAACCCGTGCACATTGCAGTGCTCCCTTGCGCTAACCGAGTTTCCTTCGATATGGAAAATCGCTTCCGGTGCGGCCCCGGGCTCGAGAAACTGCCTGTAAGCTTTGCCGTCGGCTAACAGCTCTATCCACTCGATAAAATGTTCTTCCGTCATCGGGTGTGGCACAGAACCGACCTTGACCTTGTAGCCGCCGTCGATCTTCTCGATTACCGGGACATGCTTTTCCGTGGTGGCGTCGGCGGTTTTTTCGTCGAGCAGTTCCATCGGCTTGCCGCAACAGACCAGTTCTCCGACACCTCCGTGAAGCACCTCAACAATATTACCGCACATATTGCATTTATAGATTTGTAGTTTCTTAGCCATAATCAATCCCTTTCATAATTTGAGAATTTTAATTAACGATTCCGGCTTCTTTGTGTTTGGCCAGAATTTCTTCGGCGAGTTTGTCAAGGGCGGCGTAATCGGTTTCCTTTGGCTCGCCTTTTGCCAGCACGGGCTCAAGAATCTCAGCTTTAATATTCGGCATCATCGCCGTCAACTGCTCGACCATTTTGCCGCCCCAGCCGTAAGAGCCGATGATCGAAACAAACCTGGTCCTGGGCCGAAGAGCGTTGGCCAGAAACGCGGCATAAGCCGCACACGGATGCGGCCCGACCAGAACCGTCGGCGAACCTATCACAATCGTTGCCGCATCGACAAGGGCCATCGCCAGTTTGCCGATATCGACCGTCGCAAGCTCGAACTGTCTTACCTTAATGCCGCTTTCTATCAGGGCCTCGACAAAATGCGTAATCATTTTGCCCGTGCTGCCGTGCATCGAAACATAAGCGACGATAACTTCGTTCTTAACATTGTCGGAGGCCCAGTCTTTGTAAGCGTCAATTATAAACTCGGGCCTGTCATATACGGGCCCGTGACTTGGAGCGATCATCTCAATTTTCAGCTTTTCGATCTTGGCGAGATTGGCGTTAATCTGCCTTCTGAACGGCATCATAATCTCGGCATAGTATCTCTTGGCCGATTCATAGACAACCGCCTCATCGTCAACAAAAAGACTGCTCGTGGCAAGATGCGCACCGAAGAAATCGCAGGAGAAAAGTAATTTTTCTTCCGGAACGTACGTGCTCATAGTTTCCGGCCAGTGAACCCACGGGGTATAGACAAACTTCAGCGTCTTGTCGCCCAATGATATCTCCTGCCCATCCTCGACGGTGACAAATTTTTCATCCTCGATGCCGAGTAAATCCATCAGCATTTCCTTGCACTTCGGATTAGTCACCACCTTTGCATCCGGATAAAGCAGCAGCACATCGGGCAGAGAGCCGGAGTGGTCCTGCTCGGCATGATGTGCCACAATATAGTCAATCTTCTCGACACCGGCGCCGACAATATTGCCAAGTAAGACGTCGGTTTTCGCCGGATCGACCGTATCGAGCAATGCAGTCTTTTCACTTCCGCGTACGAGGTACGAATTATAACTCGTACCGTCCGGCAGCGGAATCAGCCGGTCGAACAATCTTGCATCCCAGTCGATCGCTCCGACCGCATATATGTTTGGTTTGAGCTGCCTCATTTTCTTGCCTCCCTTGCCGCTTTCAGTGCTGCTTCATAGTCAGGCTCGTTCGTCAGTTCGTCAACGATCTCTATGTAACGAATCACGCCCTTCTTGTCCACAACAAATACGGCCCGGGCCAGAAGTCGCAGCTCTATTATCAGGACGCCGAATGCGTTGCCGAAATCCGCCTGGTTGTGGTCTGAAAGGGTCTGGACATTCTTGACGCCAGCAGCCCTGCACCAACGATTTTGGGCAAACGGCAGGTCCATACTAATCGCCAGCACGGCCACATCATCGCCCAAAGAGGTCGCTTGCTCGTTGAACTTCCGCACTTCCGTATCGCAAACCGGCGTATCCAGCGACGGCACTGAACAAATGACAAGTGTTTTGCCTTTGAAGGCCGACAACTTTATCGGCGAGAGGTCGTTGCCGAGAGCCTCGAAATCCGGCGCTGTTTCACCTGCTTTGGGTGTGCTGCCCGCCAAAGTGAGTGGATTACCTTTGAACGTAATTGCATTTTTTGTTTCTGCCATAATGTTCCTCATTTCTTCGAGCACCTCCGGAATTCAACCGACTTTGTCAAAGTATTCATTGTGAAATTCTGTTAACAAAGATCTGAGTTCCTGCACATTGGCCAGGTCTGTTGTCTGCTTGGACTTCATGGCGTGCACAAGCATGTGATGTAGCAGGGTCAGTTTCTTGATGTATTGGTTATGCTCTTTTGTGTTGCCTTCTTCCGGCAGCTTTATCCGCTGGGCCATGAAATAGTATGTGACTATTTCGCTGAGTTCGTCGGCATGATGTTCCTTGTTGTTTACCCAGCGGACAATCTGGTTCATATTTGGTTTTGCCTCGGTAGAGAGTCTATCGATTTCCTTCATGGATTTTTCAATTGTTGTAATGTGTTCGGCAATTTCACCGAACCGGGCCTCATCGTCGTATATACCACACGGGATTTGGCAATGCGAATACGCAATCGAGGCAAGGATCGCCACGACCGCCAAGATACTGACTGCTGCAATTCGTTTTCTGACTGACTTTCTCATTTTCCAACTCCTTAATATTTGTTTAGTAGTTGGCGGCCTCCAGTTCGAAGTAACTCTTGGGATGTGCACATGCCGGACATGCATCCGGGGCTTCCGGTCCCTCGTGGACGTAGCCGCAGTTTCTGCACACCCACCGTACAGGTTTTTCACGCTTGAAAACAACACCATCCGCGATATTCTTCGCCAGTGCAAGGTATCGCTCCTCGTGCCGTTTCTCAGCTATGGCGATAGCCCGGAAGGCTTTTGCAATTTCATTAAATCCTTCCTTTTCAGCTACTGCTGCAAATTCGGGATACATTTCCGTTGTTTCGTAATGCTCGCCTGCGGCGGCTGCTTTCAGATTCTCGACGGTGCTGCCAATGACGCCGGCGGGAAATGCCGCTGTGATCTCCACCTCGCCGCCCTTGAGAAACTTGAATTCCCGCTTGGCGTGCTCTTTCTCCTGATTGGCCGTCTCTTCAAAAATCGCCGAGATCTGCATATAACCTTCTTTCCTGGCCTGGCTGGCAAAATACGTATACCTGTTCCTTGCCTGTGATTCGCCCGCGAAAGCAGCTAATAAATTCTTTTCTGTTTGACTTCCTTTTAATTCCATAGTTTCCTCACTTTCTTGATCTTACTCCTAATACACTCATAACGGAGCCAATTGAATTTACAATACTTGTTTTTAGAGACGGATTTGAAATTTATCATGGCCTTTTATCAGGGTTGAAAAAGATTTTTCTGATATCCAGCCATCATCGATACGGCCCTCAAATCAGACTATAAACTACAACACCAGGCTATACGGCAGTTATTTCACGGATTAGTACCAATTAAAACATTCGACGAACAGTACTTATCCGATTATCTTAGAACATATTCTCGCTAAATATCATTTCAATCGCTTGAAATACGCTCAATCGATCCTGATGAAAAGCCCGATTGCTCTAATGACTCTTCCCAGATGCTATTAATAAGAACAATCGGGCCATCAGCAGTCAAGAACTAAATCTTATTCAAGTGGAAGAACCACGAATCTTGTATACTGTTGTTCTTTTACCAACAAAAGTACCTTTTTAGTCTCGACTGATGCCTGCAAAGCTTCACCATACTCTTTCGTAGAACCGACTTTTTTCTGATTTACGCTGATAATAATCGTTCCCGGCCTGATTCCTGCTTCGAAAGCTCGGCTGTCCGAATCCACGCTTGTTACCAGCACTCCTTCATCCGGCTGGAGGCCGTAATATCGACGTGAAGCTTCTGTCAAATTCTCAACAGTAAGCCCCAATTTCAAAGGTAATTCGGATACACCGGCCTGAGCAATTGTATCCGAAAGCTCTACGATGCTCACGGTGACCGTTTTTTCCTTGCCCTTGCGGTAAATAAGCAGATCAACTTTAGTGCCCGGAGCGACCATCGCGATAGTATTTCGCAACTGGCCGATGCTCTCGACATCACGACCGTCGATTTTCAGGATAATATCACCTGACTCAAGGCCGGCTTTCTCCGCCGGCGACCCCTTGAGGACATCGCTTACAAGCGCGCCTTTCGAAGTTTCGGCGCCAAAGTAATCTGCAAGGTCTTTTGTAAGCTCGCCGATCCTGACACCCAGTTGTCCGCGGGTGACTTTACCGTCCCTGACCAACTGGTCTTTGATATTCCTGGCCATGTTGATGGGAATTGCAAAGCCGATACCAACACTTCCGCCGCTGCTGCTGAAAATCGCCGAGTTGATCCCGACCGCCTGGCCATCCAGATTAATCAGAGGGCCGCCGGAATTACCCGGGTTAATGGCTGCGTCCGTCTGGATAAAATCCTCGTAATCGTTAATGCCGACCGTGTTGCGTCCTTTCGCGCTGACAATTCCTGACGTTAGTGTTTCGGACAGGCCAAAGGGATTGCCGATCGCTATTACCCATTCGCCAACTTGGAGATTTTCGGAGTCACCAAGAGGCAGAGTCGGCAGGTTTTCGCCGTCGATTTTGATAACCGCGACATCGGCCTTCTCGTCACCTCCGATTCTCCTGGCTTTGAATTCACGTCCGTCATTTAGCTTAACCGAAATCACATCCGCGTCACCGACTACGTGGTTATTCGTCAGGATGTAGCCGTCCTCGCTGATAATAAATCCGGAGCCCTGGCCCATCTGGCGATATTCACGCGGTTGACGGGGCTGGCGATCATTGAAAAAACCAAATGGATTACTGTTTCCGAACGGGACATTCGATCCGGCCTCTACTGTCTTCTCGACCTTAATAAACACTACCGCGGGGGTGGCCTTTTTCGCAACGGATGAAAAAGCCTTCGACGTTTGCCGTAACGATGTCAGATCATCGTGAGCAGATATTACGGGAACCGCAGCCGTGAAAAAAGCCGCTACAATTAACAGGCATATTCCTCTTCGTATTCCTTTAGCATTCATTATTATGCTCCTTTCAAATTTATTACTTGTCTTGCTTTTACATACAGTCTTACAACATGTTGTCTTTTAATTACTGAATGCAAAACGTGTGCCAACAGAAATAGAGACGTTCTTAATTCTCGCAATAGCAAGGGATTATATATTATTGTAGCCATGGGTTTCTTTACAAGAAACTGCCATTTTGACAACAAGTCTCTTTGCAGATTATGTCAAATGTGCAAAGCCCTATGCTCTATATTAATTCTGAAACGAGCTGATTTGAAAGGAGCTGTGCCTAATTTATCGCAGGGACAAAGAGTCCCCGTTCAGCAATATAAAATTAACTTGTCAAAGAACCAAATAAACCGATTCACAAAACTATTTCTGCTCACAGAGATCGCATATCCCCTCGATGTATACGGCCTTTTTCAGAATTTTGAATTTCTTACCAAGGCTTGCCGGCAACTTGATATTATCGAAAGGCTTATGTTGAAAATCCACGATTCTTTTGCACTTGACGCATTTAAAATGCTGGTGCTTCTCCATGCCACCGTCGAAACGCCTGACGTCGCCCGAACCTTCCACTATAAAAGCTACGCCCATATCGTTGAGTGTCAGCAGCGTTCTGTTCACTGTATCGAACGATATGCCTGGAAATCTTTTTCTTACCTTCTCATATAGCGTCTCAGCCGAAGGATGTTCGTCTGTGTTTATCAGTTGCTTATATATTTCTATACGCTGTGGAGTTACCCTCAGGCCGTTTTTTCTGCACAGAACCGTGAACCGGCGAATCTTTTCGTCTATCTCGGCACAGCTCATCTTTGTTTTGGTCTTATTCATAATCATTACTATATAGTAGTAGCTCCTATATGTCAACCGGGTTCAATAAAATATATAAATTTTTTTGAAATTGTTGCTGCCGGGATTACTGTGTTTTTCCCGTTCATGTTTTTATCCTGGAACTGCACAGAATTCAAGGCTTTAATCCGTCTCTGTTGTGTTTTGGCCGAATGTTCTGCAAACAGGGCATAATTCTTGAGACAGGTGGTTGTAAAATTGCAGGCGTCCCTGTAAAATTGGGCAATCTTGACATTTGTTTTGTAGTAGGCGTAAATGCAGCTCTGGCTGCCAGAGGGCCGGCGATGTTCATAGCGGCGTTTGTCAAAATGGTCTATCATTTTTAGGCTCATAGGAGAATCAAATATGTATCCGCAAAACCAAATCAATCGGCGTAATTTTCTAAAGGCGGCGGCAATCGCAACCGCGGCTTCCGCTCTCAACCGCACGCCCGCGAGCGCCCAGCCCGGGGGCCTTAGGCCGAGCCGGGCCGGTGACGTGGCCGTGCTCAATCCGCAGAACCGCGTGCCGGTCAGCATGATTATCGACGACTCGACCTGCCTTGTGAACATGGCCCACTTCGGCATCCCGCACTTCGCGACGGCCTGGCCGGACAGGTACAAACAGGACTGGCGAAGCCTGCCTCGCGAGATACCCGATTCGTTCGTCCGCAAGTTCGGCCAGTGGTGTCACGAGCACGGCGTCAAGGGCAAGTACAGCATCGTCCCCTACCCGGCCTGTGTCGGATGGCTCGACCGCTGCCTTCCCGGCTGGTCGCAGCAGGAACTGGACGACAGCCTCAAGCTCGTCCGCGAGCTCATGATGCCCGACTGGGACATCCACCCGGAGATGATCAGCCACACATGGGTCATCAACACCAAAACCGGCCGGCCCTATCCCGAGCGGACCGGCTACTACCAGGAGAACGCCGGCTGGAGCCAGGACAAGTCCGCCGATCAACTCGCCGACTACATGGCCTACGCCCTGCGAATCCTCAAGAACGTCGGCCTGCCCTGCGAAGGCATCACAACGCCCGGCGGCTTCGGCAGTCAGAACCGCGACAACCTCGCCAAGGCTACGCTCGAATCGTGCCGGGACGTATTCAACGCCGAGATTCCGCATTACTTCCGCGACCTTTTCACCGACCAGCGTAGCGTCGCCCCCCTGGTTCAGTACGCATCCGGTCTCGACGGCGACAATCCGAAGTGCGTCGTCTCGATCATCGGCTGCACAGGCGACTGGCTCGGCGGCTGGGACGGCCTCGTCCGCGGCTCGGTCGATAAGCACATCACCGAGGACCTCAAAGGCGGCCGACTGCCGGAAGTCATCGACAAGGGCGAGCCGGCGATAATCGTCTGCCACTGGCCCGGCGTCTATTTCAACGGCGAGGAAGTCGGCTTCAACATCTTCAAAGAAGTCGTCCGGCGAATCCACGCCCGCTACGACAACCTGCTCTGGATGAAACAGAGCGAAATCGCCCGCTACTGGGCCGCCAAAGAGTTGACGAAGATCGTCAAGCAGGGCCGGCAGGTGACGTTCACCGCCCCGTTCGCAACGACGCGTTTCACCGTGCGGCTGGCCGGCGGTTCACAGGCACCGCCAACATTAACGCTTGCCGGTAAGCGCGCAGAACTCAGCCGGGTGACCGCCCCACTGCAACTGAAAAGCGGCACCTGGCACAGCGACGGCTCGGACATTATGGTCTGTTTCGACCTGCCCAAAGGCAAGTCAACCCTGAATCTTTGATGAGCAAAGAATGCTCGGGTCTCCTTCAAGGGCTGGTGCGATTTTGAGACCAGCCTTGACTGGCTCTAATTGGCTTTGTTTGGCTTTGTTTTCTTCGGTACCATGGACCGGTGTTTTGTCGTAATCTCTTTTCAAAAAAGACGTTGCGACCATTTCGGCCGGGGCAAATTGGGTTTGTTTTTTCAAGTCGCCTTTTTTCTCCGCCGGGCGCTGTGTGGCAGCCTCATCCCGCAGGGATGGGGATGGTTCGTACTGCT
>CAZTDF010000018.1:0-29332 GCA_964612465.1 uncultured Pirellulales bacterium
TAAATCGCAGGAAGAAACGCCGACAGGTAGCCCACGAGCCGGTAGCAGTCTCGGCATGATCCAGCTCAAAAGGCAGTGCGATTATTAAATTGGCTTTGTTTGGCTTTGTTTTCATAGCCTCCCAAACCGTGTATTATTGCCGTAAGCCTTTTTGTTTAATTGGCTTACGGTAATTTTCATGCCTACCAAATTGGCTTTGTTTTTTCAAATAGGATTGTGTTAGTTTCCGTTATTTCGGATTTCGAACTTCGTGCTTCGGATTTCCGGCCAAAGGCCGGCAAATTGGCTTTGTTTGGCTTTGTTTTTTGCCATTCAAAACCGCCAAAAACCATCTAAATCTCCATAAATCCTTACTATTATTGAGTTAACGCTATTTTGCCCATTTTAACATTGGCTTTGTTTTTTCAACTTGCATTCTTTCAGACACCGCCTAAGGCGTCCCTTCCGGGAGGATTTACACCGGTGAACACTGAAAAAATCATAAATCATAAATCACAAATCGTAAATCGTAAATGTCAGGATTCTCCATTTTCCATTCTAAATTCTAAATTCTAAATACGATATACGTATTTAGTTTGGTATTATACTAAATTTCTGCCGAAAATCAAGCATTTTCTTAAAAAATCTCCATTACACGGCGTTCATTATTCAGCCACAAAAGACACAGTGGAAATAGAGAAGAAATCAAATAATCAATAGTAAACTTGTGCCCGCGGAAGCGGGTATCGTAAATAGTCAATGGCAAGGTCTCCGTGACTCGATACCGAATTCTCGTATCTACTTATTGTAAATTTGTCAGAATCTCTTATTTTATTGAAAGATTTACTATTTTTCTTGTAACGTTTTCCCATTTATGAATGTCTCTAATAAATAGAAATGAATAGCAAGGCAAAATGTGTTAACTGATATCCACGAGGACAGATGTTTTGACGAATGTGGTTGTTCTGAACTGGGACGATGGTTATTAAATGGAACCATAACCTTTAATGAACAATAGAAGAAAGGAAGGAAAGATGCGAGTTTTCCGGAGACAAACAGGTTTTATCAGGAAAATATACAGGGGGACTTTTTATCAACCTCTATTTAGCGGCAAGATAAAGCCTGCCGGCGGAATTCGAGACATACTGAAGGGCAGTTGCAGCAACCTACTTGCCGGTAAGGCAGGGATATTCGCTGCAAGTGTTTTGATAATTTGCCTGGTTATCGGAGTTGCCTTCGCTCAAAACCAGACTGACAGGTCAAAGTGCAGAATCGTTCATTTCCCCGGCGACCGTTCGGTAGGGCAGCTATCCATACAAGATTCATCGAGAGTCAGACGGATCACACATTGGTTCCATTGGGGAGATGCTACGCAATGGGATTCTTTCGGTGAAGCACAAGGGGACGTTCATGTCCCTGCAGGCAAGCGGTTGCGTCTCATACTCAACAAGACGGCCTGGAAAAACTGGTCCTGGCTTTCAAAGCTCCGCCCGGACGACCTCTATATGCTTTTACTTCCGGCCCTGTCTACTGATCCTGTCAAGCCCTCCGACGGGTGTATGCCGCATATTGTTCGTTTGGCAGGACTTAGAAGCCTAAATCTGGGACAAACAGATGTCACTGATAAAGGATTGAGGTATATAAAGAACCTTAAGTCTCTGGAGTACCTGGATATTCCCCCTCGACTCACCGACAGGGGCATGGCTTACATAGCTGAATTGACCACACTGAAAGGACTCTACCTTGGGGGCGTGCAGATCAGTCAAGTCACTGACGCCGGCCTGCGTCATCTCAGCAAGCTAACTTCATTGGAAGAATTGTATATAAGAGGAGAGAGAATGGGCGATGCCGGTCTGGCACATCTTCGAGATTTGCCGCGACTGGAATACCTGTGCCTTTTCGGTAGTCACTTCAGCGACCGGGGAATGGTTCATGTTAAGGTTATGCCATCATTGAGGATTCTCAGCTTCCATGAGAGATTGTGTCGAATAACAGATGCCGGCCTGGTTCAAATATCCGAGATGCCGAAACTTCAGATTCTATGCCTGCATGAGATGAAGAATATTACCGACGATGGATTAGCCCATCTATCAAAGTTGCGATCGCTTAAGAAGCTGAATATCGGCGGCTCGCAGGTCACCGATAGAGGCCTGGCCTATCTGTCACAGATCAAGACACTCGAATATCTCGATTTACCTCAGGACCAGAAGGGCATCACCGACAATGGGCTGGCTCACCTTGGAACACTGCCGAATCTCAAACACCTTTCGATTACCCGGATCCATTTCAGTGATCCCAAGATGAATAAGGAGTATTATACGGACAAAGGATTAGCGGAGTTGGCAAACTGTCGCCTGCTCGATGAGCTTAATATCGGCAGTATCGGCATCACAGATGTCGGTATCGATCATATCGCGAAGTTGAATAACTTAAAGAAATTGATGTTGTTCGGCTGCGAGAACGTAACCGACGCCGGGCTGTCCAAGCTATCCGGTCTGAAGTCTCTAACTAATTTGTACGTAAAAAGTGCCGAAATCAGCATCGAAGGGCTTAACAATCTTAAATCCATGCCATCTTTGACAGACCTCACAGTTTACGATTTACAGCGTAGAGGCACGATCTTAGACCTGTCTGGCCTGACCGCCCTGGAAAATATAAGACTGATCTTTAAACGGCCCTATGAAGATGTATTTTCGGATGCGGACCTGAAATGTCTGGCAGGATTGAAACGCATCAAATGGCTGCAGAACAGCCCCAGCAATTATACCGACAAAGGATTAGTATATCTGGCGGGACTTACCAATATGGAACGCCTCGGTATCGGTGGCTCCGGTTTGACTGACAAGGGCCTCAAACACCTGATGAATATGAAGAAACTGAACCATCTTTCTATCCTGAGCGGATTTGACGTGGACAAGAGAGACTACGGCAACGGTGGCGACATTACCGATGAAGGGCTACGTCAGCTTGGAGAGCTTAAGCAGCTCAGCTTTCTGAATATCTACTCCGACAGTGACTTCAGCGATGCAGCGTTGCGGCGTCTGTGGGAGGAGCTGCCCAACCTGTTCACTCTAAGAATCAACGGTGGGACACTGTTGAATATTGGCGACGGGAGAAAGTAAAAGTGCACGTATCGTTCTGTAGTAAAGCTCGTTTACAAACAGTATGATGGCGATGTTGTGGATTAAAACCTTTAGTATCATTTAAGGTGCCGGCTGTGATTATGGTGTTTTATTTCATGTTGATGTGTTTTATACCTGCCTCAATGAATTCTTCGCCGGACGGTTCGAAACCCATTTTTTCATAAAATCCTATCGCAGTAATCTGGGCGGATAGATGAAAGTCGGTAATTGAATTTTTCCTGCCGAAGTCCATTAACGCCTGAATCATTTTTCGCCCGATTCCTCGCCGGCGATAATTTTTAAGCACGGCCATTCTTCCGATTTTTCCTTTGCCGTCCATTCTTGCTGTTCCGACAGGCTTGCCTTTCGTGTCCGATGCCAGAACGTGGAAGCAATCCGAATCCCGGCCGTCAAGCTCAATGCTCTCAGAAATATTCTGTTCTTCTATGAACACCGCCCGCCGGACCGAATAAAGCTCTGCCTGCTTGTCGGACCAACTTACTATGGCTATATCGAAATCATTCATGGCATCTATCGGATTATTGGGATTCGAGGGCTTTGAGAATACTTTTCGCGACCTGTTCGGCAAGTAGTTCCGAGCCTTGCGGATTGAAGTGTACGTTCTGCTCCCTTTGAATTTCTTTAAGCCGCGGCAGGGCGAATGAATATAAATCATCTATCGGGATTCCGTGCTGTTTCATGACCCTTTCAGCGGCGCGGTTGTATATTACAGCGTCGCCTTTGGCGCGGAATCCGGTTCCGTCCGGCACCGGCGTGGTGGTTGCGAAAACCAATTTCGCCCCGGTCTTTTTTAGCCGTTTGACAATCTGGTCGAGATTTTGCTCGTACTTCTCGACGGGTATTTGCTGTTTGCCGGTTTCGACAGACGTGTTCCGGCCGCGGGCGTCTACGTATTTTAAATCGTGCAGGCCGTGATTGAAATGGATGACGTCCCAGCGTGTATCGCCCAGCCATTCATTTAGCATTTTGAGTCCGTAGGCGGTGTGCTGAGCGTTGCCTTGATTGTGACTGACGACGGCGATGTCTTTGAGCCTCTCCTGGAGCGGTTCGAAATAGCCGATGGAGATGGAATCTCCGATGATAAGCACCTGCGGCAGGGGGGTCGGCTCGAATTTGCCCGTCCAGTTCCGGCCGGTCAGGACGGCGTAAATTTCCTTAGCGATACCGTGTGCCCCTTCGGCGTTCGGGTGAATCTGGTCGGGGAACAGCTCCGGCTTGCCGCTGAGTGGGCCGTACAGGTCGATGACAGGGACGTGCTTGCTGCGGGCGACCTGGCTGATCAGGGGGATCGCCTCGTTTTTAATTAATGTGTCGCTGATTCCCCATCGCTCGGGATAAGCCGGGACGGGGTGACATATCCATATCCTCGGGCTGCTCGGCAGCTCTGCGAAGCGGTCGATTATATCTGCGTAGTCGGTTGCGAACTGGTCTTTATATTTCCAGTTCTGCGGCTTGGTGTCGTTTGTGCCGAGCTTGATAATGACCACATTGGGATTATAGGCCAGGGCGTCCTTGAAGGCCTGCTGGTTCCAGTAGGGCAGGTCGCCTTTTTTGAGCAGAGTCGCGCCGCTAACACCGAAGTTGCGGACCTGCCACCCACAGTGGGATACCCCACGTGGTGTCCCATTTTCGCCGAGCATCCGGCCTAACTGGGCAGGGTAGCAGTCTCTGTCGCGGTTCTTGATCGAGGCGCCGAACGTGATGCTGTCGCCTATACATGCGACACGAATCGTCTCGCGGTAACTTTCCACGCGGATCGGTTTGCCGCTGTCGTACCTTGTACAACTGAGCGTCGGCAGAGAAAAGATTACTATTGCGGCGATGATTCTCAGGGCATGTTTGTTCATAATGGTAACAACTCCTTTCTTTTGTTTTCAGCAGCCGTGCCTGTAAATACCGCCGTGTTGAATTATTCCCGCTCGTTTAGTGTGACGGGTTCGGCGCCCGGGGCGGCGAGCCCGCGGCGCTGCAGCAGGGAGCCTTCGAGCCTGTAAAGGGCTACCAACGCCTTTAGATAATTTGCGACGGCCTGTATCTCGGCGATCTGGCTGGCGACGAAGTCACGCTGGGCCTGGCCGACGAGCAGGGAGGTGGATTTGCCGACGCGGAATTTTTCGGTCTCGGCACGGAGTTTTTCCTCCTGGAAATTGCGTGTGGCCGTGGTTGCGGAAATCTGCTCTTGCGCCCGTGTCACCTCGATATACGCCGAACGCACGTCGACCTGGATGAGCTGCGAGAGGTTTTCGAGGGCCTTTTGGAGCTGCTGCTTGCCGGCGATGGCTCGGGCGTACCTGGCGCGGGCGCTTCTGTTGAAAGGCGAGCCTTCGAAGGCCAGACCCCATGTGACATCGTAGCTGCCCTCGTCCATGTTATTCAGTGCCCTGTCGAAGGTATCCGCATAGCCGCTCTTGCCGAAGGAAATGAACGTGTCCATTCTGGGCAGGAGGCCGTTTTTGGTACGTACGACTTCGAGGTCGCCGCGTTTTATCTGCAGCCTGGTCTGGTTGAGGTCGGGACGCATTTGCAGAGCGAGACGGACGTGCTGGTCGACATCATCGAGTTGAAAGTCGGGCAGTGTTGTGTCGTACTGGAGGCTGACATCCCTGTTCCAGTCGATGCCGCCGGATGAGTTCAGGAGCCGCAGCAGGCCGAGGCGTTCCTTTGCCAGGGTGCTTCGTGCGTTTATGAGGTTCTCTCGGCCGAGCGCCACCTCCGCCTGTGCCGCGGCGAGCTCGGTCTCGGCAAGGTCGCCGATTATGATTCGCTCTTCGGCTTCGGTCATTTGCTTTTCGGCGAGCTTCAGCGAGTCGGTGTAGATTTCTATCTGCCGCTGGGCAAGGGCGTAATCCCAGAACTTGGACTCGACCTGTTCGAGAACGATTTCGGTGAAGCCCCGCAACTCGTATTCCGAGATGAGCGTGTCGAGCCGGGCCTGATTGACGCGGGCCATATTGGCCCGGACGTCCATGCCGCGCAAAAGCGCCTGGGTGACGGTAAGTCCGAGGCGGTTGGAGGTGAAAGTGTCGCTGTACAGGGACGAGTCGGTGTAGCTCGAGCTGGCCTGGAGGTCGAGTGCTGTGCCGGTGGGAAAGAGCTTTTCAATAGAAATCGAGCCGGAGACGGAATCCACTATTTGGCTTTCGGTACTGAAGCCGGCGCGTGAAAGTCTGTCGCCAACGGACCTTCTGCTGGATACTTCGGGGCTGATGAGCGGATCGAAGATGGCGAGTTCCTCCTGCTCGAATGTTCGCTGTATTTCCGGGTTCATTCTTTCGACGATTAGCGACTGGTTGTTCTCCATAGCCAGCAGAATCGCCTCGTGAATTCCGATTTTCAGCGGATCTTTAGCAGCGTCGGCATTGTTTGCATCGGCGGGCCCGCCGGGGGGGGACTCAGGCGGCTGCTTCGGCGTTGTGACTTTGGGCGAAGGCTCGAAGTTATTGGAATAATTTTCCTGATATTGTGATGCGCACGAGCAGAGCAACAGGATGCTGCAGAATATCAAGACTGGTTTTTTCAATGATGCAGGCATTTTTCGATATTATTTAACTTGTGCTATTTTCCGTTTCAATTTTGCCGGCGGACGTAGCTCCGGGCCTGAGGCGTTCGAAAATCGAGTAGACCACGGGAACAAAAACGAGCGTAATCAGGGTCGAGCTGAGTAGTCCGCCGATGACGGCCCGTGCCATCGGAGCCTGAGCCTCGCCGCCTTCGCCGAGCCCGAGCGCCAGCGGTATCAGGCCGATGATGGTGGTGGTGGCCGTCATGAGTATCGGGCGAAGCCGCCTTCGGCCCGCCTCTTCTATGGCCTCGCGAAGGCCCATGCCGGCCCTGCGGCGAAGCAAGTTCGTGTGGTCCACGAGAAGAATAGCGTTATTGACGACGATACCTTCCAGCATGATGCAGCCGATAAATGACTGGACGTTGAAAGTCGTCCTCGTCAGGAAGAGCATCACAATTACTCCTATTCCGGCCAGCGGCACCGAAAACATCACGACGAACGGGTCGCGCAGTGACTCGTACTGGCAGGCCATGACCATATACACCAGGATGATCGCCAGGATGCAGCTCAGCAGAAGCTCGCGAAAGGATTTTTGCTGTTCTTCGTAGTCGCCGCCGAAGGTGATACTGAAATCTGGCGGTACAGGGACATTTCGAAGCAAGCCGCTCAATTCGGCCAGAACCGAGCCCATGTCCCTTCCGCTAATGTCGGCCGTGACGTTGACAAGGCGTTCCTGGTCTTTTCGCTCGATCACAACGGGGCCTTTTCGGGGCCCGACATTTATGACGTTTCTGAGAACGACGGGTTCGCCGTCCGAGTTTGTTATCGTCAAATCGAGGATGTCCCTGAGGTCCATCTGCTCGGCGTCACGGAGTTTTACAAGGATGGCGAATTCGTCTCCGGACTCGCGGTAGTAGCCCGCCCTGGTTCCGGAGATGATAGTCTGAAGGGCGTTTGCTATCTTCGAGACGGTCAGGTGCATATCGGCGGCTTTCTGGCGATCTATGAGAATAAGCTCTTCGGGGCTGCCCGACTCCCGGCTGATTCTGGCGTCGGTAATGCCCTCGACCGATTCGACAATATCTTTAACCTGGACAGCCAGACCGTCGGCCATCTCCAGGTCGTGGCCCCGAACTTCGACCTGGACCTTGTCGGCTCCCGAGGTGCCCATGCGAAGCAGGAACAATCCCTGGCCTGCGCGGGTTCGGACGATGATACCCGGAATTGCGCTTAGCTTTCGGCGCAGGTCGTCGGCGATCTGCTCGCTTGACCTTGTCCGCTGGGACTGTGGCTTGAGCGATATGCGGACGTTGCCGGTATGGCCGCCCGAACCGCGCCATCTTGAGCCACCGACTGATGTCACCGTATTGCTTATTTCGGGTACGGATTTGTAAATGATTTTCTCGATGACCTTGAATTTTTCATCCATCAGATTCAGCCTTGTTCCGACCTGCATTTCAGCTTCGACCCGAACCTCACCTTCATCCGTGCTCGGCATAAGCTCTACGCCGATGTATGGAGTGAGCATCAGGCTTGCGGTCAGCAGCAGCACGGCAATGACCACGACAAAGGCGCGATTTGCCAGGGCCAGGTGGAGGAGTTTTTTGTAGCCATTCTCCAGAGCTTTGAAGAATCGCCCGCTCATTTCGAATATCCTGCCGCGAAAAGTGTGCCTGAACTTATCGTCGGTCGCCGCGGCGGGCAGGATTCTCGCCGAAAGCATCGGGACCAAAGTAAGTGCCACAGCGAGCGAGCACAGCAGCGCAAAACTGACTACGATTGAGAGCTGTTTGAACATCACGCCTGACATTCCTCTTACGAATATCAGCGGCAGAAAAACCACCATGGTCGTCAGCGTGCTGGCGAAAACCGCGGCGGTGACTTCCTCGACGCCGTTTACAGCGGCGTTATCCAGCAGTTCGCCTGATTCCCGCATGCGAAAGATATTTTCGAGTACGACGATAGCGTTATCGACGAGCATGCCGATACCGAGGGCCAGGCCTCCGAGTGTCATGATGTTGAGGGTAAAGTTGCCGAAATATAAAAGAGCGAAAGTAGCGATTATCGAAACAGGTATGGCGGTTGCGATAACGATGGTGCTGCGGAAATTGCGCAGGAAAAGAAGCAGCACGACGATAGCGAGAAGTCCGCCGTAGATCGCGGAAGTGCCGACGTTGGTAATGGATCGCTGGATATAATCGGAAGTGTCGATAATCGATATGATTTTTATCTGCGGTATATCGCGGTTAATTCGTTCGAGCTCGGCGAGTGCCCCTCGGGCGACCTCGACTGTATTTTTGCCGGACTGCTTGTTGATCGACATCCACATTCCCGGCACGCCGTCGACGCGGACGACTCTGGTAATCTTCGTCCAGGAATCCTCCACGAGTGCAATTTCCCTTAATTGAATCGGCGCACCCTGTCTGACGGCTATGACGGTATCCTGGAGCTGCTTGAGGTTGGTGTATTCGCCCGGTGTTCTGATAGTGATTTCGAAATTGCCTTTTTCGATTGTTCCGGCGGGTATGTTTACGTTCCCCTCGCGTATGCGGGCGATAATAGATTCGAGCGGTATGGCCAGCGCGTTTATCTTTGCCGGATCGAGAGCCACGTGTATCTCTCGTTCGAGACCACCGCGAACGTTGACGGCGGCCACGCCCGGGACGCGTTCGAGCCGGTATTGCACCTGGTCTTCGATAATCCGCCGGGTCTTGACGGGATCCAGGTTGCTCGAAGCGCCGAGAATCAAAATCGGGAAGCTTGCAAGATCAAATTTTCGAAGGGTTGGCCGTTCGGAGTCTTCCGGCAGGTGGTCGATAATGCGATCCAGGCGATCACGGATATCGTTCGCGGCGGCGTCCAGATCGGACCCCCAGGAGAATGTCACCCTGACCGTGCCCTGTCCCTCGACCGAGACCGAAGTCAGCTCCTCGACTCCCGGCACGGCGCTGACGGCCTGTTCGATAGGTCTGGTTATAAGCTCCTCGATTTCCTCGGGCCCGGCGTTTTCGTAGGAGCAGGAGATGCTGAGGGTCGGGTAAGAAATATCGGGCATAAGGTCGATGGGAAGCCGCAGCAGCGAAATGGTGCCGAGCAGAAGGACCATCAAAACCACCATGATCGTGAATATGGGCCGGTGGACCGCGAAGCGTGAGATTCTCATCGGGAATCCCTTTCACTACGAATGTGAAAATCAAAGTGCAAAATGTAAAATTGAGGAAGTTGCGCGTCGGCCTCGGGCTGCCGGGCCGGGTTATTTTGATATGTGATATTCGATTGTTGATTTTTCATTTGGGCAGCGTAATGTCGGAACCGTCTTCGAGAAGATGATTGCCCATTGTTATGACCAGGCCTGAAATCTCCGGCTCCGTGATTTCGACAAGCTCACCGTTAATAATGCCCGTTGTCACGGGAACGAAACGGGCCTTGAGATTTTGCGTATCGGCGATAAAAATCCCTTCTTTGTCGTCCCTTCTGACCAGGGCGGCAAGCGGAACCAACGTGGAATTTTCGTGCCTTGCGAACTCGACCCTGGCCCTGACGAACATTCCCGGCTTTAGCGTAAGATCGGAATTGGGCACTTCTATTTCCAGTCTTGCCTGTCGGCTGCTTTCCTGCAGCAACGGAGCTATCCGGGTAATATTCCCGGCAAAAGTCCTGCCGGGATAGGCATCGGTAGTGATTTCGGCCTGCTGGCCTATCGTGACTTTCGGATAGTCCCTCTCAATGACGTAAACGACGGCCGTCAGCGGATTGTTTTCGAGGATCGAGACAATGGATTGATTGATTCCGAGCAGCTCGCCTTCATCGACGAATCTCTCGCCCACGACGCGGGTCTGGTCGCCTTCTTCCCAAAAGGCCCGGACTTTCGTATACGAAAGCCGGACAAGGGCCGTTTTCAAAGCCGCTTCTTTCTGGGTAACCTGGGCGAGCGAGACCTTGTGTCTGGTCTGGCTGGCGTTAAACGCCGCTTCCGATACATCCAGCTCCGAAGCCGATGCGATCTGCTTTTCGCGAAGCGCCTTTGCCCTTTCGTATTCGCGCTTGGCTATGTCGAGGTCGCTGGCGTAGTTTGCCGCGTTCGCCGCTGCAACCTGCAGTTCTGCACGGGCCTGTTCGACCTGCTGGGCGAATTCCTCGTCGTCCAGAACTGCAATGATCTGGTTGCGGTCAACCCTATCGCCGACATCGACGAGCAATTCCTTAAGCCAGCCGGCCACTTTTGGCGCGACAGCGAACTGTGACTTGGGTTCCAGAGAGCCTGTAAATACCCCGATATCTCGAATTGAATCTTTGTCGATCGATTTAGTCTCGACGGCCACCGCGACCGCGGGGCGAGTCGGTTTCTCCTCGACATCCGAGGCAGTGATCCGACTGTATAGCTGCCAACCGGCCATTACGATGATTGCCAGGACAAACAGGACTAATAAGAACTTTTTCATTTATCTTTTCCGAATAACCCGGTAATAGCATGAGGTTAAATTTAAACGATACATTATAACAGAATGTATGGGAAAGTTCAAATCCATCTTCGGGCAGTTTGGTATAATTAATTTTGTTTAAGTTCGATTGAAGCGTTAGGGGCGATGTGAAGCTCCCTACATCGGCCGGCAGGGGGGCTCGGCAGTGAATCTGTGGGAATTATGCTGCCGGTTATGTTAACGGCGGGCCTGGCGGCGCCTGTCGGCTTCTTTGAGAAGTTGTTTACGGATTCGAATCGAACCGGGGCAAATCTCGACAAGCTCGTCCTCCTGGATGTATTCCAGGGCCACCTCAAGGCTCATTTTTCTTGCAGGCCTGACTTTGGCGGCGTCGTCTTTGCCTGAGGAGCGTATGTTGGTAAGCTGTTTGCCTTTTGCCACGTTTACCGGGATGTCTTTTTCCTTGCAGTGCTCTCCGACGATCTGTCCCTCGTAAACTTTTTCGCCGGGCTCGACGAAAAAGAAGCCCCGGTCGTATAAAGCGTCCAGAGCGTAGGCTGTTACCTGCCCGGTTGTGGTCGCGACCATGACGCCGGCCTTTCGCTGAGGTATCGCTCCCCGCATCAGCTCGTATCTTTCGAACGTGTGGTGCATAATCGCTCTGCCGCGAGTGGCGTTCAACACCCGGGCGTGAAGACCGAAGAGGCCACGCGACGGTATCATAAATTCCATATGAATAAAATCGCTTGCTCCGCTCTTGGCGTCCATTTTGATTATTTCGCTTCGCCGGTCGCCCAGAAGGCTCATTACCGAGCTCTGGCAATCCAGCGGGCAATCCACGGCGAGCAATTCTATCGGCTCGTGGCGTCTGCCCTCGACTAATCTCAGGATGACATTCGGCTTGCCCACGCAAATTTCATAGCCTTCACGCCGCATGTTCTCCAGCAGAATGCCGAGATGCATCAGCCCTCTTCCCGAGACGTTGAATTCTTCGGGCGTCTGGCCGGGTTCGACTCTCAGGGCGACGTTATGCTGGAGTTCCTTTTCGAGCCTTTCGCCGATCTGCCTGCTCGTCAGGTATTTTCCGTCTATGCCGGCGAAGGGGCCGTCGTTAATCCGGAATGTCATTGTCATCGTCGGCTCGTCGACGGGGATAACGGCAAGCCTCGATGGTTTATCCGCACAGGCGATAGTGTCGCCAATCTCGACTGGATCGAGCCCGGATATCGTACATATATCACCGGCCTGAATGCTCGAAGCCCGCTTTCGGCTGAGGCCGTAGAACTGATGAATGTGCATGACCTTTTGCTGTGTGTGCAGGCCGTCTCTGTCGATTACGGTGACTCTCTGGCCTTCATTTATCTGCCCGGCAAAAACTCTGCCTATGGCTATTCGGCCAACGTAATCCGAATATTCCTGGCTTGTCACCAGCATTTGCAGCGGAGCTTCATGCTCGGCCCGTGGCGAAGGAATCTTGTCTATAATAGTATCGAATATCACCTGCATATTGTCGGTTTTCGTCTCGAGATCGGCCGTGGCCCATCCGTCCTTGGCCGAGGCGTATATCAGGGGAAAATCGAGAGCGTCACTGTCGGCGTCGAGCTGGACGAGCAAATCGAATACTTCATTGACGACGTCATCCGGCCGGCTGTTTTCCCGGTCCACCTTGTTGACAACGACAATAAGCCGCAGCTTGTGCTCGAGCGCCTTGGTCAGCACGAATCTCGTCTGGGGCATGGGCCCTTCGAACGCGTCGACCAGGAGCAGCACGCCGTCCGCCATTTTCAAAACGCGTTCGACCTCGCCGCCGAAATCGGCGTGTCCCGGTGTGTCAATTATGTTGATTTTGTATTCTTTGCCCTGGGAATCTGTATGGTAAATCGCACAGTTTTTACTCAAGATAGTTATACCTCGCTCCCGTTCGAGCGGATTCGAGTCCATAATCAGTCCGTGCTCGCCGCCGGCCAGCTTGTCGAGATCTTCGGTCCGAAACATCCCGGATTGATATAAAAGCTGGTCAAGCAGCGTTGTTTTGCCGTGATCTACGTGGGCAATTATCGCTACGTTACGAATATAATCCGAATACATAATAAACTCTCAAAAGTGAATTGGTTATTTGCTCAAGGATACAGCACGAGCAGGATAAATACAAGGCTCGATGGGCCGATTATAAGGGCGGTCAAAGTGGTTGTGTAATTTCTTCTGCCTCTTGCGTGCCATGGATTGCGGATGTAATTGGTTCTTCGCACTGCTCAGCCATATATTCGGCGGCCAATGTCTCGACAAGCTCTTTGACACTGATGATCTGCTCTACCCGGTAGGCGTTGGCCCCGGCAAACGCAAATCCTTTGTCAAGATTGCCGTTCTTGGCATTGGTCAAGGCACTTGCGATACAATAAGGCACTTTCATGAAATTACAGCTTTTCAGACACTTCCAGTGGCACCTGAATTTCTCTTTGACCCCGGCGGCCAGCCGGTCAAAGAACTTGCCCCCAATGGCTCTTCCCGGCAGTCCGACGGGGCTGTCGATGATGATGATATTTTCCCTGCTGCAATCGATATACGCCTGCTTGAACTCGCCGGACGCATCGCACTCATGAGTTGCGACAAACCTGGTTCCCATCTGCACGGCCTGAGCTCCCAACTTCATGAATTTATGAATATCGGCGCCCGTATATATTCCCCCGGCGGCGATTACGGGAATGCTTCTGCCGAATCTCTGCTCGTATGGTTCTACCACGGCGATGACTTCCGGCAGAATCTTTTCCAGCGCATAGTCGGGATTATCGATCTGGTCTTTTTTAAAGCCGAGATGCCCTCCGGCCAGCGGGCCTTCAACAACCACGGCATCCGGAACGTAAGAGTATCGTTTTTGCCAGGCCTTAAATACAATTTCCGCAGCCCGGGCGGAAGATACTATGGGCACAAACCTTGTGGCCAGCTCGCTGAGCTTGTCGAGCGGCAGCGTTTTTGGCAGGCTTATCGGAAGGCCCGCGCCCATAAAGAGAATGTCGGCCCTTTCGTCCACGGCACATTGCACGAGATCGTCAAAGTCGGAAAGAGCCACCATTATGTTTACACCGATGATTCCATCGGTCCCGGCTTTTGCCTTTTGTATCTCTTTCTTCAGGGCTCTTGTGTCCGCTGCTTTGGGGTTCGTATCCCAGTCGGCTTCTGTGTGGCCGATTCCGGCCGTGGCTATAACGCCGATGCCGCCCGCAGTGGCCACGGCACGCGCCAGGCCCGATAGAGAGATGCCAATTCCCATCCCTCCCTGGATTATAGGCAGGTTGATTTGCAGGTTCCCGATTTTCAGGGCCTGAAATTTATTTATATGCATAAACCTTTTACTTTCAAAAGCACAAGTATAGCAACCCAAATGATTCGGAAGACAGGTCTTGAAGCGGGTACTGAACTATACTGTGTGCTTTTGCATCAAGGCTTCGCTACGCGATCATTACAATTCTAAATATTTCTCACCGTTATTATATTGCTATTTACTGCCGGAGCAAGGATATTGTTCTATTATTGCCAAAAAAGCTTTCATGGCGTTTCATGTGCCGGCAGGGGTTTATCATGGTTGCATAACAGATAGAGGACAGGCAATATGATAAGAGTCAATACCAGCGAGCTTATCAGCCCGCCGAAGATCACCGCCACGAGAGGTTGCTGAATTTCGGAACCCGACCCGGTGGCGTAGAGCATCGGAAGAAGTCCCATAAGAGTAGTCATTGTGGTCATTATCAGTGGCCGTACCCGGAGCCGGCAGGCTTCTAAGACGGCGTCATATACGTTTCTCCCACGTTTACGCAACTGGTCAAAGAAGCTGACGAGAACCAGTCCATTCTCAACCGCGACTCCCAACAGGGCGATAAAGCCGATAGACGCCGCGACGCTTAGATGTATGTTCAACAGGTAGATGGCCATGATGCCCCCGACGACTGCAAAGGGCAGGTTTGTAAGGATGATGAGCGAGCTTTTGATGGAATTCAGTGAGCTGAACAACATCACGAAGACAAGCAGTAGTGAGACAGGCACGACAACCTTAAGACGCGCCATTGCCCGCTGCTGGTTCTCGAACTGTCCGCCCCATGCGAGCCTGCATCCGGCCGGCAGGCCGTCTTCGACATCTTTAATTTTCTGCCTGGCCTCTTGGACAAAGCTACCGATGTCCCGGCCTCGGACGTTGCATTCGACGATAAGCCTTCTTCCGGAGTCCTCCCTGCTTATCTGGGCCGGCACTTCTACTTCTCGAACTGCGGCAAGCTCTCCGAGAGGAACGTTGTAGCCCAGCGGGGAGGGTACCAAAAGCTGCTTGATGACACCGATATCCGCTCGTTTCTCAATCGGGAAACGTACTTGTACGGCAAATCTCCTTTGCCCCTCGAAAACAGTGGTTGCGACTTTGCCTCCAATTGCCGTGGCGACCAGCAGGTTTATGTCCTCGATGTTTATCATGTGCCGGGCCGTAGCCTCACGGTCCGGTTGTATCTCGATCTGAGAGAAGCCGGATAGCTGCTCTATCTTGACATCCTCAGCCCCCTTGATGTCTGCAAGAATCGGTGCGATTTTTTCAGCAGTGGCTGACAGGACATCAATATCATCCGCGAATATTTTTATGGCCACGTCGGATTTGATGCCGCTGATCAACTCGTTTACCCGCAGCGCAATCGGCTGTGAGAAAGCGGGCCTTATCCCCGGGAATGCAGCCAGCTCATCGCTGATTGCCTGCACCATTTCCTCTTTTGACCGGCCGAACTCCTTTTCGTAACCCGGCTTGAACATAATCAAAATGTCGGTTTGCTCCGGACCCATCGGATCTTCGGCGATTTCGGCCCGCCCGGTCTTGGAAACGACCGTAGTAATCTCAGGAAACTTCTCAAGCAATCTGCGTTCGATTTCCGTGGCTTGTTTGGCGGAGCCTTCAATGCCGGCGGTAGGCAAACGCACAACGTTTATGGCCAGTGCTCCTTCGTCCAGCGGCGGCAGAAACTCTGTCCCAATTCTGGGCAGAACGGAAAACGCTCCGACCATGAGAGCGCCGGCTATAGCAATGGTAATCCACCGCCCGCGTATGGCAAGGGTCAATACGGGCGTGTAAACTGCATGAATTATTCGAATCAAAGGATTCTCCCGCGTCCTGCCGGCAGAGCGTTTGATTACCAGGGACCCCAGAACCGGCACGATGGTCAGCGATACTACGAGCGATCCTGCAAGAGCAAAACATATAGTCAGTGCCAGCGGTTTGAACATCTTGCCCTCCATGGCCTGCAGCGTAAACAGCGGCAGAAAAACGACCACGATAATCAGAATTGCGAACATCACCGGTCTGGCTACCTCTCGTACGGCTTCAAGGGCGACGGTAATTCTCGGTATATCCGAATTGGTTTTGTCATGCATGTGCCGGGCGATGTTCTCGATAACCACTATTGCCCCATCCACAATCATTCCGATGGCAATGACGAGTCCGCCCAGGCTCATAAGGTTGGCTGTCACTGACTGCCAGTCCATTAGTATAAAAGCCGCCGCCGCTGTCAGAGGCAGCGAGACGGCAACTGTCAGGGCGGCACGGATATCCCATAAAACGACGAACAGAACCAGGATGATAAAGATGATTCCCTGGCCGAGGGCGGTTGAGACGGTCCGAATGCACGCCTGGATAAGGCTGGTCCGGTCGTAGAATGGGGAGATTCTAACGCCCGCCGGTAGAGATTTCTGGATTTCCGGTATCTCCTTGCGGACACGGTCCACCACACGTTTGGAATTGCTTCCTTTTAGCATGATTACCATTCCGCATACCACCTCTCCCTGCCCGTCTTTCGTGACAACTCCGTTTCTTGTCTGGTGGCCGATTTCTATCCGAGCCACATCCTTGAGATAAACGGGCGTTCCTTTCTCTGCTTTTAGCACGATTCTTTCGATATCCGGGATACCTTGCGCCAGACCCTTGGCGATAACGTTGATCTGCTCGAAGTCTCTGACGATGTAACTGCCCGGGGCATTAGCGTTGTTTGACCCGAGAGCTTCCAGAATCTCGTTCAGGGAAATTCCGTACTTAAGCAGAAGGGCCGGATCTGGAATCACATGGTATTGTTTGACAAATCCGCCGAAACTATTCACTTCGTTGACCCCGGCCAATCGGCGAAGCTGGGGGCTGACCACCCAATCCTGAATCGTTCTCAAATCCATCAGGTCCGTCGATGCGGCGCCGGATGACGCACTGTATTGACTCATGGTCAGAGCATCGCTGCATTCGGGGCACTTGTCTTGCGTCTTCGACCAGACCTGCTTGTGCTCGGGGCAGTAATAGCCGGCCTCAAGTATGTACTGATATATCTCTCCGAGTCCCGTCGAAATGGGGCCTAATTCCGGCTCAATTCCCTCCGGCAGTTGATCCGCGGCCTGAGCCAAACGCTCAAAAACGACTTGTCTGGAGAAATACGTGTCGATGTTGTCCTCGAAAATAATGATAACCTGTGACAATCCGATTTTGGATAGAGATCGAACCTGTATGACACCGGGCAGGCCGCCCATGTTGATCTCAATGGGAAATGTTACCAGTCTCTCGACTTCAGTCGGCGTCAGCCCGGGGGCCTCGGTAAGAATCATAACCTGCTGATTGGTTGCGTCCGGGAAGGCGTCCATCGGCAGGTGAGTCCAGGCGATAACTCCGGCCCCCAGCAATAATATTGCAGCGAGGATAATCAGGAGCCGCTGGTGCAGGATAAAGTGCAGTAATTTGTCCAACATAAGCTGGTTTCCTTTCGTTTAGTCGGCACAGCCGGCGCCCATTTTCTCTCTTAGAATGTCGCTCTTGAGCATAAATGCGCCGCGGGAAACGACCGTGGCTCCTTTTGGGATGCCGTTTAGCACCTCAACCATACCTCCCTGATTTTCTCCCACCCGCACATCCCGGCGTAACCACAGATTCTCTTTGCAGTGCTGAAAAACAAAAGCCTTGCCTTCATCAGAAAGGACAGCGCTGGATGGAACCGCTGTTACGTTACCTTCGAGCCGAACGGATATTTCGGCTTCTGCGAACATTCCCGGCTTGAGTTTGCGCTGTTCGTTTTTCACCTGGACGCGAAGCTTCACGGTGCGTGTATGTTCATCCACCTGGCTGCCGATAAGGTCAACTACTCCGTCGAACACTTCGCCTTCAAAGGCTTTTACCCGCACCTTTGCCGGCACCGTCCGGCCTGATGATAGCCGATTGTGGAGCACCGCCAAATCTTTCTCATAAAGGTCGTACCAGATCCAGACATTGGACAGATCGGCAATTGTATACAGGTTCTCAGTTGTATCGATCAGTGCGCCGGCGGAGATATTCTGGGCGATAATCGTGCCGGACTGCGGTGCTCGCAGCAGAAGTTCCGCAAATAGACCGTTCTCTTTTTCATTTTTGATTGTGTTTATTTGCTCGGCGTTAAGGCCGAAAAGACGCAGTCTTCTTTCAGCCGCCGCGAAATAAGCCTGGGCGGCCTTAAGCTCGCTCGAAGCGCCGAGGTAATCGGCCTGACTGCTGATCTTTTTCTCGTAGAGCTCCTTTTCTCGCTCGAATGTAGAGGTTGCCAATTCCAGCCTCGCCTGGACCTCCAGGAACTGCGCTTTGCCTGCCCCCAGATCGGCCGAGTGAATAACAGCAAGCGTGTCTCCTTTTGCCACCTCCTGGCCCAGCAGCTTTTCCACTTGTCTGACCTGGCCGCTACCGGTTGAGACTACATCTACGGCTCTTGTCTTATCTAACTGCACCTGGCCGGTGAGCTTCAGGGTAGTTGTCCGCGGCGTGTTCTTAACTACCGTTGTTTCGATTAAGGCGTTCGCCACCGAAGGTTGAAGCTTAACGACGCCTAATTCATACCGGCAGTTAGCGCAGTCAATCGTGCGCATCCCATGCTCACACATAGCTTCTTCGAGAGCTTTAAAATCGGTCGTCGAACCGGCATCAACTGTTGAAGATTTTATCAAGTCCGGATTACAGAAAGTGCATTGAGATTCCGGCAGATTGTGCTCTGCGCACCAATCTCCCTTTGCTTTGTAAGTGGCGGCTAATGAGGGATTACACTGAACGCAAATCGATTCCGGAAAACCATGCTCCTGACAGATAAGTTCATCGGTTTGAGCTTCCTGCTCGTGTCCATGACCGGTATCGAGAACCTCGGCTTCGGCGAGACCTTGGGCTCCGAAATGAAGATTTCCGGAAAACCAAAGTATAGCTCCGGTCAGAACAACGAATATGAACAAGGCCGTACCAAGGTTATTTGCTTTTAGTATGTTAGAAGTATTATTCTGGCGTCTTTTTTCGGACATTATTAAGTCCTCCTATTTACTTTTGTGAGCTTTTGCTTCGAGAGAATTTTTTACGCTATTGATGTCCCCGCCGATTAAACGTTCTACATCGGCCCTTGCTTTGTGATAGCCTGCTAAAGCTTTGATGTATTTTGCCCTGACTTCGAAAAATGTTCGCTGGGAGTCTAAAACCATCAGGTATTCGAACTTGCCTTCACGATATCCCTGGCCGGCGGCATCGAAGGCGCTTCCGGCAAGCGGCAATACCTCATTCTTGATGATAGTAATCTCGCTGAATGAGCTTGAGAGCTTCGTCGAAGCTTCGGCTAAGGCGGCCCGGAGGTTGGTTTCGACTGCTTTGCGCTGCTGTTCGCTCTTTGCCAGCAGGTACATGGCCTCCTGGATATTTCCCTGATTTCTGTCAAACAAGGGAAAGGGAATTGAAAGGCCCAAAATAAATGCCGAATCGTCCCCATCGTCGAAGTACTGAACACCGGCGCCGAGTTTGATATCCGATGCGGCCCTGGCTTTCTCCAGTTCCAGAACGGCCCGGCTTCTTTCTTTTTCTGCCGGCCAGCGGGCAATATCCGGATTCTGTGAAATCAGACCGGCCAGTTCCTCAAGAGACGGGGCGGGTGATATTTCGTAGAATCCTCCTGTAACCTTTTCGAATGCGGGATTCGAACTGCCCCACGCGGCCGCCAATTGGTAACGCGCCGAAACCAGTTCTTTGCCGGCCCTTTCGAATTCGATCCGAGTATTTGAAAAAGCGATTTTCGCTTTCGTCTCCTCGACGGGAGAGTCCTGGCCGGCCCTGACCCTCTCGGCGACGATCGAGTAAGCCTTTTCGGACAAATCAACCAGCTCTTTCGAAAGGCTCAACTGCTCCTGTGCCGTCAATACATCGATAAACGCCCTGGCCACTTCATTCATTACATCGAGGCGTTTGGACTTGAAATCCAGTTTGGCAAGATCTTTTTCAAGGGCCGCCAAATGCGTTCGTTTGGAGCGTTTATCCGACAGCTCGATCAACTGACCGATCTGGATGCTGGTTTGCGAGGAATCGAAACCGGCCAGGCCGCCCGTGCCCCCGAATTCCTCGACTTCCAAATCGATTTCGGGATTCGGCAAGAGGCCTGCTTGTAGTTTTCGTGCCTCGGCAGCCCTTATATCCAGCGAGAACGCCTTGAGTTTTGGATTGTTGACCAATGCAAGAGCAACGGCGTCCCGCAAGGTAATAGTGCCCGTGGGATGCCTCGTCTCCGCTCGGCATGAAGAAGCCCTACACCCTGAGCGCAGTCGAAGGGTGTTCGGCGAGTATTTGGTTTGCGTCTCTTGTTTCGGGCTGTTTCCTGCAAACGGAGCAGCATTGTTATTCTGAAGGCCGCAGCCGCAAAATACAATCGCCGATGAGATTATTAGCAATATAGAATTTTTATTTAACATATACGGAATTCCACAAAAATCTTCGATGGAGTTTATTGATTCCGATTGGAGAAATTACAAGCCGCCGACAAAAGACCGCAGCGGCCTTTATCGAGACTTTCTTAAGACAAATTCGAAATGGTTTTGTAAGACTACACTAACAGGATAATGGATTGCAAGAAGCGATTTTCATCCGTAGCGGAGTATAACCGGCGCCGAACAGCTGGTAGGGTGTGCATCGCACACCATTTATCGGGGATGATGGTGTGCGATGCACACCCTACAAGAGAAACCAGAGTATGAGAATTCGGTTTGACCGGCTTGAGTGCAAGTCGATTATCGCTCGGGCCTATGAAAATCGGGATATCGATGCAGGGCTTGCAAGGCGGACTTTCCAAATGCCCGTCATGTTCATGTCCAAGCGAAGATGGATCGTTCTGTTTGATATGCGGGCGGTTATGACAATGTTCATGAATGGCCGGCTCTAAGGCCACGTGCCCGTTTGCGCCTATGCAGAGCGCAAGCTCCCCCGACGTATTGCCCGCCATAAATACATATATGAGCAAAACAACGAGTATTGAAGTAGTTGTCTTCTTTTGAAATCTCATATGAGCGTTATTAAAATCCCAACCTCTATGGTTTTAATACGTTAGAGAAACTCTCGGCTTCTTGCTATAAGTTCTTTAATAATTATACAATACGATTTTAAGTTACCGGTGTTCACAAGTCAAGGCGATAAACAGTCCGTAATCGTCCAGCCACCGATAGAATGCCGGATTTGTGAAAGAATCACCTGGTTAATTTGGGTGATTGTTGCTGGAAGTCAGCATTGACAAGGCTATCCCAAAGACATATATTGGAATTTTTCATTTTATCCAATGAATACGGACCATATAGAGTTCGATTTATGGAGCCGAAAGAATTATGAAAACATACGAACAAATCAACGATCGCATCGAATCGGGCAAGGCTGTTGTTCTGACTGCGGACGAAATTATCGACTATGTTGATAAGAAAGGGCTCGCTGCGGTGGCGAAAGAAGTCGATGTCGTGACTACCGCGACTTTCGGACCAATGTGCTCCTCGGGATGCTTTCTTAACTTCGGGCATTCCAAACCCAAAATCAGAATGTCGGAAGCCTGGGTTGAGGATGTTCTTGTCTACACGGGCATTGCCGCTGTCGATGTTTACCTTGGCGCGACTCAACTGCGGCACGGCGACCCGGCTAATATGTACCATCCGGGAGAGTTCCGCTACGGCGGCGGCCACGTGATCGAGGACCTCGTCGCGGGCAGGAAACTTCAGCTCTTCGCGCTTTCTTACGGAACCGACTGTTACCCGCTGCGCGAGATCCGCACGTACTTTACCATTAACGATCTGAATCAGGCCATCATGGTAAATCCACGGAACTGCTACCAGAACTATAACGTAGCGACCAATAATTCGGACCGGCCGATATATACCTACCTGGGAACTCTCGAACCTGACAGGAAAAACGCGAATTACTGCTCTGCGGGTCAATTGTCACCGCTGCTTAACGATCCTTATTACGATGTGATCGGCGTGGGAACCAAGGTCTGGATGGCCGGCGCCCAGGGACACGTTTACGCCGAGGGAACTCAGCACGCCGGCGCATGCGAGAGAACGCCCGGCGGAATTCCCAAAGGCGGGGCGGGGACACTGGCGCTGACTTGCGACATGAAGAAGATGCGCCCGGAATTCGTGCGGGGAGTTACTTTCCGCGGGTACGGCGTGTCGCTGGCGCTCGGAATCGGAGTGCCTATACCCGTTTTGAACGAAGATGTGCTGAAACGCACCTGTGTGCGCGACCGTGACATTATGGCGCCCGTGATTGACTACAGCCATGACTATCCGCAGAATAACGGCAAAGTCATATGCTCCGTCAGCTACGAACAATTGCGAAGCGGCCGGATCAAGGTGAAGGGCAAAGAGGTGGCGGTTGGCTCGCTGTCCTCCTATTACAAGGCGCTTCAGATCGCCAATTTGCTGGCCGACGAGATCAGGCGGGGCGATTTCAGGCTTGCCGAGCCGATTACGCCTCTTCCGAAAGACACGAAAATGAAACCCCTTGTGACAAGGAAGAAACCGTCATGAGCCAAACCGTAACGAAGAAATTGATGCTGTTCTTTCCTCGATGCGAATGCGAGAAGCCGATAATTTACCATTTGGTGAAAGATTACAATCTCGTGGTAAACGTGTATCGAGCGAAGGTCACTCCGGAGGAGGAAGGTTATCTCGTGCTGGATGTCACCGGGACCGAAGATGATATCGAGCGGGCCATGGCCTTCTTAAGGACGTTTAACGTCTCCATCAATTACAGTGGCAAGGGGGTGACACGCGACGAAAATATTTGTACGCACTGCGGCCACTGTATTACCCACTGTCCCACGGGCGCCCTGCGTATAGACGACAAGACAACGCGAGAGGTCATTTACAGCGAGGCCGACTGTATCGAGTGCATGGCATGCATTCGCGTCTGCCCGTTCGGCGCGTTGGCCTCGGCGTTTTAAGAGTGACTAAAATTTGAAGTGACTAAAGTGCCTAAAGTAAAGAGCGGCATTGCCATACTTTCAATCGCTCATGCTCACTTTAGTCACTTTAAAGCACTTTAGATCATTTTAGGCACTTTTATGACAACCAAACGAACTTACAGAACTTTTACTTATCGGGAGGCGGTTTTCCGCATCTGTTGCGAGAAGTTCGATGCCGTCACCGCCGAGGTCGTGCGGCAGCGGCGGATACTGGAGGAGTATATCGGCCGGCATCCGGATTTTCGCCAGTCCCTTGAGCCGCTTGAACTACTCGCCGGAGCGCCTGATGTAGTGCAAAGCATGGCCCGAGCCGCGAAGCTTGTGGGTGTCGGGCCGATGGCCGCCGTCGCTGGCGCCATGGCGCAGTGTGCGGGTATGGCGGCTCTTGATGCCGGGGCCGGTGAGGTCATTGTGGACAACGGGGGGGACATTTATATTTGTGCTGTCGAGCCGGTAATCATCGGCCTCAAGACCGGCACGGCCGAGTTGGCCGACCGGCTTGCATTCTCGCTTCAAGCTGAAGACACACCAATTTCGATATGCTCTTCGTCGGGAAAAATGGGGCACTCGATGAGCATGGGCGAGTGTGATCTTGCCACTGTTGTAGCGAAAGATACAGCGCTGGCCGACGCAGCCGCTACTCAGGCCGCGAACCTTGTCAGGACTGTTGACGATATCGACCCGGCGATGGAGAATATCACTGCCATCGAAGGCGTTAATGGTGTGATGATTATCAAGGGTGACCGGGTAGGGCTCGCCGGGAAGTTGCCGCCATTGGTCAGGATAAAGTAATCCTCCAGACCCATCTTGAATATGAATGGTGAAAATCATCACAAAAAATGATAAACTGTGTTGGTTATAACTTAATGCTTAAAGAAAGGTAATTGCAATGGCAGAATCGCATACGACAACCAATCGCAGAGAGTTTCTTAAAACAATGGGCCTGACCGCAGCGGCGCTGCCGTTCGCTTTAGATCGTGCTTTCGCTCAGTCGTCATCCGATGACGGCAGAAAACCCCGGAACGTCATCTTTATCCTAAGCGATGATCATCGCTACGATTTCATGGGCTTTCTCAATAAACCCAAATTCCTCGAAACCCCGAATATGGACCGTATGGCTCGCGAAGGCGCTTACATCAAAAACGCCACCGTATCGACGTCTCTGTGTTCGCCCAGCCGAGCCAGCATCCTGACCGGCCAATACGCTCACAAGCATGGTGTCGTAGATAATAACACACGCGTACCGGACGGCACACGCTTCTTCCCGCAGGATTTGCAGAAGGCAGGCTGGCAAACCGCCTTCATGGGCAAATGGCACATGGGCGGCGCCAGCGACGAACCCCGACCCGGCTTCGACAAGTGGGTCAGCTTTAGAGGCCAGGGCGTCTATTTCAATCCCACTTTTAATATCGATGGCAAGCAGGTAAAACGCGAGGGCCACGTCTCCGACCTGCTCACTGATTATGCGCTGGACTGGATCGAAAATGATTGCGACTCCGGCAAGCCTTTCATGCTGTACCTATCTCATAAAGCCGTTCACGCCATGTTCGAACCGGCCAAACGGCACCTCGGCAAATACGAAAACGTCGAACTCGAATATCCGAAGAGCATGGCTTACACCGAAGAAAACTACAAGGGCAAACCTGACTGGGTCAAGGAGCAGCGCAACAGTTGGCACGGCGTCGACCACATGTATCACGGCCAGATGGATTTCGACACTTTTTACCGCCGGTACTGCGAAACCCTGCTCAGTGTCGACGAGAGCATCGGCCGGGTCATTAAGTATCTCGAAGATAATAATCTTGCCGAAGACACCCTCGTGATGTATATGGGCGATAATGGCTTCGTCTTCGGCGAGCACGGGCTTATCGACAAACGTCACATGTACGAAGAATCCATGCGCGTGCCGTTTCTGGCATGGTGCCCCGGCATGATAAAACCCGGCTCGGTTATCGAAGAGCTTATCCAGAACATCGACATTGCCCCGACCATCCTGGATGTTGCCGGTCTCGAAACACCCGATCGTATGGACGGAAAATCCTTCCTGCCCATCCTGCAGGGCAAAAAGATTTCCTGGCGTGATTCTGCTTTTTACGAATACTACTGGGAGCGTAATTTTCCCCACACTCCGACAACTCACGGGGTGCGCACCGGCCGCTACAAGTACATCCACTATCACGGCATATGGGACATTGACGAACTGTACGATCTAAAAGATGATCCCGAGGAAATGAACAATCTCATAGACCGCCCCGAGCACCAGAAGTTGGTCAAGCAGCTCAACAGCCGCATGTTCGAATGGCTGGAAAAAACCGACGGCATGCTGATTCCGCTGAGGCGTGACAGCGGCGGCCGGGCCGTCGAGCGCAATCCCGACAAAATCAGAAAGTAACTGGGCAAGGTTTTTAACTGTCTGTCGAGGCAAAGGATTTCCATTTTCTCAATGATTGAGTGGCAGCCTCAAACGAAGTTTGGGGATGGCCTGATCTACACTCACCACCCCCAAAGCCTTCGGCTTTGAGGCTGCCACCCTCGTAAAGTTTCAAATAAGAAATGATGGATTCCTATTTACCTTCGACAAGAGGTGCGGTTTGCTCTGAGTTTGTGACGCCCGGCGGCAATTCCATGATCTTAATGTTGCGGAAATGTATTTCCGCGCCTTCGGACTCTAGGCAGATGTAGCCTTTCTTGACCGATGCCTTGCTGATTCCGTTAACGAACTTCCCGTTCACCGACAATTTGACGACGCCATCGACGGCCACAACATCATAAGTATTCCACTGGCCTTTGCCCTTGCAGCGGTTCTCGATGGATTTGCTGCGGGTGCCTCGCGGATTATCCGGGACCGTCTTCAAACCGTTTGCGCCGAAGACTTCGCCGTGTACATAGGCGATTGGCGGCAGCGTGCCGTCGTCCCGCTTATGCAGCTTGACCCAGTCGAGTTCCAGCATTTGCACTTCGAGGCCTTTGGGCAGCCGCTTGCCGGCGGGCACGGTTCCTTCGCTCCAAAGAAACGTGCCGGAATTGCCGCCCGCCTCCATGTGTCTCCACTCGATGTGGAGGATGAAGTTCTCGTACTGCTTATTCGTGCGCATCACTCCGATAGGATGGCCGGTGCACACGAGCAGGCCGTCTCGCACGGACCATGTATCCTTGTCGGTATTTACATTGACCCAGCCCGAGAGGTCTTTGCCATTGAAGAGTTCGCGAAACTGCATCGGTTTGGCGGCTTGTGTTAAGCTTTCTGAGTACAATAGTACAACTGCGATAAACATTAGTGCCATTGCTTGTTTTTTCATGATTTTTCTCCAATTTCGTTAACGGTTACAATTGAAACGCTATCTTTTCTTACTAATGGTCTCTTAAACAGTAGGGTGTGCAATTCGTTGCACACACGGAACCTTGACAACGTGGGCAAAAACAGAATTTGCCCACCCTACACATTTTTATCAACGATTTTAAGCAGGCCAGGGTGCTGCCTGGAGCTTTTTGGTTTTCTCCTTCAGGTTGAATATCTTGCGGGCGTTTTTGTGCATAATCATGTCTGCAAGCTCATCCGCCCGGTCGAGGCTGAGCCAGCCTTCTTCGACCAGCTCCGACAGGGCCAGTGCGATGCCCCGGCGCGCGACGACGGCATGACCCAGCACCGGCTCGACGGGGATGTAGTCGCCGCCGAAAGTAAGGATCTTATTGGCCGGCGCCGTTACGAGATATTTCTTGAGAAAGTCTTTAGCGGCGATTGGATTTATAATCCACGACCAGCACATGTCGATATAGGCGTTCGTATAATGCTTGGCGACCGAAAGTATCTCTTCATAGTACGGATAGCAGATGTGCATAAAAACAAATCTCGCATCGGGCGCCGTCCTGCACAGGCGTGTCGCGGAATCCGGATTATTAATCAACCTCGACAACGGCATTCCGTTCTGGCCGGCGTAGTAGCCGGTGTGCAGCTTAACGGGCAGATTCGCTTTTGTCGCAGCCTTGACCGAATACCAGAAAAGATGGTCTTCGAGTAGTTTCCGCTCGCGGGAATTCAGATTTTCGCCGGAAATTCTTTTTTTGAAAACAGGCTCGGCTTGCTCAATGGGCACATTCTCATAGTCGATGTCCCGGCTGTAGGCATTTTGCGATTTCACCGCCACGGCGTATGGGCCGTATGTCTCAATCCACCAGTCGATGACGCGATACCAGTCGGCGAGAGTTTTCACGTCGATACCGGCCGGTTTCGCGTACGCCTCGATATTGGGGCCTGCGAACATGCCCACGATGCTAATATCCTGCATCAGAAGGGTGGGCATGGCGGTCTTGCGAAAAGGCTGCTCAAGGGCGTTAACCTGGCAGGATTCTATGCCGGCTTTTTTGCAGAGGATTTCCTCGTAAAAGCTTTTGCGGCAAACCTTTTCGTAGCCGGAGACTACTTTTGCTATAGTCTGGCCGGAAAGTTCGGGAATATCGTAGAGCTGCTGCATTGCGATTTCCACTGCCATGCCGTAACCGGTGTTTCGCACGGCGGGCCAGTACGGTGCGAGAATCTTCCACTTATCGAGAGGCGTGACGTTGGGCGAGAAGAATCTGTCGTACTCGGCTTGCGGCATACCGCACGTGAGTATATCTGAGTTGAGGTAATGGCTCAGCAGAAATGACCAGTCATTGCTCTGAATCCGGCGGTTAGAGGCATTGATTCTATCATGCTCTTCGATAAGATGTTCGTGCGTGTCTATTAGTGGCGTGGAAAAAACTTTAGCAAAGACAGTCCTGCGTATGTCGCTTTGGCCGTCCATTTCTTTACTGGATATTCCTGCGAATTGCTCGCCGTAAGCCCGGTTTGCGAAAAACGCCATAGCACCTATTGTGCCGATACCCTTCAACGTAGTCCTGCGGGAAATACTATTTTTCTTTTTCAATTCAGAAACCTCCAATTTATTGAGATTTGCGGATTAGTGTTATTTTTTGCCCTGCCGAAGTTTTTATTACCAGATCATCTCTATCTATGCCGATGGCATTCTCTGCTGCGCCTTTAAGTTCGTACTTATCATGCTCGAACGGATTTTCGAGCCGGCAAGTGCCGCCTTTTTCTGAGATTATCGTGACCGAATTCGTAAGACCGTCTTTGCGTTCGGCGCTAACGAGAAAAGCACCTTCAGCCCGGAGCGTTTTGAAAGATATGTCTATCCAATCGGCCGGAACCGCGGGCAGCACGCGGATAGTATCGCTATAGCTTTGCAGCAGCATTTCCTGCAGGCCCGCCGCGGCGGCAAAATTCCCTTCCAGCGTGAAAGGCCTGTAACGGAAGTTCGAATATCCCTTGCCGGATTGGTCGCCGTTGCAATGAAAACTGTTGCGAAGGCAAAACGCCGTCGAGAAAATCTCCAGCGCCTTGGCGGCTTTTTCACCGTTTCTTGCCCGGGCGGCCAGGCTCGCCAGCCAGCTAAAGCTGTATCCGCACCACTGGGATGTTCCATTTTTTTCGAGATCGGCCATCGAAGCTTTAATAATTGCCTGATCTCGAGACCCGTTTTCCCAGCGGATAAGTCCCAGCGGATGTATTGCCATCAAGTGCGAAAAATGTCTGTGCGAGGCGGCAAGTGGATAGTCTTTTGCAACGAGCATTTTCCTGCTCTTTTTATCGAGCGCCAAATCGGGCATTTCGAATAATAAATCTCGCCATCGTCGAGCTTCATCATGGTTGCCTGTTTCGTTTGCCAATTCGACGGTCTTCTCGAACACCCAGCGTATAAGGGCGAGATCGTAATTTGTTATTGAGGAAAACCACGCTTCAAGACGGTTATCGTTTATTTCCGGCGACGAGCTTAAAGGCAGCGTGCGTTTGCCGTCGAAACCTTCCTCGGTTATAGCCTCCAGAAAGACGGAAGTCTCGCGAAGCCACGGGTACGCCCGGTTCTTAAGAAAATCCCGATCCATGCTGTATCGCCAGTGCAGATAGAAATGATGGGCCAGCCAGGCGGCGGTTGTTGCCGAGTGGGTGTACTGGTGCCAGCCACCGATCTGCTCCTGGTT
>CAZTDF010000018.1:29432-36837 GCA_964612465.1 uncultured Pirellulales bacterium
ATGCGTCCGGCGGGTATTTTTGTCGGGCCGGGATTGCCGTACGGATCGTCATAAAGACGATGCAGGTCCGCCAACCGGCCTTCTTTTACCCATTGCCGCATGGTTCGATACGAATAATCTTTGCCTTGAAATTCCGGAACGGGCCGAAGGTCCCAAAGGTCGGTTCGGTCGAGCGATATTCGCAAAGGTTTGCCATCTCCCCAGACCAATGCTCCAAACAAACCATTGCCTAAGGGCAATGCTTCATCCCAGACCATCGCGGGAGTTTTGTAGTGCAGGCCGTGTTCTGCTTCGGGCTGTCCGTAAACAAAAGCCGCAAATGTAAGGCCGGCAAGAATTGAAACGAGATATGTTTTAAGCGGTTTTTGCAGTTGCATTTATGATTCTCCATATATGACCACATATTACATGATTTTCCGATTATATTGCTCTATATGGAAAATGTCTTGTGAAATATATTGAAGCTCCGGGCCAGTCAGAATACAATTGACTTTCCAGGCACTGGAAATCTTATAGCCAATAATTTAGAGAAAGGGTTTTTCAATGGACGCACAGCATAATACTCAAAAGCCAAACACCTCACGCAGGGATTTTCTAAAAGCAACTTCCGGAGTCATAGCCGGCACGGCTCTGGCCGGAACTATCGGCACGCGGGCCTATGCAGGCGAAAGCAACACGATTAAAATCGCACTTGTAGGCTGCGGCGGACGGGGTACGGGAGCGGCGGCCAATGCGCTCTCGACTAAGGGGCCGAACAGACTTGTCGCTATGGCTGACGTCTTCGAGCGGCGGCTTGCGAGCAGTCTAAGCAATCTCGACAAATCGTTCGCTAAGCAAATCGATGTTTCCGCCGACCGAAAGTTTCTCGGAATGGACGGCTATAAAAAGGCCATCGACGCTATCGCTCCGGGTGGGCTCGTCATACTGGCTACGCCTCCGGCATTCCGCCCGATCCATCTCGAATACGCCGTGGAAAAAGGCTGCAACGTGTTCATGGAGAAATCGTTCGCCGTTGATGCACCGGGAATTCGCCGCGTGCTCAAGGCTGGCAAGGCGGCCGAAGCCAAGAACCTCAAGATTGCCGGCGGCCTGATGAGCCGTCATTACATACCGCTCGAACAGGCCGTCGAAAAACTGCATAATGGCCTTATCGGCGAGGTCATTACCTGCTGGGCCTACCGTGAGCACGCCCGGGTCGGATTCTCTCCGAGAGCCGCCGGCATGAACGAACTGGCCCACCAGATCCGCAACTATTCCAACTTCACATGGCTAAACGGCAGCTTTATTCTCGACTGGCTCATCCACAACCTCGACGTTTGTTGCTGGTGCAAGGACGCCTGGCCCGTATCGGCCCAGGGCCAGGGAGGCCGGCAGGTCCGCACCGAGCCCGACCAGTTGTTCGACCACTACTCGGTCGAATATACTTTTCCCGATGGGACAAGACTGCACGCACAGGGCCGGCACATGGATAACTGCTGGGGCTTCTTCGGCGACGTTATCCACGGTGCGAAAGGTTCGGCTGTGCTCGGCGAGGGGATTTCCGATCCCCGTATTTTCAAAGGCCACCAGCAGACCTCTGCGAATGTAATCTGGAAGTACGAAGGCCCGCGATGCGATGCCTATCAGCACGAGCACGATATGCTTTTCGATGCGATCCGCAACAACAAGCCCTACAACGAGGCCGAGCGCAGCGCCTACGGCGCCATGACGGGGATTCTCGGGCGCATGGCCGCCGAGTCCGGCAAGTTGATTACATGGGAGCAGGCTATGGCTTCGAACATAGAGCTGGCTCCGGGTCTGGATAACTATACGATGGACTCCGATGCGCCGGTCAAGCCCGATACTAAGGGCGGTTATCCTGTTGCGATGCCCGGAATAACGAAAGTACTCTAAAAGGAGTTTTTAGTTTTGAGTTTTTAGTTTTGAGTTATTTACCGGGCCGGCGGCGTTTTTAACGCAGCGAAAACCGTAGATATCGTACCCGAAGCAGACGTCCGCGTAGCCGGGATTTTCATTATAGCGATAGGCTGAACTGCAGCTCTCGGCGCTAAATTTCCATGCTCCGCCTCGCAGGACCTTGGTCTCGCCTGTCTCCGGCCCTCTCGGATTTTCTTTGGGACTCTCCTGGTAGTAGTCCACCTTGTAGAAATCATTGCACCATTCCCAGAGGTTGCCGTGCATGTCGTACAATCCCCACGGATTGGCCGGCTTACGGCCGACCGGCCGGGGTTTGCCGCCCGAGTTGTCCTCGAACCATGCATAAGCTTTCAGCTTCGAAGCATCGTCACCGAAGAAATACGCTGTTGTTGTTCCCGCCCGGCAGGCATATTCCCATTCCGCTTCCGTCGGCAGCCTGTAGCCGTTGGCGGCGAAATTACATTTCCATGTATCCAGATCGTAGCAGGCTTGGAGTCCCTCAGACTCGGAGCGGGCGTTGCAGTATCTAACTCCGTCGGACCAGCGCATCTGCTCGACCGGATTTGTATTTGCCTTCCAGCGTGAAGGATTGTCACCCATTAGTTTTTCGTATTGCTTTTGTGTCACCAGGTTCGTGTCGATATAGAACGCGCTGACGGTAACCTCGTGGGGCGTCGCGTCTATCTCATTCTCATCTCCCATCGTAAATGTCCCGCCCGGGAGCAGGACCATCTGAGTTTCGGATTCGTTCTTTGTTTCAGATTGACTCTTCGTTTCGCTCGAAGCTTCATCCGGGGCCTTCCGGCTACAGCCTTGTAGCAGGGCGATGATTCCGGGTAATAAAAGTGCGGCTAAAATATAATGTCTCATGATTTTTGGGTTCCTGAATAATTGCTGTTGCTCTCGAAGATTACAGTTTCAATAGTCCGCCCATATTTCGTAGCCGTCGGCATACCGAAGGCATTTCGTGCAGCGTGCTCTTATCTGTTGGGCTATTGCAACGGCTTTCGGTGAACTTGTGCAGCCGTAGCCGGCTTCCTGGAACAGCTTCCTGGTTATTCTGTGACACTGGGCGACAAGATCGTCCTGGGCACCGCCCATCCGTCTCCATTTCATGCTGAGCTCCTCGTATGCCGGCAGATTTCCCGGCTGCTTTTTTCGAGTCAGTGCTTTGGTTTGCCAAGTCAGATCATCTATGTATTTCATGTTCTTTATAAGCTCCTGCTTACTCTGGTATTCCTGCGGTATCTCCCGGACAATCTCTGCTATCCGATCAAGGAACGGTTCCAAATCACCGGCGGTTTGCCACGTCCGGTTCAGGAAATCCAGCATTTCATTTGCAAAGTCCTGATATTCGTTGATTCTCTTCATATGCCGGTCAACGAAATAGACCATATCATCGATCGCTTCTTCGACATATTCTTTTCTCTGTCTTTCCTGGCCGGCGTCAAATACGGCCTGTATCGCTTCGGTGCATCCGCACGTACAGGCGCGGCGAACGCCCTGGCCGCCTCTCCGGTGGTGTGTTCTCAGCTTGCGGCCCGGCAGGTCGAGTATCGCATCGCATGTTTGCCTGCCCAGCGTTGCTTTCATGATATCGACGGGAGCGAGAACCGATGCGGGAGTATCTTTCCTCTCTAAAAAGTAGATGATCGATTGCCCCTTGGGCGGTATTTTCTTGCTTAGACGATAGGATGCATTGTCACTGCTGAACCAGACGGGATAGGTATAGTGACCTATTACGCCGCGCCAGATATTGCCTTTGGTTTCTCTGAAGGTATAAGTGGTCTGCACTCGTCCTTCGGATAGCTGTGTGATCCATTTTGCCCGAAAGGGCCTTTTCCAGTCGATTGTGACATCCTTTTCCAGGTAAGCGGGCTTTAACTCTTCCTTATGCCAGATACCCGGCGCGCTTAGCACCGCCAGATACAGACTTTTGCCGTCGTTGTCAAAGTCAACAGACTCGATGAGACGCGGCCCTTGCTGATTACCGCCGAGCACAAGTTTCATTTGCTGCTTGCCCTCGGGCCAGGTGACAACCAGCATGTCGTTTTGGCCCGCGAGCAATCCTGCGAAAAGATTTTCCGTAGGAACGCATAGCGTATTGGTCGAAGCGTATTGGCCGGGACTGAATATAAGATCATCGCCAATAAAGCTCGGCACGATGCCATGCTCGATGGGGCTGATGAGGCTTATCCCCTTGAAGTTCCTGCCCGGCTTGATATCGACAATCCCGGCCCTGTCGAACGCTATTACTGCGGGCAGATTCTTTCCTTCGCCGGAGAAAGTCACTTCCAGAGCAGCGTCCTGGCCCGTATTCTGCAAAATCGAGCAGTGTGTAATTCTTGCCGGCCTGCCTTTGAGCTCAAGAGGTACGAACTGAAGCTTTTTGCTTTTCGAATCTGCTTTCGAGTAGATAACCATACAACCTTTTTTCGACTGGAACACCGCGGTTAAGTGCTCGTTCTCTACCACTGCATCCCCGTTGAAAGCGTATTGGCGGCCGTAATAACCCGGATCCGAAGATGCAGTCGCCGGGTCACGTTCGAGCATAAGAAGGTCGGTGGGGACAAGCTTCCAGCTTGTTCTATTCTGCAAATCGACCGTGTCTCCAAAAGGCGACATCGTATCCCATATCAGCGTGTTCGCCGTCTTTCCTTCAAGGTCGGCTGCTAAAATGCCTGTGCCCGTTATAAGCAAAACAATCAGCGCCGTCTTCCGTAAAAACAATCCATAGCTGCCAATGCCTCGATCAGACTTCATTATTTGTGTCCCTTTATTCAAAACGGTCATTATATTGAATTCAGCTTGTCGCGGTTTTCGTAAACCTTGATAATGGCGTCGGCGATGTTGTCCATGTCCTCTTTTTCTGCAAGCAGCGGCCCTGATGCCCAAATCATCGCCATCTCCCGACAGACCTGGTCGCAGACCGGGCACGGAACCTGTTGACGATACTCTTCGAGCCTCTGCGAAGAAAACATCTTCTTATAGACCGGACGCTCTAAGATGTGCTCTATCCACGGCTCGCGATGCAGTCCCCTTGCGAGGTACGGGCTGAGACCGACTCCTTCGGCGGCAACTGCCTTGAGAAACTTGCTGCGGTCGGCGTTGTTGAAGTGCTCCTTTCGATAGCTCATGGGGTAGAGATACCACGAACCGCTGTTCGTGCCGTCGTAGAGTTTCTGCGGAAGGATGCCCGGCACGTCTTTTAGCCTCGATGTAAGATGGGCGGCGTTATCGTTCCGGCGTTTGAAGCGTTCGGCGATGCCTGGCCACTGCCCGAGCAGGGCGGCCGCTTCGAATTCGTTCATGCGGTATTTCGGCCCGGCCACCTCGGTATAGCCTCTGCGGGATGTGCCGTGGTTGTGGACCGTGTAGCACTTGTCCATAAGCTCTTCGTCGTTTCCGACTATGGCGCCGCCTTCGCCACAGGCAATGGTTTTGCTCGACTGAAAGCTGAAACAACCGAGGTCGCCGATTGTTCCGAGTTTTTTGCCTCGGTACTCTGCAAGATGTGACTCGCAGGCGTCTTCGATGACTTTCAGATTGTGCTTTTTGGCAATGGCCATGATGCTGTCCATATCGCATGGCTGGCCCATCATGTGTACGGGCATAATCGCCTTTGTGTTCTCGGTGATTCGGCGCTCGACGTCGGCCGGATCGGACTGGAATGATTCGCGGTCGAGGTCGGCCAAGACCGGCAGCGCTCTCGCCGACAGAATCGAAGCAATCGTCCCCGGGTCGGTGTAGGGCGAGGTGATGATTTCATCGCCGGGACCGATGCCGAGTGCCTCGATGCAGGTGTGCAGCGCCTGTGTCCCGGAGCCGGTCGCCACGCAGAATTTGGCCTCTATCAGGTCAGCGAATTTCTTCTCAAAAGTGGGCACAGTGCCCGACTTAGACTGTATCCTGCACCATATCCTGCTTTTGGTCGTCTTAACAATCGAGTCCACGACGCCGTCATCCCAGTAAGGCCAGTTCGGCCAGCTTTTGTTCTTCCTGACCGGTTCGCCGCCGAGGATCGCCAGCTTGCCGGCCTTTTTCGTGATGTTTGCGTAGCTCGGAATGGTCCCTGAGGCCACTCCAATAAGCGAGCCCGCCGACGCTGCGGCGATGAACTGCCTTCTTGTTAAATTATTCCTGTTCATTTTCCAAACCCTTTCATTTGGCATTTTCTCCAAACCTGATATTTAGCTGAAAATCTCATTATAATCTTAAGCCGGGCTCGATGTTAGCGGAAAAAACGCCGCAGGCAAGTAATTGTACTTAACTCTACACCTATAATTCTCCTGAATAGATTTATGGCCTTACTTGGACAAGGTTGCAGGATAGAGAGCATTACCTATCATTGAGTTACGGACTGTCCTGTTCGTCCTTCGCTTCGTCAAATCTGACTATATACGCATTCCCAGTGCCGTACTCGTCAGATAGAGAGTAAATACAACCAAGACCAAGATTCTATTGTTTTTCGTTGCCATAAACTTTTTTCCTGCCGATCAAACTGGAGTCATTGGGATCGGGAAGATATTCTTTGAGTTCAACCCAGTAGATGTCGGACGTGTCGCGACTCGAATTCTCCCACCACCCGTTGCTCCGGGTGAAGAAGAGATACTTCTTGTCCGATGAGATTCTGGGGCTGAATTCAAAATAGGCAGAGTTGATTCGAGGGCCCAGATTTCGAGGTTTGGACCACGTGCCATCCGGCAAACGTAGGGTTAGGTACAGGTCCCGCTGCCCGTAACTTCCCGGTAGATTTATGGCGGTGAACACCATAAACGACTCATCCGGAGCAATTCCCGG
Organism: uncultured Pirellulales bacterium; assembly: GCA_964612465.1. Lineage (GTDB taxonomy): Bacteria > Planctomycetota > Phycisphaerae > Sedimentisphaerales > Anaerobacaceae > JAFGPJ01. The sequence continues at coordinate 36,150 of CAZTDF010000018.1, forward strand.
ATCAGCCGCTTGGTGATTCAAAGAGATATGTACGGCCCGGGGCCAGGTGTTGTCAACAAAAGGGGCGACCCATATTCTGCATCTTATTTCCCCCTTGCGTTTGGAACCGAAGTAGATATTGTTATTCGCTGCTAAAGAGATTCCAAGCTCACGTGCCGGAGAACTTAGTGGTGGTCCTATTTCTTGGTATGTGGACCATCCGTCAGACGTTCTTTGGCAGCGACACGGACTGTAGGATTTGCCGTACATGAAGTAGATACTATTGGTATCCGGAGACAGACAGCAATACGTTGTCCTGTATGGAATACTTCTTATACGCTTAGGTACTGTCCAGCCCTGGTCCGTGTTTTCTGTGATATAGACATACCCAAGCTGGCTAAAACAAAAGGTGTTGCCATCAGCCGAAAAGTTCGCCCAGGCTTCCCCCTGGTGTGGCCGGGTATCAGAAATCAATCCCGGGGCAAAGACCTGGGCAATAGGGCCGGGCGGAGTCTGTCCCAAATAGGGCCCCTTGGCAAAGGGTTCTGCGCACAGGCCAATAGTACTAACTCCTAAGAAAGCCACAAACCAAAAAAGTTTTTTCTTTGTATGTTTCATAACAGATCTCCTTTTCACTCACCTGATATTCCTTCAGGCTATCTATAGGATTCGGGTAGATATTCCTTGAGTTCAACCCAGTAGATGTCGG
>CAZTDF010000019.1:0-36612 GCA_964612465.1 uncultured Pirellulales bacterium
AAAGGAGCGGGGAAAAGAGAAAAATCGCTCGCCGCTGCTGATTCATTAATTGGAATAAGCCCAAATTCTTGAATTTTTACTATAAAATAGTTTGACGGCAGGAATAGATTCACTATAATTACTCCTTTTTGGATGTTTGATGAGAGTTTTTCTATGAAAAGCTTTATGGCTAAAAATAATGAAGTCGAGCAGAAGTGGCTGCTTGTGGACGCCGAAGGGGCTATATTAGGCCGAATGGCGGCAAAAATCGCTCCTATACTTATGGGCAAGAACAAGCCCACGTATACTCCGCATGTCGACACGGGCGATTATGTGATTGTAGTAAATGCCGGGAAAATAATGCTTACCGGCAAAAAAGCTCAGAACAAGGAGTACGATTACTACACGCACCACCCCGGCGGGCACAAGTTCGTCAGCTTTGCCGATATGATGGCAAGGAAGCCTGAAAAGGTAATAGAGCTGGCCGTAAGGCGAATGCTGCCGAAAAACAGGCTCGGCAGGCAGATGCTTAAGAAAATGAAGGTTTATGGCGGTCCGGAGCACGAGCATCAGGCCCAAAAACCTGAAAAAATAGAACTATTTTAGATAAAGATAGTGAAATATGGCTGAGACCAAAATTGATAATCCCGATGCCCAGGTAGAAGTAACTGAGCAGGCTCCCGAGAGCAAACCTAAAGTCACATCTAATCCAACCAACGAGCCCAAAGGCGGTTACTGGTGGGGCACCGGCAGAAGAAAAAGCTCGGTGGCTCGCGTGAGAATCAAACCGGGCAGCGGCAAATTTGTCGTAAACAAAAAAGAGCTCGACGACTACTTCAAAAGAGAGCAGGACAGAAAAGCTGTTATGGCCCCGCTTAAGGCAGTTAAAGCTGAAAAGCTATTCGACATATTTATCAATGTCAAAGGCGGCGGAACCACGGGACAGTCGGGTGCATCGCTGCTGGGAATTGCCAGGGCGTTGAAGAAATACGATGATAGTTATGTCCAGATGTTGAGGGACAGTGGACACCTGACTCGTGACCCGAGAATGGTCGAAAGAAAGAAGCCCGGCCAAAGGGGCGCAAGGAGGAGATTCCAGTTCTCGAAGCGTTAATTTGCAAATTCATTTTTGGATGATTACAATAGCCGCCGAGAGAAAATCTTAGCGGCTATTTTTGTTAGAGGTGAAAAAGATGATACGAGTTGCGATAATCGGGGCCAGCGGTTATACCGGGGCAGAATCGATAAGGATAATTCTTCGGCACAGCGAGGCCGAGCTGACCTATCTAACCGCGTTGCCGGAAGAGTGCGGGGCGGTAGAGGATGTTTTCCCGCAGTTCAAGGGGCGCTGCGAGATGCAGATTGAGCCGCTTGATCTTGATAAGCTGGCCGGGCTGGCCGATGTCGCCCTGTGTTGTTTGCCTCATAAAGTCTCGATGGGTTTCGTGCCGAAGCTGCTGGACGCCGGGCTGAAAGTAATTGATTTCAGCGCCGACTACCGGATCAAAGATGTGGCCGTCTATGAGAAATATTACGTCAAGCACACCGACACCGGGAACCTGAAGCACGCAGCATTCGGCCTGCCCGAGCTTTTCCGCGACAGTATAAAAGGAGCAAAACTCGTCGCCAATCCCGGCTGCTACCCGACCGGGGCAACGTTGGCGATAGCTCCGTTGCTCAAAGAAGGCCTTATTGAGACAGATGGAATTATCGTCAATGCGGTAACCGGCTCATCCGGCGCGGGCAAGAATCCATCTGAGAAGTTCCATTTTCCGAATATGAACGAAAACTTTTTCCCCTACGGGATCGGCACCCACCGGCACATGCCCGAGATCGAGCAGATCGCAAGTGACGTCGCGGGAAAGAATGTCACCGTCCTGTTTCAGCCGCACGTCGGTTCGTTCGACAGGGGGATTCTCTCGACGGTTTATTGTCAACCAAAACAACAGCTCAGCAATGATGAGCTATCGCAGCTCTATCGCGATTTTTATGTCGGCGAGCCGTTCGTGCAGATACGCAGGGATGCCCCTGCCGTCAAAGACGTCGCCGGGACGAACTACTGTCACATCTTCACGACTTCTGTCAAGGGCAGAATCGTGAGCTTCTCGGCTATTGATAACCTTGTCAAAGGAGCATCAGGCCAGGCGATTCAGAACATGAACATCATCTTCGGCCTCGATGAGACAATGGGCTTGAAATAGACTCGACTCCAATCGGATCAGGGGCAAATGTAGAATGAGTAGCAGCGTATTAAAAGTGGCCACCTGTCAGTTTGCCGTGGGGCGTTCGGTCAAGCGGAACTCGCACGCGATCTGCGAGTTGCTTGGCAAAGCGAAAAAGGCCAGAGCCGAAATCGTGCATTTTTCCGAATGCGCATTGAGCGGCTACGTCGGCACGGACTTTCCGAACTTCGAAGGGTACGACTGGGAGCTTCTCAAAGAAGAGACCGGGAAGATAATGTCACTTGCAGCGAAACTCAAGCTGTGGGTCGTGCTGGGTAGTACGCACAGGCTGACCGAGCCTAACAAGCCTTACAATAGCCTGTATTTGATCGGGCCTGACGGCAGGATTGTCGACCGCTACGATAAGAGATTTTGTACGCCGGGTGACTTACGCCGGCTGACGCCGGGCGACAAATTTGTGAACTTCACAATCAACGGCGTGAAATGCTCGCTGCTGATATGCTTCGACCTGCGGTTCCCGGAATTGTATCGCGCACTTTACAAGCAGGGCGTCAACTGCATTTTCCAGTCCTTCTACAACGCCCGGCAGAAAGGCCCGAGTATCCATACGCACATCATGCGCCAGACAATGCAGTGCCGGGCGGCGACGAATCATATGTGGGTGAGCATGTCGAATTCGAGCGGGTATTATTCGCCCTATCCATCGTGTTTCATCCAGCCGGACGGCAGGATTGTCCGCCAGCTCAGGGCAAATCGTCCCGGCCTGATGGTCAATATCGTGGATCTGAGCAGAAAATTCTACGACCCAATGACTGGCTTCAGGGATATGGCGATCAGTGGAAAACTAAACAACGCCGGACAGCCCGTTAACGATCCGCGGTCGCGCAAGAGGACGAGCCTTGAGAAGCAGTTGTGAAGTATTTCTGCCGGTAATTCTTGCCTAAAAAGGGCTTTTACGTTAAACTAAGGGCCTTTTGTTGGTCGAAAGTTTAAACAATAGTCTGATTCGGAGGTTTAAATATGAAACGAAAATGCCTTATTTTGGTTCTTCTTCTGATCAGTTGCGTATTGTTCTTACAGACCGGCTGTCAAGAGCAGGCAAAATCGGCAAATGAAGCCCTTACAGCACAGAAAAAGTCTGAAGCTGCTACCGAATCCGATAAACCCTCGCCAATAATAACGTTCGAGAACTTAGTCTATAATTTCGGCGATGTTGGCCCTAACAGGAAGAACACAGGCCAGATCAAGTTCACAAATACCGGAGAAGCCTTACTGGTGATCACTAAGGTTGACAGATGCTGCGGCGTGTTCACGAATCTGGATAAGATGGAATACAAGCCGGGCGAAAGCGGGGCATTGAAAGTGGCGTGGAACTCAGGGCCCCGGCCAAGCAAAATGAGGCGGAAACTTACGATCCACAGCAACGACCCGAAAACGCCTCAGACTACACTTTCCCTTACGGCTACAGTTGTTCTGCAGGTTGACTGGGAGCCTAAGAGTCTGAGACTTTTTCTTGATAAGGAAAATGCCGGCTGTCCGAAAATTACAATCAAGAGTCTCGATAATCAGCCATTTTCAATACTGCAGTTCAAATCGATCGCCGATTGTATCACTGCCGATTATGATTCTTCGGTGGAAGCGACGAAGTTCATTCTCGAACCCAGGGTCAATATCGAAGCAATGCCAAAAAATTTCAAAGGGAGTATAAATATTAACCTGACACATCCGGAAGGGAAAACCGCAACGATTCTATTTAGCGTGCTGCCAACATATACGGTTAGACCATCCATGATTATCGTTTGGGATGCTGAGCCGGAAAAGCAGGTAGTCAAGAAAATCGACGTAATAAATAACTATCATAAGGACTTTGAGATTGAGTCGGTAAATTCAAAGGGTGATATTATTGGCGTAAAAATTCTGAAGCAGAGGAAAATTATGGACGGCTATCAGCTTGACCTGGAACTCACTCTTACGGCAGTTGAGAATAAACCAAGCTTGAAGGATGATTTGTTTGTAAATATTAAGGGCGGCGAGAGGCTGGCAATTCGCTGTAACGGGCGTTATTCGAAAATAAAGCCTAAGCTTGCAGAACAGTAAAGAACGTTAGCGTGTTTGAAAATTCCTTGCTTAAAGATGTCTTTTTAATTAAACTATAGGTCGTTATTTGGACGAAGTTTACATCACAATCTGATTTGGAGATGATAAGATGAAACGAAAATTCGAAATACATACTTCACAGATGATTTGTGTAATCTGTGGTTTGGTGTCGTTTTTACAGATTGGCTGTCAAGAGCAGGCCAGACTAACAGGGAAATCCATGCCGGAAATCAAGTTTGAAAAAATGATCTGCGACTTCGGTGAAGTCGGACCAAGCACAAAGCAAACAGGTGAGTTAAAATTCACAAACGTTGGGCAAGGCTTACTGAAAATCACGAAGGTCGGGAGATGCTGTGGTGTAGTCACCAAGCTGGACAAGATGGAATATGAGCCGGGCGAAAGCGGGGCGTTGAAAGTCGAGTGGACCTCAGGGCCTCGGGAAATGACGTTTTCACGACAAATGGTTGTGCACAGCAACGATCCGAATACACCCGCGATTGACCTGACCGTTAAAGCCAAAGTTGTGCTGCAAATCGCCTGGGAGCCGAAGAGATTTAAACTTTTCCTTGATGAGGATAATGCCGGCTGTTCGAATATCACAATCAGCAGTATTGATAATCGTCCATTTTCAATAACGGGATTCAAATCGACCGCCGAGTGCATCACGGCTGATTATGATCCATCGGTGAAAGCAACTAAATTCGTTCTTGAACCCAAAGTCGATATCGAAAAGCTGCAAAAAAGTCTCAAAGGGCGTATCAATATCACCCTTAATCATCCAATGGGAAATACGGCCGTTATCCTCTTTAGCGTGCTCCCAAAATATACGGTAAATCCGCCTTTACTTATAATGTTTGATGCAGTGCCGGAAAAACCGATTGTAAGGAAAATCTCGGTGCTCAACAACTATGAAAAGGACTTTGAAATCGAGTCGCTGTCTTCGAAGAACGACATTGTCGCTATTAAGATTCTGGAGCAGAAGAAGATTCGCTACGGCTATCAGCTTGACGTTGAAATAACACCACCGACCGCCGAGGGTAAAACAAGATTCACTGACCTGTTCTCAGTCAATATTAAGGGCGGCGAGAAGTTGCCAATTCGCTGTAACGGCTATTATACAAAAAGAAAAACCAAAGCTAAAACGCAGGAAAGCACACTTGAAAAGCCCGACCAAAGCCAATAGATCTTGATGTGCTAATTCGGTGTTGATCCGGCCGTACTGAAAACTATATCCAGACCACCGAAATAAGCGAAGGGCTTATTATGTGCAGAATATAAGATGGTTGATAAATGAAGCGATTAATAACTTGCATTTGTATCTTAACAGTCGGGACTTCTTGTGTATTAAAAACCCCGAAGAGAACTCCAGAATATGAAAAAGAGCGTTCGATGGACGAATCGCTCACTGTTTTCCTAACCGGTAACGAGCTTGGGGCATTGAAGCCCTGTGGTTGTTCAGGCGGACAACTCGGGGGATTCGATAGACGCTCAGCCGCACTCAATACTGTACCCGAGCAGAAAAGATTAATAATCAACACGGGTTCGTTTGTGAAAAGTGACAGCGAGCAGGACCTGATCAAGTACCATATCATAATCCAGGCCCTTCAACTTCTTGATTATGACTTAGTCAGTCTGAGTGAGAAAGACATCGAAATAGGCAGAAATCTTGGAATGCTGGAGAGCATTGAATCGTCCTTTAATATAATAAGTTCTCATGGCACGTCTGATATAGATGCGCCGGCGAAGTTTACAAAGGAATTCTTGCTCAAAGGCAGAACCGTGCTGGCCACCGTAGCGGCCTTTGACCCGGAATCGACTCCGATCGAGCAAATCGAGGGTCTTTTCGCTCTGCCGTCCGGCGTGCCGACTCTCAATATCCTGATCCTGAGCAATAGCGATCCCGGAACTATCGAGTCCATCGCGAAAGCGGCTCCATTTGTAGATTGTGTTGTCTGCCCATCCGAATCTGATGAACCGGCCGTGATCGGCAATCCGGATAATCGACCCCTGGCATTCACAGTAGGACGTTTTGGCAGATATATATGCGGGCTGAAAGTAACAGCCCCTGCCAGAGTTGGCCAGCGGCTAAGATTAGCGTTTAAGGCGTTACCCGTCGAGGAAGGATTGCCAAAAGACGACTCTCTTGTCAAACTGTACGAAGACTATCAGCAAATTGTCAAAGACAGGAACCTTTTGGAGAAGCATCCACGCTTTGCCCTGCCGAACGGTCTGGAATATACCGGCTCGAAATCCTGTAAATCCTGCCACGACTACGAATATGAAAAGTGGGGCAGTAAAGCCCATGCAAAGGCTTATTCGACGCTCGAACAAGTCAATTCTCAGTTCGACCCGGAATGCGTCGTCTGCCATGTTATCGGTATGGACTACGAAAGCGGATTTATTTCCCAGCAGGATACCGGGCATTTAATAGATGTCGGCTGCGAAAACTGCCACGGACCGGGCTCAAAACATATCCTCACTGCCGGTGCGACCGAGCTTACTGAGCCGAAATCGACCTGCTTAGACTGCCATACGCCCGAGCAAAGCGGCGACTACGCGGGCAATGAGGATGTTTTTATGGAGAAAATTAGGCATTGGAGGGAACCAAACGCTGTCGGCAATGTCAAATAAAGAGAGCATAAGAGCATTAGAGTATTAGTGCAAAGTTCAACCGACTTGTGTGCTTTCTATACTACCATGATAAAGACATTGCGAATAACAAGTGTTGTAGCAGCGATTCTGGCAGGCGTTTTCTTTGTTTTTCCTGTGATTTATGGTGTTCGCAGCGATGAACGCATCGACGAGTTTCTTAAATTACCGAGTGTGAAAGAAAAGTTCGAGGACGTTGCGGATAACAAGGCAAAGACGGGAGAGAGCCGGGTTTCACCGCTTGTCGAGCAGGCAGAGGCTTTTGCATTGTTTCTGAATCCGCTCAAATCGACAATTCAGAAAGCTGTCAAGGGAGCCAAGACGACTAATTTTGCCGACAGACTGCCTGTTACGCCCAAATTCAAAGTTTTTGTTACCAGTTATTGTGCAGAAAATCCGGAATTGTCGCTGGCGTTGATTGACGAGCCTGGAAGGGGACGATACTGGGTCCGGCAATCCAGCAAGGTTGGGCATTTACTTGTTGAGCAGGTAAAAGACGGTCTCGTCGTTGTTAAAAGCAGCAAAGAGACTTTCGAGCTTGAAATTGAGCAGAAACCGAATACGACGCCTCCAAACAGAACATCTCCTGCTTCTTCGTTAAGAAGTAGCCAAGGCCGTCTAAAATCCACATCACCAGCTTCAGGCAGAACTGCCACGGGTGTTAGAAGAACAATAAATACGCCTCAGAAACTGCAAGGAAACGGCGACGGTGACGAAAAGATGGGGGAACTCGTAGACAAGTTGAAGGATTTACAGAGAAATTCTGCTTCGGATAAAACTAATTCGGAACTCGACAAAGCAAAAAGGGCTGCCCGTATAGAGAAACTCATTTCAAAATTTAAATCTACTCGTGTGAGTGCCGAAGAAGCAAAAAAGCTGGGTAATATAGGTGAAAAGTTGAAAGGCATTCAGAAAGACACAAATCCATCTTCGCCTAAAGCGGACGAGGGTAAAGTAGAAGTCAGCCCACCCAAACCAGACACATCTGCGGAAAAATAGTCCCACGCCATATTTGTGAGTTCTGCATTGTAAAAACATTTCCAACTGCGATTAAGCTGCTGAGTCCAGTTCTTTTTGGTTTCTATGACGTTTTCATAAGCATTTACGATAGTTTTATAGGTCTTTAAAACCTAATATGCGTGAATTTGTACTTAGTTAGTGTGCCCGATAATTGTCAAAATTAAACTCGATCAGTCGGATGAATCAAAGATAGGCAGCTTCCGACTGACGTTTGAAACTCGATGCTTAAAATACACCTGTTTTGTGAACATATTGGCGTTTTTTTACCTGAAAATCGGGAACTTTTGGCCTTTTTTTGTGTCTGATTTAATAGTAATTACTTTAAAACCGGCCCCCATTGTTTTGCCTCGTAAAAGTGAGGCTGTGGGGAAGGGATTGATATCTTGAACTATCGGACGAAGGGGTTTTTCATGATGATAAAGCAGCGTTGTTCTCACGGGGGATACAATTGGATTTTTGCAGTTACAGCAGCTCTTTTGATATTCAATAATTGCCTTGCTGCCGGGCAAACAGGAGTTCCCAGGGAAGCCGGATATAGAATTTTTCCTTTGAAACACATATCTGTTGAGCAAGGCAAGAATTACCTTGCCAAGGTCATGACAGGAACGGTTACGCATTTCCCCGCTTCGTCCGCGCTTTTAGTAACAGCCGAGCCGCGCGAACTAACCAAAGCAAAGGCGATTCTTGATCTTGTAGACGGGCCGGAGCAATTTGTCGTAAAAGCGATTCTTCCCGTCTCAGCGGCCAGGAATATGCCATCGAACGAGCAGATTGCGGCGAAGCTTAATCCCAGTTTGACCAGGGGGATATCAATCGGGAGCTTCTCTAATCCGCCGGGGCTAAACGCAAGCACTAAAGCAATTATTGATATTCACAACGATGATGTGATTGCTGTTGCACCGGCCGGATTATTGGAGAAAATCGTTTATGTTATAGGAAAATTGCAGAATTCAGGCAGGCTCAAAATACAGGATATGTCGAAGGAACAGGATAAACCGGAATCTCCTGCTAAACGGAAAGTTTCTGCTTTAACCGAGCCAAGCGAAGCGAGATTCCTTTTTACAGCAAGTGGCGAGGTCGAGACCGAGCCAAATACTGCTGCAACCGTAGTCAAGCAAGAGAAACCGGAACCGGCTGTAGACAACCAGGATGAAGATATGCCGCGGCTTGTCGACGAAGAGCAAATCGTCAATCTGGCTCTGGCCGAGCGCCAGAAGCTTACAGTCGCCGAATTCCTGGGATTGGTTGGTCCGTATTTGCAACTGGATTTCATGTACGAGGAAAAAGATGTCGCCGAGGAAGTCACAATCAATCCTCACGGTAAGTTTCGAGGCCCTATAAAGGTAAAAGATTTGTATCCATTGCTCGAAGATGTGCTGAAGTTCAAGAATCTTGCAATGACCCGCGGCAAAGGAAATCTCGTCACGATCGCTCCGGTGGCAAACGCATTGGACATTGATCCTGCATTACTTGAAACGCAAGAAGATAAAATCGAACGCGGCGACGGAATCGTCCAACGTGTTTTAAAACTTGAACATATAGATACAATCACTGCACAAAATCTTTTGACCGGTATGAAGCTTACCACGAGCATAACTGCGATCCCCGAAACAAAAACCCTTATCCTCACCGGGTATGCTCACCGTATGGCACGCATACAGGCACTTTTGACCATTGTCGACAGACCGGGAGAGCCAAGAAAGTTCAGGTTCAGGCAGTTGCAGTATACGATGGCCGAAACGCTTGCTCCAAAGCTCCAAAGCCTTGCCGAGCAATTAGGTACTATATCCATCACCATTGCCGAGACATCGGCACCGGCTATAACACCGGCCAGGGTTAGTCCCAAAAGGGCGAACGAGACGACAGCCCAATATAATGTTCGAGTTCGCCAGGCAGAGGCAGCAGCGGCAAGGGCCAGAGCGAGCGCCAGAGCCAGAACACCCACTACGACCCAACAACCGGATACAACTCAACCCACCGTTTATCTTGACGCCGATGAGAGAACAAACCGGATTCTGATGATTGGGCTTAATAAACAATTAGATGAAGTCGAAGAACTGATAAGTACTCTCGATGTAGTACAGCAGGACCTGCGGTCACTGGAATTGTACAAAATAAACCACGTTGACGCTGAGGATGTTAAGAAGCAATTGGAAGAGCTTGGCATAATTAGCCCCAGCCTGACAAGTCCTTATTCTTCTTATTCTTCAAGAATTACCAGCGGCGCCAAGCCCCCAACTACGCAAACCACAGCAGCAGCAAGGCAATCAGCGCTTAGCAGAACTCAGAGGGATGAATACTCCGAGGCTTCCACGGAAGAGCCACAGGTTATAGTAGTTGAGCCGACGAATTCATTGCTGGTCAATGCGACTGCCGAGCAGCATATTGAGATAGCAGAGATTATAAGCTATGTAGACGCTGAAACAGACAAACAGGATATACGTTATAAACTCTATGCGCTTGAAAACCAGTCGCCGGACCACTTGGCCGAGATCCTGCGTCCACTGATCGAGGAGAGCATTCTGGACAAGGAAGGCAAGGTTGAAAGCACCAGACAAAAGCAGGAAGAACTAATAACGATAGTTCCGGACCCTAACACTTTTTCATTGATTGTCAATGCGAGCAAAAAGAACCAGGAATGGATAAAGAACCTGATAGATCAATTAGACGTTAGAAGACCACAGGTTCTCATAGATGTCACACTTGTCGAAATCAGCGAATCCGATGCTTTCGACTACGATTTGCAATTGGTCTCGAAATTCCCAAGATTTGAACCGGGCGGTCAAATGGATAAACTTCCAGCCTTGCTTGCTCCCGAAGGATCCGGCTTCCCCTCCGACCGTATCACTGAGTTAGGAGCCTTTCTTGGGGGAACATTAAACGGTCAGGGTTTTTACGCTGATACTCATATTCAGGCACTCATGACACTCATGCAGAAAAAGGGGTATGGCCGCGTTCTTGCGAAGCCAAAGATTCTGGTTAACGATAATGAACTGGGACATATCGATGCAACCAATACCATATACGTATCCAGGAGTTCCTCGTCCGCTACTACTACCGGAGAAGCCGTTGTGAGCTCAAGCTACACTTTCGATGAATTTCCTTCCGGTATCCAACTTGATATAACGCCCCATATAAGCAAAGGTGAACTGCTTCGTCTTGAAATTAACATGATACGTTCAAGCCAGGGAACTCCTTCCGGCGGTGAGAATGTGCCGCCTCCGCCAAAGATTGAGAACAATATAGAAACAACAGTTACAGTTCCTGATAAGGGCACAATTATTCTTGGAGGTATAATTCAGTTAGACCAGCAGAAGCAAACATGGAAGGTGCCCCTACTCGGCGACATACCCCTTGTGGGAGGACTCTTTAGGAAAGTTGGTAACAGCAGTAATGACACGAGACTGTATATATTTGTTAAAGGTGAGATATTGAGACCCGATGAGACGCTTGCCGGCCTGCCGGACCTGGAGCAAATATCTGATAGAAATAAAGTTGCATTTGAAGAGTTTGAGAATAAATTCCAGAACTATCAGAGCTGGCCCGGCGTAAAACCCAAGAGTATGGATCCGTTAAAAGTTCTCGATACACAATAATAATGAAAGATTTGCTTTTACAAACTGCCAGGCGGACCAGTCTTGTTGATGCTGAGCGATTGGCCGGCTTCTTAGAAGAAAACACCGGCCAGGGCCGACTTGACGAAGCTTTGCTCAACTGCCCTTACTTTACGGAAGATGCCGTACTGAGGCTGTTTGCCGAAGCGCTCGGCTGGGAATTTCTGCCGGAAATATCCCCAAAGAACGTGCCTTCGGAATTCATAGAAGCCGTCCCTGCAATGTATGCCCAGCACCATTACCTTGTCGGGATAAAATCGGATGCTGATAATGGTGAGCTTACGGTGGTTTTATCCAAGCCGCTGGATGCGAATGCTCTGGACAATGTCTCGAAGATGATGGGCTTGCCGGTCAGAGCGGCAGTATCCACCCGTGCTGCTATTACTTCCGTAATAGACGTCGCCTATGAGCAGAAGTCGACGGTCATCGATGAGGTGGTAGAAGAGCTCGATTCGCAGAATCTCGACCAGCTCGTCGATGAGGTTTCAACTTCGGACGACCTGCTTGACGTGGTAAATAGACCGCCGGTTATCAGGCTGGTAAATGACATTCTCTTTCGCGCCCTGCAGTTGCGGGCCAGTGATATTCATGTCCATCCTTATGAGTCAAAGATTCAGATTCGCTACCGTATTGACGGTATTTTGTATGATACCCTTAGCCTGAACAAGAATGTCCTGCCTTTGATTATTTCACGTATCAAGGTTATGGCCGGCATGGACATTGCCGAGCGCCGGCTTCCGCAGGACGGCAGGTGCAGTGTCCGGCTGGGCCAGCGTGAAGTCGATTTGCGCATCAGCACCGTGCCGACCAGCTACGGCGAGCGCAGCGTTCTTCGACTGCTCGATAAAAGCACCGGGCTTTTTGGATTGAACGAGCTGGGATTGCACAAGGATAACCTGCAAAAATTCGATTCTTTGCTCAACCGCTCCCACGGGGTTATTTTCGTGACAGGTCCGACCGGCAGCGGGAAAAGCACAACACTTTACGCATGCCTTAACAGAATCAACTCGGCCGAGAAAAACGTTATAACCATAGAAGACCCGATTGAGTATCAGCTCGAAGGTATCAGCCAGATTCAAGTCGCCAGCAAGAAAGGAATGACTTTTGCCACGTCACTTCGTCACGTGCTGCGTCAGGACCCGGATGTTATAATGATCGGTGAGGTTCGAGACATTGAGACCGCCCGTATGGCAATACAATCTTCGCTTACAGGCCACCTGGTTTTCAGCACTCTGCATACTAACGACTCGGCAGGCGCGGTCAGCCGGCTCCTGGATTTGGGCGTCGAGCCGTATTTAGTAAGTTCATCGCTGATTGCCATAATAGCTCAGCGGTTAGTACGAAAAGTGTGTCCGGATTGCAAAGAACCGGTCGAACCGTCGCCCCACGAATTAAAAGAGCTTGGACTGGGTAAAATGGATAGTGACAGCGGAAAATTCTTTGTCGGCACAGGCTGTGAGAGGTGTTTTCAGACCGGTTATCGCGGCCGAACGGGCATTTATGAAATGATGTTGATCGATTCGGAGATACAGAACCTGATATACAAAAGAGAAAGTGCCGGTACAATAAAGAGGTTTGCTCTTAACACCGGCCTGCAGACTCTTCGAATGGACGGCGCCAGGAAAGTGCTTGCCGGGACAACAACTATCTCTGAAGTATTGAGAGTGACACAGGCCGACGTAATGTAATTTTATTTACAAATGGTCCATATTTCATAATAAATAGTAAATAAAATGCCAAGATACCACTATATAGCGATAGCCGCTAACGGCAGGAAAGTCAAAGGGGCAATTACTGCTGAGAGCCCATACTCGGCACGAAAGCAACTCCGGGTGCGGAGTATTCACCCTTCATCTGTTACCGAGGTCAGCTCAAAAGCTGAAGGTAAAACGGCGTTGTTTTCGATCTTCGGCAAACGAAACAAAACCCAGATAATCGACTTCACCAAGCAAATGGCCACGCTGCTCACATCGGGAATCAAACTGACCGAAGCTCTTTCGGTCCTTACCCTGCAAACGTCCGATGTTCGATTTCGAAACGCCCTTTGCGATATTCGCGACCGTGTTGTCACCGGTGAGTCGTTTACCGATGCCCTTAAAGATTACAGCGATTATTTCGACGTGATATATGTAAGCATGGTCCGTGTAGGTGAGGTTACAGGGATATTGGGCCAGAGCCTTTTGACGATTGCCACCTTCATGGAAAAACGCCGGAGAGTCGAAGCGAAAATAAAGACTGCGATGGTATATCCCGTTGTGCTGGTCTTCTTTTGCCTGGCGGCTATTCTGGTACTTACAACTCTGGTCATTCCGAAGATAGGCAATGAGATCGCAAGGGCGGGGCGGGAATTGCCCTGGATAACCAAGCGTTTGATGGATGTTGGATATCTGCTGACCAGTTGGTGGCTGCTGTTGGTTATTGCAGTAGTAGTTGGATTTATCTGGGGCCTGAAGCGGTTTTTGAAAACCAACCGAGGCGCTTATCTGCGCGATAAATTCCTTTTGTCCCTGCCGTTGTTCGGTCCCCTCATAAAGCAGCGTGTCGTTGCGCGCTTCGCATCTACTCTTTCTACGCTTCTCGGCTCGGGACTCGCTATGGCTGAGTCTCTTCGAGTTGTCACTGAGGTCACCAGCAACACCCTTATGAAAAGAGCCATCAAGCAGGCGCGCGAGAGGATTCTTGCCGGTGCCGACATCGCGACTCCACTTCGGGACAGCGGCGTTATCGATCCTGCTATCGCCCACATGGTTGCAGTTGGAGAAAAAAGCGGCGAGCTTGAAACGATGCTTAAGAGTATCAGCGACAATCTCGAATCTTCAAGCGATATAGTTATTGAAAGATTAAGTGCTGCGGTTGAGCCGCTAATTATAATTATTATGGCCGCCGTAATTGGTGTAATTGCTTATGCGACAATCCTGCCGATTCTGGAAGTTTCGGCGGGCAATTTTTAACGAACTTCCCAGGAGATCAATATGACAAGGAAACAGAGAAAAAGATATATTAGATACGGTTTTACGATGGTTGAGCTTATGGCTATGCTGATTATCATCGGCTTGCTTGCCACTCTGGTCGTCACGAAAGTCGCAACCAAGATTGACCAGGCCCGTATTACGACCACAAAGGCCAACTTAAAGATTCTTCACTCTGCGGTCAATCAATTCAAGATGGATACGACTCGATACCCAACCGAAGAATTAGGATTGCTGGAACTGATTGAAATGCCAAACGACGTGATAAATTGGGAGCCGGGTGGTTACTTGGAAACGACAGAATTGCCCCCCGACGGCTGGGGAAACGAGTTCAAGTATGAGCTTTATCCGGAGAGCGGCAAACAATTTGTAATCAGGAGTTTCGGACCCGACGGAGAAGAGGGCACTGAGGATGATTTGCTTAGCACAGATGCATACTGATGCACGTGGTCGCAACTGTATGAATGCCAAAATGCATCAAGATGATGTATTGCTGCATTCGCACACTAACGGTTTTACGATGGCCGAATTGCTGGTTGTGGTTGCGATCGTATCGCTGTTTGTGCTCATGGCGCAAATCCATCTTTTCGGACTGCTGAGAAAAAATACGTTCAGAGCACAAACACAGGAGCTTGTTTCGACAATGCAAATGGCCGCCAGCGCCGCAGCCGAGACCGGCCGAAGATATGAAATTATTATCGACATTACAGAGCAGGGATATGAGCTTAAGGAACTAACCGGCTCTGAAATATACGTAGACAAGCCGGATGAAACACCCGGAGAGATTATTGTCCAAAATAATCTTACTGAAAATTGCCGGCTCGTTTATGTCTGGTTTGACGATGGGATTGATACTAACGCTAAGGCCTGGTTTCGAGTAGGACCTTCCGGTTGGCAGAATGGTGGGAAAATCGTCCTGCTCGATGAAAAGGACCAGCCTTATACGATTGTAGTCAACCGCATCAATCGAATTGTCGCATTAGAAGAAGGTGATATAGAGCTTTTGGAGCCGAAATCTAAAGATGATCTGCCGTTCTAAAACACTTACAATGAGAAAGAAGGCTTTCAGCCTGGTAGAGGTCTTAATGGCTGTGGCGATTCTTGCTCTTATCAGCTCAAGTGTGCTGGTTGTGATCGATCGCTGCGTGGCCTCGGCGGCACAATCGGCGCTGCGAATGCGGGCCTTTGAAGTTGCCCGGGAGAATATGGAACAGCTTCTTGCTTCTGCGACAGTGAAAGAAAGCGTTGAGTATGGCGTCAGTGAGATATATCCCGACATTGGATGGCAAACGGTTGTTGAGACGTTTTACGAACCGATCACTGCGCGGATGTGGATCAGAGGTGTTTGCTCGGCCCAGTATAATGATCCAAACGGAATAGAGCAAACCGTCGAGCTGACACACTGGCTGACCGATTTGACAAAAGAACAACTGCTCCAGATTGAGAGTCGTGACGACCAAGAACAAGGAGACTTGTCCGCCGAACTTATCGAGACGATGGAAGATGCCGCAGATTATGCCGGTGTCGATGTCGAAACTATCGAACAGTGGATTCAGAATGGAATGCTCACTACCGAAGACGGCTCTTTTATCAAAGATAATCTCAATCTCTATAAGGACAGTAACGGCAATCCAGGCGAAGATGAAAAGAATCAGCAGGCAAAATCTTTAACTGACTTGAAGAATAAAAAAAGCAAGTCGGGTGAGGGATCGGCGGACGACGCATGGCTGGATGAAATAGATCCGAAGACAGGTCTGACTTATGGAGAGCTTAAACAAATGGATTTCTCCGAAATTTGGGACTTAATGCAGAATCAACGACGGTAGGAGTTCGAGCTACGATGAAATTAAACGCGTTTAGCCACAACGTGAACGAAACTTCCGGCACTTACAGAATGCCGCAGGGTTTTTCTTTGGCTGAAGTGCTCGCGGCCTTGACCATCGGAGCGATGGTTACAGTTGCAGTGCTTGGCATTTATCATCGTGCGGAGAATTCAGTCGCTGCAGTGACACGTCGGCTTAACAGCTCTCGACTGCCCGGTGAGGTTCTGCAGCGCATAGCCGAAGATCTTGACAATATTATTTCTTCCAGTTCTGATGGAACAATTACAATTGAGAATAAATTTGAGAATGTTGCCTCAAGGATGCTGGTTCCCGCCGCAAAGCTGACAATTACACGGACTATCCAGGACAGTAAAGATAAAGAGCTAAAATTTAAAGAAATCATCTGGCAAAGCAGTTACGACTTCCAGAGCGCTTCTAACAGCCTGACTTTATATCGCAGCTCCGGCGGGCTCAACAAGGAAGACAAAGTGCTTGAGAAGAATAAAGATGATTTTGAAAGGGAGCTTTTCGTGCCTATTTGCAGCGGTATTACTTTTTTCAAAATTAGCGTGCTGGCCGGTGAGAATCCTGTAGAAAAATGGAACGGCCCTCCTCCCCGGGGGATTATAGTAACAATTTCATTTGCAGAGCCCTATAAAAGAGCAGATGGCACTTTTGACGTTCCGGACGAGGAAAAAATCACAAGGACCATCGCTATCGACAGAACCAGAAAAATCAGGTTCGATACTTCGACAAACGAATATGGCAGTAACGAAGAAGGGCAGGAGGATGTGAATTTGCCCAGCGACGAAAAACAGCCATCAGAAATCCCCAAGAGGACCGAAAAGGTCAAATAATGAATAAAGGTCAGGACAACTTGATTGTATCTCGAACCCGGCCGGGCGTTGTATTACTGGTGACGTTAGTGCTGTTGATTGTGCTCGCTACGCTGGGTTATACTCTCAGTGACCGTGTTGCGAGCCAGCGCCACCGCAACCAGTATATTATCGACTACAGCAATGCCCGTTATGGCTGCGATTCGGCTGTGAAGTATGCCCTTGCGAGTCTGGAAGAGCTTGAGCCGGAGCTCGTGAGTCGCCCGAACGAGCCGGATTTTTCCGATTTATTTGCCCTTGACGAGATAGGATATCAGGAGCTTTTGGCACAGTGGGACGTCGAATCTCAGTCCGATACATTCAACAGCGGCAAGAATTTTGACGATAAGAGCGATATTAATGATGTAAATGGTATGGGTCGCGACAAAAGCGGGATTGCCGGCTTCAACAATCTTGATTCTATAGTGATTCGGGGTCCCTATGGTCCGCCCTGGCCGTTTGTGACCGAGCCGGCCGAGTTTGAGATCGGCTCTGCCAAAGTACAAATTGAAATTGAAGATGAAAATGCAAAATACCCCCTCGGCTGGGCGATGATGAATAACCAGGAGTTAAAGCGAGAAATCGAGGCGGGCTTTGAAACTTTCTGCGAAATGATGAGCCTCGATTTCATACAGATCGATTCACTGAGAGAGCAACTAAAGCAAATAGGCGAGATAAAACCTTTCGCAGATACTTTTAAAACGATAACTAAAACGGTTAGAACGCCTATAACTACAACGGCAAAAACTACCCGTAAAAGCAGTACTTCAAGGACGCCCCGGGCACGGATACAAAGAAAGATGATACCCGTCTCGAAACAAATCTCCGACCAGACTATGCATTTTGCGAAAATGTTTCACAGTTCGCTCATCGACACCGAATTTCTCGCTCAACCGACGATAGTCGTCGGGGATAGAAAAGAATACCCTTTGAAATATATAGGACTGTGGGGTACTCGGCAGGTCAATATCAATACAGCCCCTCGTCATGTCCTGGAGGCGGCCTTCATTTTCGGCGGCAATCAAGTCGAAATAGCACAAGAGATCATCCAACAGAGACAAGAAGAGTCTTTTGAAAACATAGATGATCTGAAAGACAAGCTGTCTCGTTATTCCGAATCAGTCGGCAAATGCGAAGAATATATCACAACGGAAAGCAGTTTTTTTACAATCAAAATAACCTCGACGAGCGGCGTGGCCAAGGCAACGTCCATTATAGCTATAACGAAAGAAGGTAAAAAAGTTACAAGAATCGCTATAATCAATGGTTGAATACCGATGACTATTTAGGAGTTTACAAATAGTGGAATCTCAGAATTATTTGGGAATTTACATCAGCAGGAAGACGGCGACGGTGGTCTGCCTCGGTTCGCAAAAAAAAGACGGCAGCGGCCTGAAATGTTTCAGTGTCTCCGTTGAAGGACAGGAGCAGCAGGATATGCAGGCATTGGCAGGTCTTATCGCTCAGGGCTGTGCCGAGAGAAGTTTTAAATTCTCCGAAATTACAGTTGCGTTGGATTGCTCTCTGTTTATGCAGCACAGCGTCCATAGCGAGTTTAAAGATCCAAAACAAATAGCTGCGACCATAAGATTCGATACGGAAGAGGCCCTTGCGACGGATATAACTAATGTTGCGGTAGCATTCGAAATAGCATCAAGCGACCAAACCGGCTCGCAACTAACCGTTTTTACCGCAGAGCGTAAAATATTGTCGGAAGTTCTTGATGCTTTACAGCAGTACAATCTTGACCCCGTAAACATAGAGCCGGATGTGGATTGTTTATCAAGATTTATCAGCCGGCAAGTAACCTCAGATGAGTCGGAGCAGACCGAGACGTTGTATGGGATGCTATCCAATCGGAGCGGCTATTTGATTGTCCCGCCGGTGGCTGTAGATGACGAATCCCGGAAGGCATCGATCGTTCGGACATTCCTGGTCGGCGCGACACAGGACAGGACCAAACTGCTGCAAAGAGAAGTACTTGTCACTACAGCTCTCGTCGAAGGTGCCGGGCCACTTGGTTGCCTTAAAGTCTTCGATTCAACCGGAGCTATAGAATCTCAGCAGCTTGGCGGAAAGCTGGGTATTGAAACCGACGAGATTGATTTACGCAGTATTGTCGAAACCAAGCTTCAACCGGAAGCTGATTGTGCCGATCCGATTGATTTTGCAATCGCCTATGGTGCGGCCCTGGCTCTGGCGGAAAAGGGCCGATGCGTCGATTTCCGGGAGGACTTTAGCCCCTTCCAGGGTAAAAAGCTCAGGCAGCAAAAAACATTGAAAGCCGCGGCAATATCCGTGACGATTCTTTTAGTTGCCGTGGGGCTATATTTTCACACACAGTTATTCAGAGTGAACAGAAACAAGAATAACTTACGCAGCAAATTTGCCAAAGACTACGCAGAAGTTACCTTGGAACAGTTGTCGGCTGACTTAAAAATAAAAGATGCTGTTCGAGAACTCGGTAAGCTACAGAGGCGTATTGAAAATGAAAGAAAAGGCCTTTCGGATGAAAAATCTATATCGTCAAATCTGACACTGGTGCTGACGGCATTTAACAAATGTGCCGCGCAGACCAACCTGAATATAGACACGATTACTATCACAGCCAAGGACATTATGATCACGGGCGACACTTCCAATCGTCAGAGCAGACAGAAATTTTTCGATACAGTGAGGAAAAACGGACTCGAGATTAAACGGGAACGATATCAATTAAAAGATAACCGAGAGAATTTCAATATAATGGTTGCACCTAAGACATCATAAGGGAAATATTTTATGAAAGACATATACAAAAATCCAATTTTGTATTATATAGCCGTGCCTGTCATTGTTGGTCTGTGGCCCTTATTAGTCTGGGGCATATACTTACCGAACGCCCAAAAGGATGTTGAAGAACAAATGTCTCAATACAAGCGGGCCGAACCGATCATGATGGAGATATTTACTCTCGAGCCGGACCGGCTGGAGTTCGCCGATGCAAACGACACAGCCGCTGATTTTACTTACGGTGAAGCTATTGACAGGATTGCGAGTCTCTGTCGGATACCGCCGAGTAAGTACAACCTCAGTTCGGCAATGGTAATGACCACGCGAGGGCAGAAAAGCCAAAGCGCAAGTATAGACCTGAAGGAGATAGACATCCGGAAATTCGCCAGATTTTTCTCAATGATGCAACTTCGCTGGCCAAATCTGCAATGTGAACGGCTAAAACTCAGTAAAAAGCAAAACCTCCCCGACAATGATATGTGGGATGTGGATATAGAATTAAAATATTACTACTAAGCCCAACAATTTTAACTTTTCTCGTTGTCGACTGGAATTATTCATCCCGAAGAAAAAGGTTTTAGCTGCCAAAAGAACATTGCCAGTTGAGGTTACTCGGCTTCAGAATAGTGCCTCATAATGCGAATAGATTGCCGCACCCAAGCTCATAAACCCGCACCCAATGGCCCTTTGGATGCAGATGCGCTCGCGATCTTATACGGCTGGCCCGATACGCAGGAAGTACAGAATTTAGCCAAATTCTTCCAGTCTTTTCCCATTAAAATCTGATGTATAGCACTATATATAGTATATTGCCTATTTTTCCCAGACAGACTGCAATGGTTTATACACATGTTAAGATAGGTTTTTTCGATAATTGATTTTTAATATTATTATGCCGACTTTTATCCCTAATTGATGTAACTTTATGTTTTTGCATAGGTTGGCTAAACACTAAACTTTTCTAAAGTTTTCCGGGCATAGTAGTCGATACCAATATTAGTAAGTTGTTTTGGGCCTTAAAAGGAATTTAAGGGACACACAAGATATAGTGGTTATTGGCTTTGAGCGAAAAAACGGACATTTTCGCCTTGAAGCTTGTCATACAAGGTATTTTGAATGGCAGAATTTGATTCTAACAGTCGATTTGAAAGAGAAAATCACCAGGTAGATCCGGTCGGAGAGGTTCTTGCTCACGATACGGATGTGGTAATGGAGCAAATTCTTGACAATATCAACACCACGCCTATCGGCCAAGTGTTAAGAAAAATTGCTTCGCTGCCGGAAGTTCGCAAGGAAAAAGTTCTTGATGTCCGTCGGCAGCTTACGGAAGGTAAATATGACCTCGATGAGCGTTTAGATGTTGCTCTCGATAAGGTTCTTGAGTACCTTACGGCATAGGAAGGTGGATTCTTTACGGCGTATTATGCGTCAGACATAATATGCAGTTGAAGGATTTTAAATCTCAAGAAAGAACAGCTAATGGCTGGCGCTTTTGTATCGGGCTTTTTTAAGTTTTTGGTTTCCTATTCTGTAATCTACAGCAAAATGGGACTCTTTTCCTACGAGACTATTTCAGGAATATCATCATCCGGCTCATCCATTTCGACCGGCTTGTAGTCCGGCTGCTTTGACTTTTCCAATTCTTCTTTGAAAGCCGATATAACTTTCTCCTGAATTCTCCTCCTGCAATTGGAATTAATCGGATGGGCTATATCGGCGTGCAATTTCATTCTGCCTTTAAAATCCTTTCTTGCACGGTTTTCCTGAAGAGCCGTTCCACAATTATTGCAGTATCTGGCTCTGAGATGGTTTTTACCTCCGCATTTTTCGCAATGGTCGCTCATTTTCCTCGAAGGCATAGCGACGAAGTAACCGTTCGTCCCTTCGATGACTTTGATGTCACGAACGACAAACTCGTTGTCCATCGTTATCGAGCAAAAAGCTTTCAGCCTGTCATCCTTGTTGCTGACCATTTTGACTCTGACCTCACTGATTTTCATTTTCTTTGCCTCGCATAAAAGTTTACCATCTATTGTTTCTGACAATAATGCTTTTGCATCCGGTTTTTTCCGCAAGTTCGCTCATACCTTCTCTGGCTTCTTCTTCATCCCCGCTCTCAATGATATAAAACATCGCTGATCCGCTACCGCTGAGACAGCAAGGCCTGATGCCTAACGACTCAATAGCCTCCTTCAGCTCGGCAAGACTTTCTTCCAAGTCGAAACAACTCTCTGCCAGCATATTTGTGCACATTTTAACGACCGAATCAATCCTGTTTTTAAGGATATAGTTTTTTATTCGAATATTGAGCTTTTTATAGAGATGCCGGTCGTGCCTGTAATTGGCGTAAACCCTTTTAGTAGAGACACTTACGTCAGGGACTAATAAAAGTGCTGTAAAGTTGAAAATTTCATCTAATTTTTTTACTTTTTCTCCTTTTCCTGTACAAAATGCAAGCGGACCACCCAAAAAGAAAGCAACATCACTACCTAATTTCGCCGCTGATTCGAAAAGTTTCTTTTGGTCGAGACCTAATTTAAAGTAGTGGTTTATGCCGATAAGAGTCGCCGCCGCATCGCTGCTTGCCGAGCCGAGTCCTGTCCCTGCGGGGATATTTTTTGTCAGGGTAATAGTGACATCAGGCGTCAGGCCGCAACTTTCCAGCAGGCTTTTGGCAGCTTGGTAGACGAGATTATCTTTGCCCGCCGGCGCCCAGTTCGGCCCCCGGCAGATCAATTCGATGCCGGTTTGCCGGCCTGGCTGGATGAGTATCTCGTCATACCAGTCGATTTTGGCCATGATGGTTTCTATCTCATGGAAACCATCGGGACGTTTACCGGCTATCAGGAGTGACAGGTTTATTTTAGCCGGTGCCAGCACCAATAATCCGTCACCAACAGTTGTAATTTGTTCTCTGCTATCCATAGTGAGTTTCAAATTGTATCTTCATTTCCTTGACTATAACAGCATAACAAGACTGTATCAAGTAGGACCTTTAGCAATGATAATAAAATATTATGTTTGCCGCACATTTCTTCGGATTATTCTAAGTGACACTGGAATCATGACAACACATTGCTTTGAGTAACAAACCAACACAACAATCTCGCTCGATTATTTTAGCAATCCTGTTGGCTAACGTTATTTATTTCGTGTCTTATTTTGTGTTTTGAGAGTGTTTCTCTCCCAGAACACACCATCCCGGTATCCCTGAATCGTTCCGTCAAGCTCGGCCAGGTCCAGGCGTTTTGCAGCGAGCAGGCAGTATCCCGTATCAATTTCAACTCCGAGAAATTTGCGATCCAGCTTTTTAGCCGTCACAATACTGCTGCCTACACCCATAAATGGATCAAATACAAGGTCACCTCGCTTTGTGCTTGCCAGAATCAATTTGGCTAATAGTTTTTCCGGCTTTTGTGTGGGGTGGTCTGTGTTCTCCGGCATTGACCAGAACGGAACTGTGATATCATTCCATAAATTCGACGGATGGGTCAGTCGGAACTGGCCGGCGGCTGTTTCCTGCCAATCCTTCGGGACGCCATTCATGTCGGTGTATGGTGCGAGAACTCTGCGCTTCAATTTTAAATTGTCCACGTTGAAAACATAGTCATCTGAAACCGTCGCAAACCAGATATCTTCCGAAGCGTTTTTCCAATTTTTCATTGCCCCTCTGCCTTTTTCCCTCTCCCATGTAATCCGGTTTCTTACTTTCAGCAGCTTATCCAGAACGAGATGAACGGCTGTCGACGAGCACCATTCCGAGCAGACATAGACCGATGCCGTTTTTTTAAGTGTGGGCAACAATTTAACCAGCAGGCTCTCGAACCATTCGGCGTACTCGGCAATACTCTTTTTTCTGAAGGTAGTCGTAGTAAAGGTCTTGGTAAGATTATAGGGAGGGTCCAGTATCAGCAAGTCAATGAAGCCTTCCGGCAGAAAGCCAAGGATGTCAAATATGTCCTGGTTTACTATTTTATTGCTGAGAGCATCCAACCGGGCAGGTTGAGAGATGTGTATTAAATCTTTGCTGTACCGATCTGTTTCCGCTTGGCTAAGCGTGATTGTTCGATTTCTATGTGCTCGAACCTTATTCACATGACTAATCCTGCCGGTTTGAGTAAACTCCGCTTTATGCTGATTCTTTTTTGGGTTTTTGTTTTGCTGTGAGCAGTTCGGCTTTGCCCTGAACTATATCGCGTGTAATAACATATTTTACTGGTTTTGGCTCTTCGGGTAGTTGGTACATCAGGTCAATCATCAACTCCTCGGTGATCGAACGCAATGCCCTGGCGCCGGTGTCACGTGTGAGCGCTTTCTGTGCCAACGCATGCAGGGCTCCGTTCGTAAACTCAAGCTCGGCGTTTTCCATCTCAAAGAATCTCTGATACTGTTTGCACAAAGCGTTTTTCGGCTTGGTCAATATGTCGATCAGCGCCGCTTCGTCGAGAGCAGAGAGCGTCGTGATGACCGGAAGTCTTCCAACCATTTCGGGAATCATTCCATATTCGATGATATCTTCCGGTATGGCCTGGTCCAGGATATCGCTGAACTCGGCCTTTTCGTCTCTTTTACCGGCCAGTTCCGAATCGAATCCGATCATTTTTTTGCCGAGCCGTTTTTTAATAATATTTTCCAGCCCCACAAAAGTTCCGCCGCAGATAAAAAGTATCTGCGTGGTGTCGATTTGTATGTAGGATTGTTCCGGATGCTTTCTTCCGCCTTGTGGCGGAATGTTGGCGGTAGTCCCTTCGAGCATCTTCAGCAGTGCCTGCTGGACTCCTTCTCCGGAAACATCACGGGTGATCGAAACGTTCTGAGATGTTTTGCCCACCTTATCTATCTCATCGACATAAACGATGCCCCGCTGTGCGGATTCGATGTCATAGTCGGCAGCCTGCAGCAGTCGCAGCAGGAAATTCTCGACGTCTTCGCCGACGTACCCCGCCTCGGTAACTGTGGTCGCATCACATATTGCGAACGGCACCTCCAACTCACGGGCAAGTGTGCGGGCAAGCAGCGTTTTTCCCGATCCGGTTGGGCCAATGAGCAGAACATTCGATTTATCTATCTCGACATCGCTGTCGTTACTGTCGCTGTGCAGCAGGCGTTTATAGTGATTATGCACCGCAACCGAGAGATATTTTTTAGCGTGTTCCTGCCCGATGACATATTGGTCCAGATATTCTTTTATTGCTTTGGGTCTCGGCATTTCCTTTAAGCTTACGCCGTTCCTGGTCCCCCGTTTGCGATCCTGCCGGATGATATTATGGCATAGTTCCACACATTCGGGACAGATAAAGACCTTATCCGGACCCTCTATAAGCGTCTCAGCCTGACTTCCCGGCTTGCCGCAGAAGCTGCAAATTGCCTTGGAATTCCTGTTATTTGATTTTTTGGCCATTTCAACTTTCCGTTATCAATTTAAATATCTGTTATTTATCGTATGCCGGGTATTATAGTACAAGAAGACCGATCAATCAAGTCATTTAAGTGCGTGAATCAGCCGGTTGCCGGCGCCGCTTCTAAAGACTACTTGAAATTATACCGACCTGCCGGAGCTCTCGGATTTAATTATGGCGTTTATTCCCGGCGTATTCGCCTCCCTTGTGCAGTGCTTTGATATTGACCGGCAAGGTTTTATGGTGCCGCTTTGCGAGAACGTCCGGCAGGGCCTTGGCCGCCGCATCCGGAGTGAGATATCCTCGCTTTTGCAGATATGCACCCAACGCCACCATATTGGCGCTCCTGGGACTGCCCAATTCGACAGCTAATTCGTCGGCAGGCACTGAAACAACTTCGATTGAATCATCCAGTTCCGGATCGACGTCGATCAAAGAGCTATTCATTATAAGAAGGCCGCCTTTCTTGAGGCGTGGAGCGAATTTGTTCAGCGACGCTTTGTTCAGGACAATCAGCGAATCGGGTCTGCCGACGACCGGGCAGGCGATTTCGTTCTCCGCTATTACGACCATGCAATTCGCGGTGCCGCCGCGAACCTCGGCGCCGTAAGAGGGCATATAAGTCACCTCTTTTCCGGCCTTCATCGCCGTCTGAGCGAGCAGCTTGCCGGTCAGCATAATTCCCTGCCCGCCAAAACCGGCAATAACTATTTCCTCGCAAAAACCGTTTGCAGCCATTCTCAACCCTTCAATCGCCCGAGAGGGAAGACCTTCATCATGTTAGTTTCAATCCATTCCATCGCTTTGGCCGGGCTCATTCGCCAGTACGTCGGGCAAGGTGAAAGCACCTCCACCAGCGACATACCCTCGGCATCTTCGATTTGCAGCTCGAAGGCGTGCTTGATGGCTTTTTTTGTTTTACGAACCTGAGCGACACCGCTCAGCGCGCAGCGCTCGATATATATCGTTCCCGGCAAAGTCGCCAGGAGTTCAGAGACCTGAAGCGGATAACCCTGCTCGGCGGCGGCCCGGCCCTTAGAAGTCGTTGCTGTTACCTGGCCGAGCATCGTCGTTGGGGCCATTTGCCCGCCGGTCATTCCATAGACGGCATTATTGATAAAGATAACTGTAATTTGCTCGCCCCGGTGTCCCGCATGCAAAATCTCGGCGGCACCGATACTCGCCAGGTCGCCGTCACCCTGATAGGAGAAGATGATTTTGTCCGGGTTGGTTCTTTTCATCCCCGTCGCCACCGCCGGCGGTCTGCCGTGTGCCACTTCGACCATATCCACATCGAGGTAATCATATGCTAACACGGCGCATCCGACAGGTGCTATACCGATCGTTCGATCGCGTATGTCCAGTTCGTCGATTATCTCGGCAATAAGCCGATGAGCAATTCCATGTCCGCACCCGGGGCAATAGTGCGTCGGGCAATCCTTAAGTGTCGGCGTTCTTTTAAATACCGTTTTCATCATTACTTTTTCGGTCTTAAAGTCAATTGCTTGATTTGATCGAGGATTTCGTCAACGTTCGGCACGCCGCCGCCCGGCCGGCCGTAAAACAAGATCGGCGATTTACCGTTTACGGCCAGTTTCACATCTTCGACCATCTGGCCGTTGCTCATCTCAACGACCAGGAAAATCCTGAATTCATCCGCGGCCTTGCTTATCTGTTCGGTCGGAAACGGCCACAGCGTAATCGGGCGAATCCAGCCGGCCTTGATTCCTTCTTCTCTTGCCTTGTTCACTGCACTGCGAACAATTCTTGCCGCGACGCCATACGCAACCACGACGATTTCAGCATCGTCAATCTCGTGCTGCTCGCAGAGCACCTCGTTTTGTTCTATCTGCTTATATTTGTCCCGCAGCTTAAGATTCAGTTTTTCCAAAGACCCTTCGGGAAGCCACAATGAGCGGACAATGTTTTGCTTTCTTCCTTTAGCTCCGGTCAAGGCCCATTCCTTGGCAGGCAGTTCCCGGCCCTTCTTTTTCTCCAATACTACCGGCTCCATCATCTGGCCCAGGATGCCGTCGGCAAGGACCATTACTGTCATCCGGTACTGGTCGGCCAGGTCGAATGCGAGCGGCATACAATCGACCATCTCCTGCACGCCCGACGGTCCGAGTACGATTGTTCGATAATCGCCGTGCCCGCCGCCCCGGGTTGCCTGAAAATAATCAGCCTGTGAAGGTGCGATATTGCCCAGGCCCGGCCCGCCTCGCATGACATTGACCACGACCGCCGGCAACTCGGCACCCGACAGATAGCTGATTCCTTCCTGCATCAGGCTGATGCCGGGACTGGATGAGCTTGTCATCGCTCTTTTTCCCGTGGCCGATGCTCCGAATACCATATTAATCGCGGCCAGCTCGCTCTCGCTCTGCACGAAAACGCGGCCCTCCTCGGGCATTCTGCGTGACATATAGGCGGGAATTTCGTTTTGCGGCGTTATCGGATAGCCGAAATAAGCGTCACAGCCGGCAATGATCGCCGACTCGGCAAGGGCTTCGTTCCCACACATTAAAATCCTGTTGCCGGCACCTTTGGAAGTCTGCCATTCTTCTGTCATATTCCTGTTCCTTGTACGCTCTGCAACAGGGTTCACTTTTTTTCCTCGATAAGCCTTTGCTCGCCTTTTTCGCGAGGCTCGATGAGTATCTCGACGTTGCCGGAATCGTCCCGAAGCACTTCGATGATCGCCTCAGGGCATATAATCGCGCAGGCACCGCAGCCCGTGCAATCATTGTTGTTTGTCTTAGCGGGGAAGTAGCCGATGCTGTTTGATTTTTCGGATACGACTATAGAATTTTTCGGGCATACCACAACGCATAAGCCACAGCCTTTGCATCGTTCGGTGTCGATAATTATTTTGCCAGCCATTCTCAGTATTCGTATTGCGTATATTCTATTTAGCCCCCAGTTTCACTGGGGGTTTTTCCCACGTAAGCAGCGCATTCTAACAAGTCCGGAAGTTCCTGTAAAGTCAAAAGGTCGGTAAATGACATGCGCTGTTGAGTAAACCGTTTAATATACGGCATTTAAAACACATGTTTTCTCCGTATGTCTGCAATTTCCCTTCTTTATTTTTCGAGGTAGAAAATCTTATGCTCTTTGTCAAACCATATGTCCCGGGCCTGTGCGACATCATCCGGGCCCAGGCCGATCAGCTTAAGCGGATTGTCGAATCCCATCGCAAGAAGCTCGTCGGTGCCGACCAGATCCAGGGACGCCAGGTGATTCATACATTGGAGCATTGTCGCCGACGAGCCGCCCAGGTACCCCGTTGTCAAATCGCGCAGCAGACCGTCCTCTTCCAGCACGACCTGATGACCCAGCGCCTCGTATTTACCGGCTGGGAGTCCTGCCGGCGACGAAGCGTCACTAACGATCACGCATCGCTCGGGACCCTTCGTTCTGATAATGGTCTTCAGAATCGATACCGGCAGATGATGGCCGTCGGTGATTATCATCGCGGTAAGGTCATCATTGCCTAGTCCTGCCCAGATGGGATTTTCATGCCGGGGCAGCATTGCCGGCACGCCGTTGCCAAGATGGGTCAACGAGGTTGCTCCGGCCTGAACCAGACGGCGCAAATCCTGCTCCCCGGCCGTCTGGTGTCCCAACGAAACTGTAATACCACGGTCAACGGCATAGCGGGCAAGCTTTTCGGCTCCATCCGGTTCGGCTGCAATCGTGAGCATCTTGACATGGCCGTCGGCCCAATCTATTATTGCCTTCAGATAGTCCACATCGGGTTTTGAAATCCACTGCTCATCGTGCGCCCCCCGCGAACCCTTCTCTGTCGAGAGAAAAGGTCCTTCGATGTGAATGCCTAAAAGCCGGCCGCGAAATTCCGCTTCCTGCAGCACCGCGGCGATGATGGGCAGGTTATGCTCGTAGACTTTCTTCGAACTTGTGATTATCGTAGGAAGAAACGCCGTCGTGCCGGCTTCGAAAACGCCCCGGCAGGCCAGAATAAAATCGTCCCGCGTCAGGTTTATATCGGAGAAATGCACCCCCTTGTAGCCATTGATCTGAAGGTCCACCAGTCCTCGTATTTTTATGCTATTTGAAATCTGTGCTTTCTTGCCCATTCTCTTATCCGATTTCCAACAACACATCTTATAAAGGATTTTCATATCTCTGTCAAATACACAGTCTAAATATCCGCCGACAGCCAACAACGGCAGAAGATTTTTCTTGCCTTGCCGGCTGCAAATCTCCTATCATTCCCCTCGACTGTAAACAGCATGGGAACATCGTAGAGGACGAGAACTTATGCCTTTGGAAATCAGTGGCCTGCAGCCCGTCAGCACTTGGATTGAGCTGATTAGAGATAGAAACAGCGATTTCATCAGCAAGCTGCACCAAATTTATGGTGATAATGACGATCTAAAGATCGAAGCAGCCCGGATGTGCCTGCTCAGCCTCGGGGCGTTCGCCGAGAGATATGGGGCGGACCGCAACGTTACCATTATCCGCTCGGCCGGCCGGGTCAACCTTCTCGGTACGCATATCGACCATCGCGGCGGCTCGGTCAATCCCATCGCTGTCAAGCACATGTGGCTTGTGGTCGAGCCTCGCGACGACGACCTGGTGCTGGCTAAAAACTTCGAGTCAAACGACTTTCCCGATGAGCAGTTCAGTATCAGCCGGTGTCTGCCGGCCGGCAAGAAAATCGAAAACTGGGACACTTGGTGTCACGATGAGTTTGAAAAACGCAGGCACGACCCGTCGGTGAGCTGGTCGAATTATATCCGAGCGGCGGTTTTGTACCTTCAGCATCTCAACACAAAAAACGACGGTAGCTTTAGCCCGGCGTTCCGCGGGATGAATATGATGGTTTACGGCAATATACCGCGAGCGGCCGGCCTGAGCTCATCATCGGCATTGGTCATGATAACAGTTGAAGCTGTAATACGGATAAACTCACTTGGCATTAAACCTGCTGATTCCGTTGAGCATTGGGGATTTGCCGAATGGTATGTGGGCACACGTGGCGGTTGCAGCGACCATGCTGCGATTATATACGGCAGGCACCATACGATTCTCCATATGACAGCTTTTCCATTATCCGTAGAAGAAGTAGCACTTCCGGCCGGCTATTGCTTCGTTTTGGCGAATAGCAGCATCAAGGCAAAAAAACAAGCCGGCGGCCGCGATATCTTTAACAGCCGAGTCGCAGGATATATATTTGGCTTGATGTTAATACGCAAAAACTTTCCTCAGCACGCCGATAAACTCGAAAGACTTCGGGATGTCAATCCGGAAAGACTTGCCATTGATGAAAGTCAAATCTATCGAATGGTAAAATCACTACCCGCTTCCGCCTGCAGAACAGATATTTTAAAACTTCTTCCCTCAGATGAACAAAAGATTAATCGTGTGTTCAGGAGTCACGCCGAACCCGAAGAGGGCTATCCCATCCGGCAGGTATGTCTTTATGGAATTGCCGAGTGTATTCGTGCCGAGATGGTCCCGCAGTGTCTGCGAGTGGGTGACATGAAAACATTTGGTGAGCTTATTAACATCTCCCACGACGGCGACCGCGTGACAAAGCTTGTCGACGGCCGGCGCGTGCCTACCGACAACAGTTATCCAGACGAGAGAATTGATGCCCTGATAGGTGATCTGGAATCAGGCGATGTCGGGCGTATGAGCCGGGCCAAACTGTGGCGTCAGGGCGGCGGCTATAACGTAAGCCTGCCCGAAATCGATACGCTCGTTGACATCGCGCTGGCAACCGAAGGTGTTATCGGTGCCGGTCTTGTCGGCGCCGGGATGGGTGGCTGCATCGTGGCGGTCGTCGAGGACGAGCACGCGCGGCGACTGGTTGAAAATATGACTGAACAATACTATCACCCGCGGGACCTGCTGGTAAGGGCGGAGATAATTACCCCCGTGGGTGGTTTGTGCTCTATGGATTGAGCAGTGAAGCCGCCTGAGCGTCCAGGAATATCTTACAATTGCCGTGCTGCTGTAATATCGAAGCCGGACACATAGGCGTCACTTTCCCTTCGAGAGCG
The DNA here is from genome assembly GCA_964612465.1 of uncultured Pirellulales bacterium. Lineage (GTDB taxonomy): Bacteria > Planctomycetota > Phycisphaerae > Sedimentisphaerales > Anaerobacaceae > JAFGPJ01. The sequence continues at coordinate 31,410 of CAZTDF010000019.1, forward strand.
TTTTTCACTGCCTCGGCTTTACGCTCGTCGGGAACCGTTACGATCAGGCATGCGCTTTTGACGATCTGCTGAATGCTCATCGAGATTGCCTGCCGGGGCACCTGCTCCAGTGTCTCGAACCAGCCTTCTCCCAACTGTTGTTTCCTGCATTTCTCATCCAGTTCGACGACGAGATACGGCTCTTCGGTCTCGAAATCCGCCGGCGGATCATTAAAAGCGAGATGCCCGTTCTCCCCGATTCCCACCATTGCCGCGTCGATAGGGTGTTCGGCAATCACGGAGCCTACTCTTTGGCACTCCTGTTGCGGATCGCCGGCGTCGCCGTTGACGAAATGTACGGTCTTTAAGCCCGGCACCCGATCTACGAACCGCTCTTTCAGGAATTTTCTGAAACTCGCCGGGTGGTCCGCCCCCATGTCGATATACTCATCCAGGTGAAACATCGTGACTTTCGCCCAGTCCACAGTCTCTGCTTCGGCCAGGTTCTTGAGCATTTCGAGCTGGCTGGTTCCGGTTGCGAGAATGATATTTGCCCGGCCGTTTTCTTTAATGGCCTTGTTGATTGCCTGGGCGGCCGCAGCCGCCGCAGCCGCTCCCATTTCCAGTTTTGTTTTGTAAATGAATTTTTCCATAATATTGCTCTTATTTCAAATCGAATGACGTTTGCCATAATCATAAGCAATTTCTGCCGCTCCGGCAAAGATTTTCCTTGCCCTGATAACAGCAAATCTTTTATAACTTCTGTCGGTTTCACACGGGAAATGACCCATTGGCCCTTACAGGGGCGGTTTTGCCTTTTTTCTCGAGGAGCAGCAATAAAATGAATGCACAGCCTGTAAATGGAGGTGAATTATCGTGACTAAATGCAGACTTGCCACACTGATAATAATCGTAAGCTTTTCTTATCTGACTTCGGCGGCTGGGCAGGCTTCCGCAGATATTTCTGATGTCCTGAAAACGCTCGACAAGAACCATCCGCGATTGATGCTCAAGGATAAAGACCTGGAGCGTTTGAAAGAACTGTACACAGAAGATAAGATTTTGCAGAAGTGTGTGAGAGACGTTCTCAAAGAGGCGGACAAATGTGCCGATAAATCTATGCTCACATACAGGAAGATCGGCCCCCGGCTGCTTAGCGTGAGCAGAGAATGCCTCCGCCGGATTTACGCTCTTGGCCTTGCGTACCGATGGACGGGCGAGGAAAAGTACGCCGGCAAAGCCGTCGAAAATATGCTGACCGTATGCGCATTCAAGGATTGGAATCCATCGCACTTTCTCGATACGGCCGAGATGTCCCATGCCGTTGGGCTCGGCTATGACTGGCTTTACTCTTATATGGACGCCGAGACGCGGGAAAAAATCAAGGCGGGCCTCATTAAAAACGGCCTGGAGCTCGGAATGACTGCATACATGAAAAACTGGTGGGCCAGGAGCGAACATAACTGGAACCAGGTTTGTAACGGGGGATTGATGGTCGGCTCGCTGGCGATTGCCGAATCGGACCCGCAGTACGCTGAACAAATTGTATCTTCCGCGGTTCGGTCGCTGCCGCTTGCAATCAAGAGCTACGGCCCCGATGGAGCGTGGGGGGAAGGGCCCGGATACTGGAGTTATGCCACGCATTACACTGCCTACGGACTGGCGGCGCTGCAAAGCGCCCTCGGCACCGATTTTGGCCTGCTGAAAATCGAAGGGCTGGCTCAGGCGGGAGATTTTCCGATCTATACGGCCGGCCCGACCGGGTATTATTTGAACTTGGCTGACGTTGGAGAAAGAAGCTCTAAAAGAACATTGCCTTGTTTGTTCTGGCTGGCACGCACATACGACAATCCGTTCTATGCCGATGATGAACGTGCGATGCTGGCAAAACGCAGCGCCAGCCCGCAGCACGTGGTCTGGTACATGCCCGAACCGGGCGGGAAACTTCCGGCAAGAGACCTCGACCGTTATTTTCGCGGTCCCGTGGAAGTGGCCGTGTTCCGAAGTGCGTGGGACGACCCGGAGGCGCTTTGGGTAGGCGTCAAAGCCGGGTACAATCAGGTCAATCACGGGCATCTGGACCTGGGCAACTTCGAGATGGATGCTCTGGGCGTTCGATGGGTCCGCGACCTTGGCTCGGATAATTACAATCTTCCGGGATACTGGGATGGAAAAAGAGGCGGTAGGCGGTGGAGTTATTACCGCTTGAATTCGAAAAGTCACAGCGTCCCGCTGCTGGGCGGTGAAGACCAGGACCCAATGGCGATATCAAAGTTCATTAAATTCGAGTCGAAGAAGTCCTCGGCTTTTGCCCTGATCGACCTGACGAGCGCTTATGAGAAGTATGCGAAGAAGGTCACGCGGGGTATCGCTATGGTTGACGGCAGAGAGGCAGTTCTTGTTCAGGATGAATTCGAAATCGAGAAACCATGCGAACTTGTCTGGGCGATGACGACCGATGCGGAAATCTTGCCGAAAAAAGATTGGATTGCAAGACTAACTATTGACGGCAAAGAACTCGTTGCTAAGGTGCTGTCACCCTATAACGCTCCGTTTACAGTCGAGTCCGCCGAACAGAAGCCGCCGGAGAAGATCAACAAAGGCGTAAAACGTTTGATTTTACGCCTCAATAATGTGAAAGGTAATGTAAGAGTGGCTATTTTGCTCTCCCCTGTATGGAAGAATGGCCATTATATCAGTTCCGTTGGTATAAAATCATTAGCAGAGTGGTGAGCCTTGTAAATAATCAAATAATACAGATTTCATATTAGGAGGTCCGAAATGTACAGTCGATTAAGTGAATTCTACAGAGCTATGGTCATTAGCGTATCAGTGCTCGTGATCGGTTTGTCACCATTTCCAGTACGAGGTGCCGAGGAAAAGAAGCCGCAGCTTTGCCAGGGCAACTATCACAGCGAGGAAGCGGCGAAAGAGCAGCTTGCGAAGTTTGTCCGAAGCTATTCCAACCTGGAGCAATGGAAGGCACGGGCCGAGACGATTCGTGAATGCATTCTTCGCGGAGCCGAACTCTTGCCGCTGCCTGAGAAACACCCACTCAAGCCGATCATCCACAGTAAACGCCAGCACGATGGTTATATCGTGGAAAATGCGGCCTTTGAGTCTTTGCCCGGCGTTTTTGTTACTGGCAGCCTGTACCGTCCTCGAGAAGGCAAAGGACCATTCGCCGGGATACTCTGTCCGCACGGTCACGCAGGCAGTCCGGAAAATTATGGACGTTTTCGAGCTAACCAGCAAAAGCGCTGCGCAACGCTGGCAAAGATGGGAGCTGTGGTTTTTTCCTATGATATGGTCGGATGGGGCGACTGGAAAAATGCGGGATGGAGCCATAATCGGCCGAAAGTTCTTAAACTCCAACTTTGGAATTCAATCCGAGCGGTGGATTTTCTGCTTTCAATGGATCAGATTGATCCGAAGCGCATCGGCATCACCGGCTGTTCCGGCGGAGGGACACAATCGTTTATGCTTACTGCCGTCGATCATCGCATAGCCGTATCGGTCCCCGTGGTTATGGTCTCTGCCCATTTCTTTGGTGGATGTAACTGCGAAAGCGGTATGCCCATCCACAAAAGCGATACACACGAGACGAACAATACGGATATCGCCGCCTTGGCGGCGCCACGGCCGCAGATGCTTATCTCGGACGGCAAGGACTGGACAAAGAACACGCCGGATGTGGAGTTTCCTTACATTCGGAATGTCTATCGTCTCTATGGAGCACAGGACAACATCGAGTATCTGCACCTTCCCAATGAGGGACATGATTACGGCTTGTCCAAGCGCCTCGGAGCCTACAAGTTCCTTGCCAAGCACTTAAAGCTTTCACTCGATAAAGTCACCGCTCCGGGCGGCTCAATCGATGAGAGTTTTGTCGTCATTGAAAAGCAGGATGATATGTACGTTTTCAACGCCGAGCATCCTCGTCCCGCTTATGCAGTTAAGCCCGATACGAAAGAACTGCCGTGGGATTAGGCATATTTATGCCGGGGCAAGCTGTTTATCGACTGCTTTACGGTAGCCTGTGACGGTGATATTCATATCCGGCAGGACTTCGACGATTGCGTAAGAGTTATTTTCCGGGCCGGGGCCTTCGACTACTGCTTTTAAAGTATAATAGTGAATCCCTTCTATCAGGCTGTAACGTCCATCGTGATAGTGACCCTGGAACACAGCCAAAACCCTGCCCGATTGTTCGAGGATTTGCCGGACCTCGGCGGCATTTTTGACATAGTGCGAGCCGGTACCGTCGAGTAGCTGGTGGACCATAACAATAACGGTTCCACGTGACGCAGCCAGGTCCCGCCTGAGCCACTGCAGCTCGACAGGAGGGACATTGGCGTCGGTCCAGTCGAAATTGCCGTGGTCGTAATCGGTCCCGTCGGATTTATAGTTGGCGTCGAGAACGACAAAGTGCACATCGTTGAAATCGAACGAGTAGTAGCTTCTACCCGGGTCTATGCCCGTGTTTTCGATATTGGTCAGGAATTGTGTCTTCGAGAGACTATCGGCGTCGTGATTACCAAGCACATGATAGATTGGGCCGTCGAACCTGCGAAACACACTCTCGACAGTTTGCAGATATGACAGAGTCTTCTGTTCGACAGGGGGTGAATCCTGGTCCTTGAAATCACCGAGTTCTACGAGAAAATCGGCCTTTTGGGCGTTCATCGCTTCGACGCATTCGCCAAGCTTATCGAGCGAATGCCGGTAATAGCGTGTGCCGGCGATATCGGCATCGGCGTAGTGACAGTCGGTAACGATGCCGAATCTCACGGCTCCCGGCCTGCGACCGGTCGGACCGGTGCAGGAAATCGGTGTTATAGCCAGGCCGGCGAGCGCCGTCGCCGAGGACTTCAGGAAAATCCGCCGAGTGACAATCCAACGCTGCTTGTTGAAATTTCCGCTTATTGTGCAGCCTTTCTAAATGAAAGATATTGTGGCCCGAACAAAAATCACGCTGCTCCCGTGGGCGTAGATCATAGAGACGGCTCTTTGAGTTCCTGTGCTTTCGGCAGGTCTTTGAGTGTGTTGAGGCCGAAGACTTCGAGAAACTTCTTCGTCGTTCCGTACAGCATCGGCCTGCCCAGAACTTCCGCCCGGCCGACGATCTTGACTAATCCTTTATAGCTCAGGGACCGAATCACCTCGCCTACCGCAACGCCGCGGATGGCTTCGATATCCGCGCGCATGACCGGCTGCTTGTATG
>CAZTDF010000020.1:0-26118 GCA_964612465.1 uncultured Pirellulales bacterium
GTCGAGGGGATATCACACGTCATCAATTACGACGTGCCCACTCACGCCGAGGATTACGTCCATCGGATAGGCCGGACAGGCCGGGCCGAGGCCACCGGCGACGCGATCACGTTCGTTTCGAGAGAAGAGCAAAAGTACCTGCGTGAGGTCGGTAAGTTCATAGGACGCAAACTCCAGCCTGAAATATGTAAGGGCTTTAGCGGCACCAAATCCAAATCGTCACAGCAGCGACCGGCGGAAAAATCGAAATCAGTACGGCGAACACGGAAAGATCCGGCTGCGGGCAATAAACCGCGTACCGGCCGGGGGCGACGCCGGAAAGTGTCAAGACGCCGGCCAACTTGAACGGGCATTGGCGATTTCACCTGCTCCATCGCCTCCGTACTCAGCCCGGTTTTTCGCCCGTCCGACAGTCACCCTGATACCTTTTTGCTTGACATGCTCATAGTCCTTTCGGTTAGTCAAAAGGACTACGTACCTTGTGGAGTCGTAAGGTGGTGGGTGATGCGAAATATAATAATAATTTCAGTAAATAAGAACCGATACCACGATTTTCAGGATAAACAACGAAAATGCTGGATTCCCGCTTTCGTGGGAATGACAGCAATGTTTAATCGGCCCTAATTAACTCACACTGACCGATTCGCGCTGTCATCCCTGCGAAGTATGTGTTTAGCCAGGGGAAAGCCATCCCCATCCCGATAAACGACAATCGAGATGAGGCTGCCACCCAATAAAATTGATGTATAACGAGTGGCAGCCTCAAGCGCAGCTTGGGGATGGTCGCGAATACCAGAGGCTGGCTAAACACATACCCTGCGAAAGCAGGGATTCAGAAATGTAAAGGATGTAGTGGATTCCCGCTCCCCGCTTTCGCGGGGACCAGTTTACACCTGCGAAAGCAGGTGCGGGAATGACAAGTCGTGTTATGTTGTTGTTATTGAACAACTTACCATATTATTCTGCTCAAAATCGGTCAGTTTGAGTAATTAACTAAGTTTGATATAATTGGACAGGAAAGAAACACATTAGAATGTGGCGGACGGTTTCCCGGAATAGTTTCGATTGGTCCTGTTGTATGTTACGTTCTTATACTCGCAATATACGGGTTTATACAGCATGGTGATATGGAATCTTAGGCAGTTGCTTCTGAGTAACCTGATCGCGATGTATATGACAGTAAGCCTCATGGTTATAGATGCTCAAGAGACGCTTGCAGTGCGGAAACGCGCATTTCCTGCCCTTATCCGAAGTCTTTAGTGTTTTTGCCATCGTTACTCCTATTAGCTAAATCACCAGATAGAAAAGCTTTAAAGGTTAGTTGTCGATCCGTCTGCGGCTTAAAGATTTCTAATCTTTATTTACTCTACCATTTATACCATACTATTGGGCTTTGTCAAGCAATCTCTTTTTAATTTCATCCCCCGAGTGGAGACCTTAGTTCATTCGGCGTGCGGAGCACCTCCTACCTTTAAGAATCCGTGATTAAGAAACTTTACAATATCACCTATTTTCAAGACTTTTCTCGTAGCCCTCTTTAAGTCCTTTCTCGTATCCTTCTTCGTAGCCCTTCGCATAGCCTTCCTGACGTCCATTTTCAAAGCCTTCTTCATATCCCTGATCATAACCTTCTTCACGTGTCATAATCAAATCCTCCAATTATGCATGACTATAGCTTTCAAAAATCGAGCGAAAATGGAATCCGCAGATGGCAAGCGTAACAGCCAAATGGAGATATTGCGGTCTTCTGAGCGACCAGAAAATGAGTTTCCAATAAGACAGCTTGTCTTTGCCTATTATTCCCAGATGCCAGATGGATTTCAGGAACGCCTTGATATCACAATATCTATATCTCGGCTTGTTATTTTTACCGGGCCTGTAGTTCCTGAGAAACGTTAGAACCCTTTCATGATAATTTCTGGGTGAATAGATCGTACTTACAACTTTTTGATACCCTTTGAGAAGATTTTCGATACCCATTTTAGGCACAAAGTTTATCGAGAAATCCGTATTATCACCTGTGGCGGCTACTGAGAGCCTGTTCTCAGTCATGAGTCTGTGATAGAGTTTTGTTCCCCTGGGAGCATTGAGCAGGCCAACCATAGCAGTCACCACTCCACTTTGCTGGATAAATTGAATCAGACTATCGAAAATCGAAGACTTATCGCTGTCGAAACCGAGAATAAATCCAGCCTGAACCTGCATGCCGGATCGCTGGATCGTTTTGACACAGGCAACTAAATCGCGACCTATGTTCTGGAGTTTGTTGCATTCGCTCAGACTCTCCTCATTCGGAGTCTCAATCCCGACGAATACACAGTCAAAACCGGCCTGCACCATTAATTTCATTAATTCATCATCGTCTGCGAGATTGATGGATGCCTGCGTATTGAACGAGAATGGGTATTGTCTCTTTTTCATCCAGGCTATGATGGCAGGAAGTAATTCTTTTTTAAGATGGATTTTATTCCCAATAAAGTTATCATCGACAAAGAACACTTCGTCCCGCCAGCCGAGAGCATACAGACTCTCCAATTCGGCCAACACCTGATCTGTCGTTTTCATACGAATCCTGTGTCCGAACAGTGCTGTAACATCGCAGAAATCACAATCGAAAGGACACCCCCGTGAATATTGGATGCACATCATAGCGTACTTTTTCTTCTTGACCAGATTCCAAAGGGGAATCGGGGTCTGATGCAAATCAGCTTTTTCCTGCGTGTCGTAAACTTTTCCGGGACAACCTTTTTGAAGGTCTCTTACGAACAGCGGCAAAGTTAATTCGGCTTCATTGAGCACGAGGTGATCTACATGCGCATACTCTTCGGGAAGACTGGTAAAAAGAGGACCACCTGCCACAACTTTGGCTCCAATCTTCCGGCATCGCTCAATCACCTGATCCACAGATTTTCGCTGGATGACCATGGCCGTAACGAACACATAGTCGGCCCACCGAAGGTCTCGGTCTCGTAGTTTCGTTGTGGTCATGTCAATCAACTTTGTTTCCCACTCCCGGGGCAGTATTGCGGCAACCGTCAGGAGTCCCAGAGGCGGCAGAACAGCCTTTTTCGAAATGAACTTTAATGCTTTTTTGAAACTCCAAAAAGTAAGCGGCACATCCGGATTGACGAGAAGTATCTTCATAATTACACTCCCAAGTTTAAATACCTGTTACGAGTCGAGGTGGGTAATAAGAGGAGGTTGCTGCGATATATCTAAATTAGCAGGTGGCGAACAATGCGATCAGACACTTAATAAGGATTGATCAACGGGTATTAAAATTTCACTGGCTGTAAATGTGAGATTGCAATGAACAATTTTTCGCATCTAACTATTTTTCAAATCCGCTTAAACCTTTGCCTTATATTGCCTTACTCAGGCTCTCAATGTTATAATATCAAGCACAATAATAACTTTATCGGCTTTTAGCCCGGGTATTATATACGAATCATATGAGTTTTTAAACAAAAAAAATCCGTAATGTTAAATTCTACAATAAATACTTCCTTTTCATTCAGCTATCCAAATTTCGATATAGCCTTGTTTTCTTTAGCCGATACCGGCGTTTACTTAAAAACAGCGAGTATCTCTCATGGGGTAAATGTTGATAGTAATTCTATATAAATGTAAAAAAAATGAAAAAAACAGATCGCCGGCAGCATTTTCCTCTCCGGCAGAGTCTACCCCTTCGAATTCTTCAGGACAGGCTCTGAGCGGAGTCGAACGGGCTTAGAGCTTGCCTTGAACTCAGTTTATGTGGCAAGATTCTCCGTGAGGAATAGCGCGGGCTGCCTGTTATTGCGGTCAGATTATCAAAGCCGTAAGCAAATCTTTGCCGGGACGAGCAGAATTTGCGGACAGGCGGCTATTTTGGCACGAGCAATAAAGTCATCCGCCTGTTAGCCATTCTTGCCGGACGCTCGATCTTCGCCAAATCCTGGAGCGATTCGGTAATCTGTTCGAGTATCTCGTAGCCTCGGTCTCTGTGCAGCATCTGGCGTCCGCGAAAGAACATTGTGAATTGTAGTTTGTGGCCTTTTTCCAGAAACTCCCGCCCGTGCTTGAGCTTCATATCCAGGTCGTGCTTGTCGGTTTCCGGCCTGAGCCTGATTTCCTTCAACGTCGAAGTATGACGGGTGTTTTTCTTATGAGCCTCACGAGTCTTGCGTTTTTGCTCATATAACCACTTGCCGTAATCCATGATGCGGCAAACCGGTGGATCGCTCGTCGGGGCAACTTCTACAAGGTCCAGTTCCGCCTCACGCGCCCTGGTCATTGCCTCGACTATCTCTACTACCCCAACCTGATTGTTTTCTCCGTCAATCAGCCGAACTAATTTGGCCTTAATTCCCCCGTTTACCTTTAAGCCTCGTTTACTTATCGTGCGTCACCTTACCTTTCTATAAAAGAGTGAATCCTTAACAGACTGCCCTTAATTAAATTTACAATAGCGAATTATAACTCATAAATATCATAAAGCCAAATCAATTTTTTTATCGGCGATTTTACTTTTTGCGTTTCCCAAAAACTCGTCAATCTCAATTGTTTTGTTCTCTTTAACGCCCCGGATCCTAACGTTGACGGTACCGGCGTCGGCTTCTTTCGGGCCGACCACGAGCATATATGGCAGCTTTTCGCCGTGGGCTTTGGCGATTTTGGCGCCTATCTTCTCGTCCGAGCGGTCTGTGCTGCAGCGCAGGTGAGAATCTTTCAGTTTGCGCTCAACATGGCTCGCGTATTCATTGCTTTTTTCGCTTATCGGCAGAACCCTCACCTGCTCCGGCGAGAGCCAAAGCGGGAAATTCGCGCCATAGTGTTCTATCAGAATGCCGATAAAACGCTCGAAAGAGCCTAAAACAGCCCGATGAATCATAACCGGCGTCTTTTCGATATTGTCCTTATCGGTATAGAGCAGGCCGAAACGCTCCGGCATGGAAAAATCCAGTTGAATCGTGCCGAGCTGCCAGGACCTCTTGAGGCAGTCCCGTATGTGGAAATCAATCTTCGGACCATAAAACGCGCCATCGCCCTCGTTGATTTTATAATCGATATTTTTATGCTTGAGGGCGTCCTCGAGAGCGTTTGTTGCCGTTTCCCAAATTTCATCCGAGCCGATATGTTTATCGGGCTTGGTGGACAGCTCAATGTGGAAATCTTCGAACCCGAACGCCTGGTATATTTCGAAAGTCAGCTCGATGACTCCGATGATCTCAGCCTCGATCTGCTGGGGTGTGCAGAAAATATGGGCATCGTCCTGGGTAAACTGCCGAACCCTGAAAAGCCCGTGCATAACGCCGCTGGCCTCGTGCCGATGTACTAAGCCAAGCTCGGCAACGCGCATTGGAAATTCCCGATACGAATGCTGCCGGTTCTTGTAAACCAGACATCCGCCGGGACAGTTCATCGGCTTGATAGCGTAGTCCGCATTGTCGAAACTGGTGAAGTACATGTTCTCTTTGTAATTGTCCCAGTGACCGCTCTTATGCCAGAGCTCCTCGTTGAGAATGATCGGCGTGCGGATTTCCTCGTACCCGTACCGATTATGAACGCCGCGCCAGAAGTCCACGATGGCGTTCCAGATAATCATGCCTTTCGAGTGAACGAACGCAAAGCCGGGACCGGCTTCGTTGAAACTAAACAGGTCCAGTTGTTTGCCCAGAACGCGGTGGTCCCGTTTTTTCGCTTCGTCCAGTCTCTGCAGATAATCGTCAAGATCTTTTTTAGTCGGCCAGGCAGTGCCATAAACTCGCTGGAGCATTTTTTGCGTCGGGTCGCCATGCCAATAAGCGCCCGCTACGGACATGACCCTGGGGCTTCCTACTTTTCCCGTGCTGGGCACGTGCGGACCCCGGCACAAATCCTCGAAGTCGTCTCCGTGTGAATAAAAACTGATAACGTCACTGTCTGCGTGGCTTATATTGTCGGTCTTATATTTATCGCCCGCCAGCTTCCGGGCGGCTTCGGCTCTGGTCATTTCCGTGCGAACAAATGGTCTGTCCGCCTTGATGATTTCGGCCATTTTATTTTCGATGTGCTCAAAATCGCTCGGCCGAATCGGCTCGTCAAGATCTACGTCATAGTAAAATCCGTCCTCGACCGTCGGGCCGTAAACCAGTTTCGTATCGGGCCAGATGCTGCATATTGCTTCGGCCATGATATGTGCGCAGCTATGCCGCATCACTTCAAGGCCTTCATCGTCTCGTGGAGTAATGATTTGAACTGCAACCTCGCCGTTGAGAGGCGTGGATAAATCGACCAATCGGCCATCCATCTTCGCGGCCACGGCAGCTTTTGCGAGTCCCGGCCCTATCTGTTCAGCCAGTTGCTTTGCTGTTGCCCCGTCAGTGACCTCTAATATGCTGCCGTCGGGCAGCGTAACTTTTGCCATAGATATATCCGGTATTTCCAATCTTTCTGTACTCAAATCCTTATTTAACGTTAACTAACGCGAATTTAACCCAGTCGCCCAAATCTGTCAACAATATTTATCTTCCGATTTTTGTTGCTATATAGCGATTTTACCTGTATAATAGTATTAACTTTGGCAAAGCACAAATGAATAAGGAGGAAACCAGAGTGGACGTGAATTTAGTTCTATTTAAAAAAGACGGCTCAAAGAAAAATTTCTCCTTGCCGAGCAACATTACGATAGTTGGCCGACGTCACGATTGTGACTTGTGCGTTCCCCTTATGGTCGTCTCCAGAAGGCACTGCCAGTTGAGCCAGAACAACGAGTCATTGAAAGTCCGCGATCTCGACTCGCGCGGCGGCACTTTCCTTAACGGCAAACGTATTAGCGAGGCAACAGTTCAAGCAGGTGACTATCTAACGATAGGGCCGCTTACGTTCCTGCTGCAGATTGACGGAGAGCCTAAAAAGATCGCCCCCCCTCAACAACCCAAGACAACACAGGCCCCTAAGAAACCACCCGCACAAAAGGCCCCGGCGAATGATTTATCCGGCAGTTTCCCCGAACTGGAGATCGATGACTCCGACTCATTTCTTGACGAACTCGATGATATTTAAGCTGGTATCTATTTTACATTAATCCCAGGATACGTCACTAATCAGCAAAGAATAAAAAATGCCGTCACTGAACCGGCCGACGTTCGAAATGCACGCTTAGATATTTTTGAATTGTTAAGAATTATTAGCTTGCCAAAGCCAGCAAAATATATTATTATAATATTCTGTTAGCGATTTATATTCCGTATTTGCCTGGAGAGAAATTATATGCAAATATTGGATTTTATTTGCGGTATTCTGTCAACTCAGTTCTGTCTTTCGCAGACAGAAGTCAGTTCAGTCTCAGAAACATCGCTGCCTTTTAATGCTACCAGGCTCGTCTTTCTCGTGGTATGGTTTTATTTTTGCCTGTATTTTGTCCAACGTGCCCAGTTTAGCCCATTAGTTCCCAAGAAGTACAAAACAATTTCCTATATTATCAGCCTTGTTGCAGGACCGATTCTTTTTCTTGTTTTGATAATAATAGATACAGCAAAAAAGTCTTCGAAAAGCGACAGCAGCCTTTTCGAGACAATAGCAGAACAGCTAAGAAATATCATTGCCAATATACGCTCTATCAAACCCAAGCTCCGCAAACAAGCCTCTACGATAAAACTTCTCGATTCGTCAGGCAGAAGTATCAATGAGATATACGGGCACAGCAGCAGTAAACGAAAGGACAGCCACACTCTCGATTTAACCGAGCAAGTTATCGCCAGGGCTCTTGATCAGCGGGCCAGTGATATTCTTATCGATCCGACGGGCGATTCAATATACAAAATCAGGCTGCGAGTGGACGGTGTCCTGCGAATAGTAAATGAAATCAAAGCTGAAACCTGCAAAGCGGTTATAAACAGCATCAAGGCTGTTTCGGGTATGGACATTTCCGAGAAACGAAGACCTCAGGACGGAGCGTTCATAGCAAAAAAAGCCGACACAAGCGCTTCGTTTCGAGTAGCAAGCGCCGGCGTCCTCAACGGCGAAAAGCTGTCGATACGGGTACTGAACCAGGCAGCAAGCTCGTTTACACTGGCTGATATGGGACTTACGAATAAGCAATATTCAATGGTTCAAAGTGCCATAAAAAAGCCATTCGGCATGGTTTTAATGTGCGGCCCTACCGGCAGCGGCAAAACTACTACTATGTACGCAATGCTCAACGAGATTGACAGGTTTACACGAAATGTCATCACGGTGGAAGACCCGATCGAGTCGATGCTGCCGGAAACCAGTCAGATTGAAATTAATCCCAAAGCCGATATTACATTCGCAAAAGCCTTGCGCAGCATCCTCAGGCAGGACCCGGATGTTATATGTGTAGGCGAAATACGTGATGAGGAAACCGCAGAGATTGCACTTCGAGCATCGCAGACCGGCCATCTTGTGCTGGCAACAGTGCACTGTCATAGTAACTGGGCGGCCCTGATCAGACTGCTGGATTTGGGCGTATCACCCCTTTTGTTGTCATCGGGACTAAGTCTTCTGGTCTCACAAAGACTGGTTCGCCGGCTCTGCGAACATTGTAAAACACCGGCACAACTTACAGAGGGACTAATCCGGGAATTCCAAAGTAAAGACGTTGACTACACAAATATGTTCGATGCTCAAGGTTGCCGGCGATGTAACGGAACCGGCTATTTTGGAAGGACGGCGGTTTTGGATATTCTGCCGGTAACCGACGAATTGAAGGCCGATATTGCCGATAACAAAGCACTGATTGATGAATTGAAAAATAAAGGCAAAAGAAAGAGCAAGACTAACCTAAGAAAAGAAGGCTTAAGAAATGTATCATCAGGGATAACAAGCCTCGAAGAACTAAAAAGAGTAATAGGATAGAATTTATGGTTTTGTTGGCCGGCATATTAGCAGGTGGATTTTGCATTTGGTTTGCTGTCAAAATTGGCTTCTATGAAACGTGGGCTATGCTGTTCAATATCGTAATGGCTGTCTACATAGCTCTTTTCCTGGCCCAGCCGGTCATGGATTTTTTACCTGAAGAAGCGAGCAATATTCGATGCTGTGAGGCACTGACTCTGACAGTTCTCGCGATAGGATCTTTTTTAATCCTGCACGGAATTACCTACATATTATTTACAAGCCAGTTCAAGGTAACATTCCCAAAATTATTCGACATTCTCTTCGCAGGCCTGCTGGGTTTCTTCGGCGGCTTCCTTCTCCTGAGTTTCGCAGTACTAATAATCTTCCTTACACCCTTTGGCGCATACGCGGGCATAGAAGAGGACAGCGTGGAGTACAATATGTCAAGTGCATACTGGTTGTTCGACGGGATTCACTCGGTAGTATCCTCGCCGGACAACGAGATAATAACCGAAAAGGTTATCAAGCAACTACTAAACAAGTCACAATCATCTGCTCAGAATAAAAATCCCCAACAATCAGAACCGGACAAGCCGATAAAGCCCAATGAAGATTAAACTAATATTTGTTAAAAACTCAGCCTGCCCCCCCTGGGTCTGATCCTGAAGATATTCGAGTGCGGGAACTTATTCTGAAACCAGGTATCCGTATAATCAGCATATTTAATGCCGTACACAGCCTTAATACCTATAGATTAGCTTAATTTAGATCAAGTCCTGTCCAGTACAATTGTACATTTTTCCGGCATTAAAAAGCAAAATATGTAAAAATTAATTTGCCTATTTCGGAAAATTGTATTAATATATTGTTGTATGTTGAGATCGAATAGTCTCGTTATGCTCGTCAGCAATATACAGGCATTTAGCGTCGGGTATCAACATGGAAGGAGTTGCCTTTTTTGGATAGAGTGTTGCAATGAAACTCAAGTCTATGCAAGTTAAAAATTTCAAGTGTGTCGAAGACTCTACGCAGTTCGATATTTGCCCTGTGACGTGTCTTGTTGGGAAAAACGAAGCAGGCAAAACCTCGCTGCTCGAGGCTCTGCACAAGATGAATTCGGATGTAGCCGAACTGGGTGAATTTGATGTTCTGCTGGAGTATCCGAGGCGGCGGCGTAAGGAATATGAGCGCCGAACAAGTGCCACGCCTGACGAGGCGTTAATCACTCGATGGGAGCTCGAAGATAAGGACGTAAAAGCGCTCGTGGATCAACTCGGTACCGGTGCCGTAAAATCCAGAATTGTGGAAATCCGCAAAGGTTACTATCCGGGACAACGATGGGTATTTGTAAACGACGAGACTTCGCATAAAGATTCGATGCCGGCATCAGTCCAGGTAAAAATGGAGAAGCTTTTACCGAAGTTCCTTTATTTCTCCAAGTGCAACATCATGGATGGCCGAATCGCTATCGACTATATTATCAAAAAACAGGAGCGAGGCAAGCTCTCGGGCCCGGAACGCGTATTCCTGGCACTGCTCGACCTGGTGGGGACAAAACCCAAACACTTATCGAGCATCGATAATTCCGAGGAATTAATTGCGGACCTGGAGGCTGCCTCGGCGCCGATTACCGAGCAGATTTCCAGATACTGGAGCCAGAACACAACTCTGCGAGTTTCCTTCCTGCTACACCCCGGAAAACTACAGGATCCGCCTCCATTCGACCAGGGACAGATTTTGGAGACGCGTATCCTCAATACCAGACATAACCTGACGCTGAATTTCGACGAGCGGAGCACAGGCTTCGCATGGTTCTTTTCCTTCCTCGTGTGGTTCTCCCAGGTCAAAAGGACCTTCGGGGACAATCTCTTTGTATTGCTGGACGACCCCGGTATCGGGCTGCACGCAAAAGCGCAGGAAGACCTTCTCCGATATATTTCGCAGGAACTTGAGCCGAATTATCAGGTGATTTACACGACCCATTCGCCGTTCATGGTCGATCCCAATAACCTGCAGCGGGCCCGAACGGTCGAAGACATTATCTCGACAGGAGATGACGGCAGGGAAATATACCTCGGCACGAAGGTCGGCGAAAAAGTCCTCAGCACAGACACCGATACCCTTATCCCGCTGCGTGCGGCGCTGGGCTACGAAATGATGCGGTCGATGGTCACGGGGCATAAAACGCTGCTTGTCGAGAGTATGACCGAGGCGTTTTATCTCAACTGGTTCTCAACCCGGCTGAACGAGAAAGGCCGGGCCGGATTGGATTCTTCATGGAAGATTGTGCCATGCGGTGGCGGCGAGAAAATCGGCGCCTTCCTGGGCCTATTCGGAGCCAACCAGGGCAACGTCGTAGTGCTGATGGATATGGACGGGGGACAAAAGAGACTCAAGCAACTCCGCGAGTCTGAGCTTTTGCGAGACTGCGGCATTCTTACGATGGATAAATATACCAATAACGGGGAAGGGAGCATTGAGGATTTGATTGGCTGGCCGACTTATTTCGCGCTCGTCAATCTTTGCTACAAACTGCCGCGAAAAAAGCGGTTGTCGCTGAGGGCACCGGGCGAATCCGTAAACAACGACGGTCAGGCGATACGCCTTGTCCGACAGGTCGAAGAGCACTTCGCAGCCGCAGAGTTAGATTTAGGCTCGTTTGACCACTACAAACCGGCAGAATTCCTTGTTGAGAACACCGGCAAATGCCTCAAAAAACTGCCCGATTTGTCCAATGCGCTCGAACGTTTCGAAAAGCTCTTCGCAGACATAAACAACTGCCGGGAAAACCCGCAGACATTCGATGCTTCGGGCTACACGCAGGCCCGCTCGATTGTCGATATCGAGCCGAGAAAAAAAAAAGACCAATTCACGGAAGTTGAAAAAGCGTGATACCCGGGTAAATCGTACGGTGTAGAAAGACCGCGATCAAACCGTTTATGAAAAGCAAGTGGCGGATTTTCGCCGTTATAGGCTATTAGGGCAGAAATCGGTCGGACATGGACCGCTCGAACACGTCTCGCAGGCATGGCTTGTTGATTTGCTACGCCCGACGGCAAAGCCCGAGAGCAGCTTTTGCACATCGGAACTGTTGCACTTATCGCAGGTATGTTTTTGAGGAGTCCGTGTCTTTTCGAGAAACTCCATCGTATGTCTGCATTTATTGCACATGTATTCAAATATCGGCATGTTTTAACCTCACATGAAAGAACGCCGGTGTGTCACTCTGAGAATAACAACTTTAATAATTTATCCTGCTGCGAGAAGTCGGGAACGATGATATGAGCACCGGCTTTAACGAGTCGAGTTCGTTTTTCCGGGTTCAGGCCGTGGCGGCGGATCTCATCGGTCGCGATACCGACAGCGATGCCGTCACGCTTGCGGCATTCCCGTATCTCTACGGGGCCATCGCCGAAGACGGCTAATTCGGTCCCCTGAAGGTTGTTTTCGGTCATTATTTTTTCGATGACCATCTTCTTTGAATATTTGGCCACGTCGCCGACGCTGCCGTAAATCCCGCCGTCAAAAAGCTCCGCGTAGCCAAGCGCTTTGGACTCGGCGACAACATCGTCGCAATCGGTCCCGCTGGCCAGGTAAAGTTTTATGCCCTTATTCCGCAGGGCTTCCAGGAATTCCAGGGCGCCCTTGATGGTGTAGTCATGAATATCAAGCTCGCTGCGTTTGAATTTTTCGATGCGCTTGTTGACAAGCTCCATCAAAGCGTCATTGTAGATTTCCTTGTAACCGAATTTGTCGCGGATTTTGTCGCCGGGGACAAGGCCGAATTCTTTGACCATCTCGACCAGAGCTTCCATCTGTACAATTGTCTGGATGCCGGTTGACTGGTCGATGTAGTCAAGGACGCGGTTTCGCACCTGGTGATAGAGGGTCTCATCGGCGGTTTCGTATTTGTCGCCGAGTATCGCCCTGATCAGCACCGGGGCCATTACCTGCTCCCAGCCCTGCCGCAACGTGCTCACTGTCCCATCGTGATCGAAGACGGCGTGCTTTATCCGGGCCTGGGGCATCGATTTCCAGCATAGTTCTATTTCCGTATCATCGAGATAACGGGCGCCTCGCCTGTCGGTCGCAAGCTCCGGCTGATAGATATAATCGGCGTCTTTGCCGATTTCGAGGATCTCCGGACCCGATGCGGTGCCCGTCTGGAACAATTTCTGGACGGTGACAGCGGCGGCAATATTGGCGAACTCAGCAGCCTCGTCCGGACGAAGACCCGCTCCCAGGCATAACGCCAGCGCGCTCGTCACCGTATCGCCCGCGCCGACGATATCGAGCTTTTTCAATAATTGAATACCCGGCACCTCGTGGTAGCCGTCGGAATCTATCGTGATGATCCCCCTTGAGCCGCGAGTGAGAAAGACCGGCTTGCTGAACTGACGATAAAGGTTCCCTGCATATTTTTTCACATCCGCCAGTGTCAGGACATCGTCCAGTTTCACTTCGACATTATTTAATTGGGCCGCTTCCAAATCATTTGTTTTGCGGTAGATGTCCCTGAATTTGCTGCCGTAGTGCCGGGAATCGAGCAGGACCACTTTGTCCCTGAACTTTCCAAAAAGCTCGTTAGCGGAGTCTATGAAAGATTCGTTCGTGATACTGCCCGGCACCTGCTGGTTGAATATTAAGGCATCTGCCGTCTGCAGGGCATTTTTTATGCCCTTGAGGAGTGCCTGGTCGGTTGCCTCGGTTCGTTTGTTAAAAAAACCGAAGTCCATCCGCGGCAGCTCGTTGCCCTCAAGATACGGCTTGCCGAACGTGACCGTGTCGAAATTATCCTTTTGAACGACTAAATAGGTCGTATCAACGCCCAGCTCTTTGAGCTGACGAGCCAATTCTCTTCCGAAGATGTCATCTCCGACGACACCTATAACCTGAATCGACGCCGGCTCGAGAGCGGCAAGATTGGCGACAACGTTGGATGCGCCGCCGAGCGAATAGTTATGCCTGGCGACCGCCTGGGCCTGCAAGCCGGTTTCGAGCGAAACTTCCGAACCGCAGGGATCAAGCAGCCAGTAAGCGTCAACACAGAAATCGCCGTAAACCGCGACTTTGACATTCTTAATGCGAGCCAGGATTTCGCTGATGCGCTGTTCTTTCATTGTTCGACACCTTTTTGCTGCGACAGTTGTATAGTCTTCTTATAGAGCAACGCAAAGGTCTGTTTCTGGTTGCCCTGTATGTAAAAACCTTTTCCGGCAAATGCCTGTGGGATTCGGATGACAACGCTTTTCTGGTCGCGGAAATAATAACCCTGCGAAGATTCGTCGCTTTGTGTCGAGGGCGTCCCGTCGTGTCGAGGGCGTCCCGCCCTCGAATCGCGGGCAGGATGCCCGCGACACATGGAAGCCCGCGACACATCGTCACGCAGATCGAAGTCGGCGGTGAGAATGCCGTTAGGGACGCTGCCCGTGTTGGCGGCGATCGAGATGGCCTTGAGCAGAACTTCCGGCCCGGTTACGGCGCTTCCGATGTTGAGCACCACTCCGCCGTCGGTAAGTCCGGCAATTTGGTTCGTGTAAATAAGGAAATCTCTGCCGGAACAGCCACCCTTGGCCTGGCCGTCAAAGGATGGATGCTGGTCGATTACGTCCGTACCTATACCAGTGTGAATGGTGAACGGAACATTGTTCTTGTAGCAGGCGACAAGGAGACTAACCTCGGGATGAGTAAAAGTATCCGGCAAATCGCCTTCCGCAGCCGAGGCAAGAACCTCCCGGCGGAAATCTTCGTCGCATATTGTCCTGCCGAGCGATTCGCCGAGCCCGAGTTTATATTTGTTGCCGACCGTCATAGCGTAATTCATGTAAGCAAATTCACGGGCCATCCCGAACCGGCCTTTGCTCAGGGCGTCCGGGACATTTTCGCTGGTTTGGCCGATCAGGGCCAGCTCGAAATCGTGAATTGCCGTAGCACAGTTGCCGGCAACAAGACTGACAAGGCCGCGCTTTACCATCTCGGCAAGCAGAAGGCCAAGACCGTTCTTAATCAAATGGGCGCCGGTAAAAATAATAACGGGCCCGCCGGTCTGCCTGCACGAAACAATCGCCCGGGCAATATTCTCAATCTCGCCACATGTCTTGTCGGGCAGCTCAATAGCCAGGTCGTCGAGGTCTTCAGGCCGGACAAGGTCATCAAGCGTAACCTTATTCGAGCGCGTATTCAACGGATACGTTTTGACTCGACCAAGGTCAAAGGCGTTGTACCTGCCGTCGTAATCCATATAAATTCCCGCTACCGAAGCTTTTCGATGAGTTTTTCGAGCCGCTTGATGGATTCCACCATACACCGGATGGTATGATAGTTGACTTTCCATGAATGGCTCATGTGTGTCCAAATAGGCTTGCCTTCTCTGGTCAACAGCGGCCACCATTCGCCGACGGGATGATTTATCATCTTGTCGAAAACGAAACGGTGCACGTTTTCATAGGCGGGCCAGTATTCCTCGGGCCCGAACCTCAGGCACGCCTCCAACATTCCTATCATCACCTCGGCCTGCTGCCAGAATTCCTTTTCCATATCGTAAACGCCGCCGGCGTGCGGGCCTTCGACATAAACGCCGCCATATTCCCAATCGACGCCGTTATCACGCCCATGATCTGCCGCCTTCTTGATGATGTCCCTGTACTCTTTAAAGCCTGTTCCCATGATGTCCGTTGCGTGGGCGAGCAGCCAGGCAAACTCGACATTGTGTCCCGCGGAGGTATTATCCCCGGCGTTGTCTTTTTGCCCGCCTTCGGCAAAGCGATCCCAGCCCCAGACGATATCGAACTTTATCTGCGGAGCGACTTTCCAATCGACGGTGAATTGCGGGATGCCGGTGGCGTATTTCGGGTGAAGGATCCGTTCGTTGAGCAGGTCGATGTCCTCGACGAGCGTTCGCCGGTGGATGGATTGGCCGGTGCATTCATAGAGCGTAGTGAAGGCCTCCATAAGGTGCATGTGGACATCGAGGGTTTTTCGGTCGCCGCCCTGCGGGCCTGGGCCGCAAAGGTCCCAGTTCCTCTCGAACATCTCGAAGTAGCCGCCATACATGGTGTCGGCGGCATATTTCTTTAGCAAGTCAAAGGTTTTTACAGCGTATTCTTCGCCTCGCTGGTCCCCGGTGGCCATGGTATATTCGCTGAGGGCGTACATTATGAAAGACAGGCCGTAGAGGATTTTCTTGTCGCAGGTGACATTACCGGCACGGTCGGTAATCCAGAAGAAACCGCCATGTTCGCTGTCCCACATCTTGTCGATAAGAAAATCGACCCCGTGGCTTGCGTACTCGGCACATCTGCCGTCACCGTATCCCGCCCGGTGAGCGGACGCCATGGAATAAACGGTGCGGGCCTGGGCGAGCATGGATTTCTCATCTTCGCCACTGTCGTTGCCGTCTTTATCGAAATGCGTAATGAAGCCACCGTTCTCATCGTCCCTGCACCTATCCAGCCAGAACGGAAGCAGCTCGGTCGTAAGGTGCTGCCTGCACTCTTCGAGGCACGCGGATACTTTATTTGCATCGACAGCCATTTTGCAATCCTTTCAATTGGTCGATCAGATATTTATCGTCAACAGGTCCAGGTACTCATGGAATCCGCACATAATAACAAAAACGCTCACTGACAGCAATGGGCTTTTAGAGCGAATTTTCCAATCCAATCTTGCGAATCGGACGCCTATTCAAGACAATAGATTGGCCCCGGGGATAGCAGGAATGAAAATTTTTAGATTGGATAGATCGGGATAACGACACTATAAATCAAATTACGCCCGTACGGAGATAACAAGCAAATTTCAACCACTTACTTTAACAGAGAAGTAAAGTAATTTTACTCCCTCATCAGCTTTTCGCCTGGTCGAGGATCAGGTCTTTTGCTTTTCGGCTGGGCAGATTCAATGCTCCATAAGCGGCGGCGGCCGTACTGCGAAGCTCGGTGTCGGTTGCGTCCGAGCTGATAAGCGCATAAATAGCATCAATCGTCTCATCAGGCAGCATATTGGCGTTCAGCTTGGCTGAAGTTGCAAGAGAAATAAAGGCAGATATTCGCACATCCGGTGCATTGTTGGCCTCAAGAGCCATTGCGGCGATTGCACGCTGGGCACCGGGGCTGTCGAGATAGGCCAGTATTTGTCCGGCCAAAGTCTGGATTCTCTCGTCACGCACGGCACTTTCAAGAGCAAGCTGAGCGGCAGACAAATCAAGAACGGAATTCCTGGCCTGGGCCAATGAGAGCATGGCTTCGGCCGCTCGGACGGCATAGTTTTCGGCTATCTCTTCGCTCCAGCCGTTCGCACCTCCCGCAGAAGTCAGCGAACTCTGGCCCAACGCTTCGGCGAGATTCGCAACGACAAGCTTGCTTTCGGCAAATCCTTCCTTGGGGCCGGCTGCACCTATGGCTATCGCGGCACTATACCTGACCATCCGATCATTGAATGACAGGGCTTGAAGCAGCGGCTGAGACGGACCCATTTGATAAAGCAATGACTTCTCACCGGCGGTTGTTGCCAACGCCTCGATAACACCAAGTGCGACGTGAGCATTATTGTCTTTGACGGCACGAGCAAGCGCCTGATGGAGATATTCAACGCCTGCTGTCGTAGCATAAACAAGTGCATCGGCGTGACGTTCACCGAAATAGGCGGGCATCGTTTCAACGCCGGCGGACTCGGCCTTGAAAAAGGCCGCCAGCCAGAGCCCAATGGCCGAGCCGAATCCCGAATCGGCCTTGAGAGCCCACTCGCACGTCCGCATTGCCATAAGCTCGTTGAAGTAACTTTGATCAACCTCTTCCCGAACCAACTTTTCGGCGTCGGAATCCCAGAACCAGACATTTGCAAAACTGGCGTCCTGGGCCGGGGCCAAAGATTGGGCATGATAATAATATTTCTCGGCAAGCTCGTAGAACAACTGGGCGGCCGGAACTTGCAGCATATCCTGATTGATTTGCCTGATGCTTTCCTGTGCCATTGCACGAAGTTGGGCTGAATCTTCATTCTCGATAACGTACTTCAAATAGGCCTGCGATTGCGGATAGCCGATCTTGCCGAGAGCCGTTATAATCTGGGCTTTGAGCGGCACATTATCCGTCTGCAGGGCGGCGGCAAGCGGCCTTATCGCATCTCTGCCGATCTGTGGGAGTGCCCGGACAATATCCGACAGCTCTTTCTCGCGGGAGCTGTCCGCCATTGCATCAAGCATAAACGGGATAGCGTATTCGCCGGCATTACGCAGTCGCTTTACTGCCGTAAGCCAGCCACGGTCAGTACCGCTTAATCTTCTTACTTCCTCTGCGATAATTCGAGGCTCGGTCCGCTCTATGAATCTGCCCTGCTCGATGAGGGCAAGAACTTTCCCGCTCAAATCGGCTAATTCGGCATCGGGGGCGACATCGTTGACTCTGACCAATATCTGGTAAC
Source organism: uncultured Pirellulales bacterium (assembly GCA_964612465.1). Taxonomy (GTDB): domain Bacteria; phylum Planctomycetota; class Phycisphaerae; order Sedimentisphaerales; family Anaerobacaceae; genus JAFGPJ01. Next base: position 18,244 of record CAZTDF010000020.1, read on the forward strand.
CCTGTTGATTGGCCCTGCTTAGTTCGAGCAGCTTAACAGGATCGGGATTACTGCCGAGAATCGCCTGAGCATGCCCTTTGGCCATATCGAATCGGCCTATTTTCGTATAATGCAGAAAATCATTCCAGTTCTCCTCCAGTGTTTGGGCAGAACAGCTGCTGAATCCAAGATATAGTATTGCCAAAATTGCTATGGCTGTTTTTGCTTTTAACATCAAAATATCTCCAAAAACTGCGTTCGTTTCACCAAAAAAACCTTCGGCTGCCACACAGATAAGATTTATCTCAGGCGGCCCTTACCTCCAAATCACCCATATTGGGGCGTTTTTTGCCCGCCAAATGCGGACAAAAACTATAATTCATTCCTATTATTCGTCCGTAGAACTATATAGTATTAGTAAATACCTTCTCTGTCAACAAAAAACCGCTGCAGATAACCATTATAAGGAACTTCAATGCAAATTTAAAATTGCATACCAACCCGTTTTCTGTTACAATATCGGACATATGGACGGGTTTGTGCAATGCGACCCAACGGCAAACAGGAAAAAATCATTGACGAGGAACTCAAGGTGAGTTTTTACAGCGTATAATAGGTTTCTGGAAGAAATAATGGACACTTTTAATTCTCCCTGAATTTGCAGAAAACTAAACCTCTGTCAATATATAAACAAATGTCTCATCTTATTTACATATTCGGCAAAAAAAAGTGTAACGAATGGAGTAGGACATGGACTTTTTATATTGAGAATTATGAATTTTATGTTTCGTACTTTTTCAAAAACATAATTTTGGGTGATTTAAGCCTAATATAAAATGTGAAAGTTAACAGGGAGAGAATAATGAAAAAAACAATTCTTATAATGATTTCGTTATCAATCGTTAGTGCCGCTATCGCCACAGAGCGGCTGGTTCCGAGCCAATATTCCGCAATTCAAACAGCGATAAATGCGGCCGATAATGGTGATACGGTTATCGCCGAAGCCGGTACATACAATGAAAATATAGACTTCATGGGCAAGGCAATAACGGTCCGCAGCAGCAACCCGGGCAACTTCAATACGGTCAAAAACACTATCATTGACGGCAGACAGAGAGATTGCTGTGTAGTGTTTTTTACAGGTGAAAGCAGCAACAGCGTTTTAGAGGGATTCACGCTGACCAATGGAGGCGGAATGAATGTCGATTACTCCTACAATAATGGACAGGTATCAGGACAAGCCGGTGGCGGCATCCTCTGCCTGAATAGTTCCCCTACTATACGGCACTGCAATATCACAGGAAATGGATTTATACAAACTGGCACACGGTCTCGTACAGGAGGAATAAGCGGAACAACAACTACCATTCATTGTGGAGGCGGAATCGCGCTGATAGGTAACTGTCAGGCTACTATCGACAACTGCTTTATTATTAACAACCAGGCCGATTATGGTCCCGGCATAATGATTCGAAGTTATACACCTACAGAAGCTATAAGCACAATAAGCAACTGTACGATTGCACATAATTGGAGCGAGCATGAAACTCCGGCATACGAAATCGACTGTTGGGATACAAGAGCCGTTATCTACAATACAATAATCTGGAGCGGCGATTACCGCAGTTTGCTGATAATAGAGCCATCGCTGGTGACTTACTCGTGTGTGAGAGAAGCTTACATCTTCGAAGGAGAATATGACGAATTTGCCGAGCCTTTCGACCTTGCCGGGACAGGAGGCAACATAAACCAGAAACCGCATTATGTGCTGTATCCAGTCGATTCTGAGGGAGGGGATTACCATTTACTGCCTGACTCTCCCTGTATCAATGCAGGTGACCTTGACTTTGTCGATAACGATAAACTGGACATAGACGGCCAGTTGCGTGTGCTGGGCGGGAGGATTGATATTGGAGCCGATGAGGTCGTGCCGGAAATACATGTCACCAAGCCTGCCGGCGGAGAGGTTTGGACTTCCGGAAGCACACACGAAATCCAATGGTCCGGCAGAGCCGGCGGTGCCGTGGATATTTTAATCAGTACCAATGGCGGCGCCGACTGGCAAACAATTGAAAAAAATATCCCCGATACCAGCGGCAAAATGTGTGCTCTGCCTGAGACGGTCGATTCCAGCAACTGTCTGGTTTCAGTTATTCCCAGCATTCCCGATCCCGGCGTCATTTGCACTCAAAGCGGCGTATTCACCATCAGGCCGTATTCGCCCGGTGTTGCGGTTGAGTCAAAATGGAAATCACTCGGCGGCAATTTCACCCGTACCGGCCTGAGTAACAGCAACGGGCCGGAGTCCGGCTGTATCAAATGGCAGTTCGAAACCACAAGGGCCGTATCGGCAAGCGTTACTGTCGGCGTCGATAACAGAATGTACATCCCCTGCGAAGACGGCAAATTGTACGCTCTTGATCCAAATGGCTTACTCATCTGGAGTTACGATGCGAATTCGCCGCTCATAAGCTCACCAACCATAGGCCCTGACGGCACCATGTATGTCGGAGGACTAAATGGCAGACTTTATGCTATTGATATTAACGGTAACCTGAGCTGGACACACGACACAGAGGGCTTCGTCTACTCGTCCCCAGCCGTATCGGCAGACGGCAAAATTTACGTCGGCTCGCAGGACGGTGTTCTTTACGCTCTGGACCGGGACGGCAGCGAGTTATGGAGCTTTGAAACAAAGGGGCCCGGCGAGGTGCTGAGAGGCTCTATTTTTGCCTCAACGGCAATCGGCGCCGACGAAACCGTCTATATCGCCGGACTATACGACCCGAATTTGTATGCACTTGATCCCATCGACGGCTCTATAAAATGGACATGCAACTTCGAATCTCAAGGCTGGCCCTTCGCCTCACCTGTTATCGCGGAAGACGGCACAATATACCAAACCTTGCTGTACGACACCAACCTTTACGCAATCAATCCCCAAAGCGGCAGTATTATCTGGTCGGCAGATTTGGCCGATCCACAGAGCGGTTGGTTCGATCCGAATTATGCGCAAGATTATGGCGAAGCAGATGGCTGGTCTGAGCCGGTATTAGGTCCGGACGGCACAATTTACGTAAGCTTTGATGATCCGTACTTAAGAGCAGTCGATCCAACCGGCGAAATTCAATGGGCGACCCGGCTGGGTGACATGGGTGGATTCACCTTGACGATTAGCAATAACGGCAACATCTACGCCGCATGTGACGATGGCAACCTCTATGTGCTCAATCTTGATGGCGAGGAAATTGCCCGGTTCCAGAGCGAGGCATGGCTGAACTTCCCCGTCATAGCGGACAATTTATTGATAGTTGCCGATTCGAAGGACAATTCGCTGCTGGTTACGTATGAGAACAACAAGGTCTATGCTATCACGCCTGAGTGCTCAGAAGACCAGGTACCCGATCTATACTGGCCCGCAGACTTAAATTCAGATGGGGCTATAAACGTCACTGACATGACACTGTTGGCGACTTATTGGCTGAATTAAACGGATTATTGGTTATAGTAATGAGCAATAAAATCATGAAAGATAAATCCAGATTTACAAAAAAAGAAATCCTTGTAGTCATAGGTTGTGCAGTTTTTCTGCTGATAAGCATCGGAGCCATCGGCAGCGGCGGGCGCGGGAAAGCCAAACGTCTGGTCTGTCTTGCGAATCTGAAGCAGCTTACGCTTGTATGGAACATGTACGCAGATGAGAACGACGGAAAAATCGTGAACGGCGAGGCATCCGAAGGAGCAAATGGTACGGCGCCTGTTCCCAGATCTGGTATGCACAAAGGCGAATTGTGGTGGACAGGCGACGGAATTGCACCAGGTTATATGATAGGAGAAACGCTGCCTGAGGACATCCAACTGAAAGCTATTAGAGCAGGAGCGCTTTGGCCATATTGCGGGGACGTGAAACTTTACCGCTGCCCGAGCGGTGCCCCGTCGAATATGCGGCACTATACGATTGTCGATTCAATGAATGGTCTTCACAGGAACGGAACATACGCTGGTAATAGCGGAGTAATAGTCGGAGAGACAGTACTCTGGATCAAAAACAAGACCGACATTCGGATTCCGGGTCCTTCACAGAGAATCGTCTTTATTGATGAAGGCCGGACAACTCCGGATAGTTATGCCGTTCATTATCTTAATGAGTCATGGTGGGATCCCCCACCCGTGCGACACGGTGAGGGAACGAATCTTTCGTTTGCAGATGGACACGCCGAACCGTGGACGTGGCAAGGCAAAAAGACAATAGAAACCGGCAGAATGGCTAATCCATGGCACCAGATGCAACCTGAAACACCTGAAGATTTTCAGGATTTGTACAGGATGCAGAAAGGTGTATGGGGAAGATTAGGTTATGTGCCAAGTCATTAATAAACGTTACTTTATCTGGTGATTATGAGACACGAAGTAAACTTTGGGAAAAAAGATTTCCTTGTTGTCTTTGGCTGTGTGCTTTTTCTGCTGATGACTATCGGAGCCATCGGCAGCAGCGGGCGAAGAAAAGCCAAGGAGATGGTTTGCCTTAGCAATGTAAAGCACCTAACAGATGCATGGCTTATATATGCGGATGACAATGACGGACTTTTGGTTGGAGCGTCCACTCGAAATGAATATTACCGATGGCAGGATTGGGTGTGGAGTCCATCCAGGATGGGCGGGGACACCATCGAGTATGAAAAGCAGGGCATAAGAAAAGGTGCGCTCTTCCCTTACGTCGGAAATGTGAACGTATATCACTGTCCGGCCGACACGAGAACTTCCATATCGGACCAGCAGGCCTTTCGCAGCTATTCAATAGCAGACAGCATGAATGGAGAAATAGAAATGTCGTGGTGGTACGAACCCGCCATTAAATACAGTCAAATAAGAAAACCCGCCACCAAATATGTGTTTGTGGAGGAAGCCGACGCCAGAGGATGGAACATCGGTTCCTGGCTCATGAATCCCATAAAACCAAGTTGGGTGGATCCGCTCGCACTCTGGCACAACTGCAAAACCACTTTGGGCTTTGCGGACGGCCATGTGCAAATGAAGAGTTGGTCGGACTGGAGCACTATCGAAATGTCTGAGAGCCATCAATTCAACTTTGCCACACCTGCTGAGGGCGAGGACATCAGATTCATGGCGAGAGGCTATATGTGCAGGAATGAGTAGGGCCGGATCCAAACGACAGGGAGATATCCGGGCAAGAGCAGCTAATGGCAAGTGGTTGGCCTCAATGGATGAGAAAATTTAAAGATTATTGAAAAATCAACAGAAAAATATGGAGCAATCATGAAAACAAAATTTGCTCTCACAAATAGAGATATTCTCGTCGTTATGGGTTGTATAGCTTTTCTGCTTCTAAACATCGGAGCCATCGGAAGCAGCGGCCGCAGAAGAGCTAAGGACATGGTCTGCCTTTCAAACTTGTTTAAATGGGGTGCTATCTTTCAGACGTATACAAATAATAACAACGGCTATTTCTACAGCGGTGCCGTCGGTACTCCGGGATATTGGTGGATAGCTGATCTTGAGGAGCGCTATCAGAGCTACAAACAAAACAGGTTATGGTTCTGCCCGACGGCCAAAAAGCCAATTCGCGGCGAATATGGTGTTTATCGACCGACGTTTAATACATTCAACGCCTGGGGCATATATACTCGCTCGGATAACAGCAATCTGTGCAGAGATGGCATTGCCGGCAGCTACGGCCTAAATGGTTATGTCCTCGCCATACGACCCGGTTGGACCTATGAGGGCGGCGTGCCTGCTGTTGACGGTTGGAGAACGCCCAGCGTAGCCGGTGCAAGCAATGTGCCCGTCTTTATGGAAGCCCTGCGTTTCGATCTCTGGCCATTACATAAGGACTCTCCTGCTGCCTCTGAGTTTGCGGCCTGGTCAGGTAACCACATGGCCCGATGTTGTATCAATCGGCACAATGGAGCAATAAACTGCCTCTTTATGGATTTCTCCGCGAGAAAGGTTGGCCTTAAAGAGCTATGGACACTAAAATGGCATCGTGGCTACAACACAGAAGGCCCCTGGACAAAAGCAGGCGGTGTCTGGGCGAGCGACTGGCCTCAATGGATGAGGAATTTTAAGGATTACTGAGAAAAAAGAAACAGGGATATGGGCAAACAAACCAGAAGGGATTTTCTCAAAGTGCTGGGCCTTACCGCCGGCTCGCTGATGATGCCAAAAGCAGTGTTCGGCAGGCAAAAGGCCGCTCGCAAACCCAATGTCGTGCTGATTTTCACCGACGACCAGGGCTCGATAGACGTCAACTGTTACGGCGCCAAAGACCTGTACACGGAAAACCTCGACCGCCTGGCCGCCGAAGGCACGCGATTCACCCAGTTTTACGTCGGTGCGCCGGTTTGCTCACCATCCCGTGCTGCGCTTATGACCGGCCGGTATCCCCGCTGCGCCGGACTTCTTAGCAACGCCCCATCGGATAAAGGCCGCACCGGAATGCCCACCGAACAGGTCACCATCGCCGAGATGATGAAATCGGCAGGCTACGCAACAGGCCACGTCGGCAAATGGCACCTGGGCTATACGCCCGAGACCATGCCGAACGGACAGGGCTACGATTATTCATTCGGGCACATGGGCGGCTGCATCGATAACTACTCGCACTTTTTCTACTGGCAGGGCCCCAACCGGCACGACCTGTGGCGTAACGGCAAAGAAGTCTGGCGCGACGGCGAGTTCTTCGGCGATCTCATGGTCGACGAATGTAAGAAATTCATCGACGGGCACAAAGACGAACCGTTCTTTCTATACTGGGCAATCAACATGCCGCACTACCCGTTGCAGGGAAAAGAAAAGTGGCGGAAAAAATATGAGCATCTCGATGCGCCGCGAAAAATGTACGCAGCGTTCGTTTCCACAATGGATGAAATGGTAGGCGAAGTCGTCCGGCACCTGGACGAATCGGGCCTGCGTGAAAATACCCTGATTATCTGGCTCAGCGACCACGGTCATTCCGTCGAGCAGCGGACATTCGGGGGCGGCGGCAATTCCGGCGACTACCGCGGTCATAAGTTCACCCTCTGGGAAGGCGGTCTTCGTGTCCCGTGCATAGTCTCATGGCCCGGCCACATCGATCAAAATGCTGTCCGCGGTCAGATGGCCGCAAGCATCGATTGGATGCCAACGATTGCACAATACTGCAGCGTTAAACCTCCTGACGTCAACATCGACGGCAAGAGCATTGTCCCGGTAATCGAGTCGCCGGATGCCCCCACGCCGCACGATGTTCTCCACTGGGAGACCGGCAAACACTGGGCGATCCGCCAGGGCGACTGGAAGCTGGTCCACAACGGCCCGGCAACGGATTACAAAGGCAAAAAAATCTCAAAAGTCGAGAACTTCCTTAGTAACATGGCCAAGGACGTAACCGAAACAAAAAATCTGGCCGAAGCACATCCCGAAATAGTCAAACGGCTGACCAGCCTGCACGAACAATGGCTTAAAGAAGTCAACCGAGCATGAACGATACTAAGCAAACGCCTTTCGCAGCCGGGCCAGGCTCTTGGGAATCGCCGTCTTGTAGTCTTCGTTTCCTTCGAATTCGAGCGAGACATAGCCGCGGAAATTGTGCTTCCGCATGATTCGCGCTATACGCGGATAATCTAAATCGAGGGTGTACCACAAACCGCCGCCATAGTAGGTCTTGGCCTGCATGAAAACTGTCTGCGGAGCACACATTTCGAGTTTGTCGTAAGGATCTTCGAGAAAGTTACCCGTATCGAGCAGTATCTCCAGCCAGGGTGAGTCGATCGCATTGGCGATTCTCAATAATCCTTCGGGAGTTCGAGCCAAACCCCAGTGGTTCTCCAGGCCGAGGATCACGCCGCACTCTTCGGCTTTGGGCAGACATTTCTCGATACTGTCGATGACCCACTT